>CAMPIO010000020.1 GCA_946886405.1 uncultured Pseudoxanthomonas sp.
TCTGGCCGATCGCCACGTACACGCACTTGATGCCGGTGCCCTTCTGGTTGATCACGGCGTCGATGGCCAGCGCGGTCTTGCCGGTCTGGCGGTCGCCGATGATCAGCTCGCGCTGGCCGCGGCCGATCGGGATCATCGCGTCGACGGTCTTGTAACCGGTCTGCACCGGCTGGTCGACCGACTTGCGCCAGATGACGCCCGGTGCGACGCGCTCCACCGGCGCGGTCAGCGAGGTGCCCAGCGGGCCCTTGCCGTCGATCGGTTCGCCCAGCGCGTTCACGACGCGGCCGAGCATTTCCGGACCGACCGGCACTTCCAGGATGCGGCCGGTGGTCTTGGCCACGTCGCCTTCGCGCAGGTGCTCGTAGTCGCCCAGGACCACGGCGCCCACCGAGTCGCGCTCCAGGTTCAGCGCCAGTGCGTAGGTGCTGTTGGGCAGCTCGATCATTTCGCCCTGCATGACGTCGGCCAGGCCGAAGATGCGCACGATGCCGTCGGACACGGAGGTGACCGTGCCTTCATTGCGCGACTCCGCGGCCAGCTTGACCTTCTCGATACGGGTCTTGATCAGGTCGCTGATTTCAGAGGGGTTGAGCGTGGTAGCCATGGGTAAGTCCTGTGTGCCGGCTTGCGCGCGGCGGTTCAATGGGAATTCAGTGCGTCAGCGCCGACTGCAGGCGCGCCAGCTTGCCCTTCAGCGAGCCGTCGATCACCACGCTGCCGGCATCGATCACGGCGCCGCCGATCAGCGATGCGTCGACGGCCGTCTCGACTTCGACCTCGCGGCCGAAGCGCTTCTTCAATGCGGCCTTGATCACGTCCAGCTCGCCGGCCGGCAGCGTCGTGGCGGAGGTCACCTTCGCCTTGACGATGTGCTCGGCTTCGGCGCGCAGTTCCTCGAACAGGCCGGCAATCTCCGGCAACTGGGGCAGGCGGCGCGCGTCGGCGAGGATGCCCAGGAAGCGGACGAACGTCTCACTCGCGCCCTCGGGCGCGAGCAGGGTCACCGCATCGGCGTGCAGCAGCTGCGGATTGGGCAGCAGCGCGGACACGCGCGGGTCCGCCGCGACGTGCGCGGCGAAACCCAGCGCCTGCGACCAGGCGGCGAAGTTGCCTTCGTCGCGCGCCGTCGCAAAGGCGGCGCGGGCGTAGGGGCGGGCGACAGTCAGGGCCTGGCTCATCGATCAGATCGTCCGGATCAGATTTCGGCGGCGAGTTCGTCGAGCAGCGCCTTGTGGGCGTTGGCATCGATCTCGCGCTTCAGCAGCTTCTCGGCACCGCTGACGGCCAGCGCGGACACCTGCTTGCGCAAGTCCTCGCGGGCACGCGTGGCGGCGGCGTCGATCTCGGCTTCGGCCAGCGCCTTCTGGCGGTTGGCTTCGGCGATCGCATCGTTCTTGGCCGCATCGACGATCTGGTTGGCGCGCGCGTGGGCCTGGTCGATGATCTCGTTGGCCTTGACGCGGGCTTCCTTCAACGCCTCGTTGACCTTTTCCTGGGCCTGCGCCAGATCCTTCTGGCTGCGGTCGGCCGCAGCCAGGCCTTCGGCGATCTTTTGCTGGCGTTCTTCGATGGCAGCCAGCAGCGGCGGCCAGATTTTGGTCGCAATGATCCAGATCAGGCCGGCGAAGGCCAGCGCCTGGGCGAACAGAGTGAGATTGATATTCATCGTAAACCTGCCGGTGATGAAGGGCCCGCGCACATCGCGCCGGCCCAGCTACGCCTGGTGACTGACCGCGGGCGAACGCCCGTGGTCAGGCGTGCACGCGACGGATCAGCCCGCCAGCTTGGCCAGCTGCTCGGTGAAGATCGTGATGAACGGGCTGGCGAAGGCGAACAGCAGGCCGACGGCGACCGAGATGATGAACGCGGCGTCGATCAGGCCGGCGGTGATGAACATGCGCACCTGCAGGACCGGGATCAGCTCCGGCTGGCGGGCAGCCGATTCCAGGAACTTGCCGGCCATGATGGCCAGACCCAGGCCGGCGCCCAGCGCGGCCAGACCGATCATGATGCCGATGGCGAGGGCGGTCGAAGCCTGGACCTGGGCGAGGTTGGTGAGGATGCTTTCCATGGTGATCTCCGGAACTTAAGTGCTTGAAAGGTGGATGGTAAAAGGCGAAACGGTGAAGCGGAAACTCAGTGGCTGTCTTCCGACAGGCTCAGGTAGACGATCGACAGCATCATGAAGATGAAGGCCTGCAGCGGGATGACGAGCAGGTGGAACAGCATCCAGCCGAGGCCGAACGCGGCGCCGCCCAGCATGCCGACGATGCCCGCGCCGCCCAGCACCCAGATCAGCAGGAAGACGATTTCGCCGCCGAACATGTTGCCGAACAGTCGCATCGCCAGGGAGATGGGCTTGCTGACCCATTCGACGATGTTGAGGATCAGGTTGAACGGCATCATCCACTTGCCGAACGGCGCCGTCAGGAATTCCTTGGCGAAACCGCCCAGCCCCTTGGAGCGGAAGGCGAACACCAGCATCAGGAAGAACACACTGATCGACATGCCCAGCGTGGCATTGACGTCGGCGGTGGGCACCGGCTTCCAGTAGTGCACGCCCATCAGTTCGAGCGGCTTGGCGATGAAGTCTGCCGGGATCATCTTCAGCAGGTTCATCATCAGGATCCAGAAGAAGATGGTGATCGCGATGGGCGTCACCAGCTTGCTGGTCCCGTGGTAGGTGTCGCGGGCCTGCTTGTCGACGAACTCGAGCATGATCTCGACGAACGCCTGCCACTTGCCCGGCACGCCGGCGGTGGCCTTGCGGGTCGCCATCCAGAAAGCGAACACGATCAGCAACCCCATCAGCACGGCGGTCACGAAGGTGTCGACGTTGATCGTCCAGAAAGGACCTTCACCGCCCACCTGGGCCGTGAGGTTCTTCAGGTGATGCTGGATGTAGCTGGTGGGAGTAAGAGCCTCGCCCGCCATGAGTCGGAAACCTTTCTAGTTGGGTTATCGCTGCTTGCCGGTCGCGACCAGCACCTGTGCCACCAGTCCGGTGATCACGCCTGCCAGCAGAGGCAGCGGAGGCAGCTTGTAAAGCCCCGCGCCAACGACCAGCACACCGATCACCACGACCCACTTCACCACCATCCCCGCGACCAGCCTCAGCACCGCCGAAACGGCCCCGAGTACGCCACCGCCGAAGGCCATCCAGGCCGCCAGCAGCGCGCCAGCCACGATCGCCAGTCCTCCGACAGCCGCCGCAACCGCCTGGGGCACGCCCCGGAGCAGGAACAGCACCGCGACCAGCAGTACCGCTGCCGTCTGCCAGACGGCGGCGCGCAACACCAGCCGCCGGCCCGCAGCGACGGAATTCAGCACACGAAAGCCCTACGGAATTGGCGGGGTACAAGGCGGTAAAGCGCCTCGCCGAGCCGCAAAAGTATAGCAGCGGGACAATTTCCGGGACAACCGCCAAAGGTCGAAACCGTTCCCGGGTGCACGATCCGTGCCGCAAGCCTTGCGCCTGCTGCATGTAACCGTTTCCCCTGTTCATAATTTTCCCGCCGCTTTTCCGGAACTTTGCCGGAAACAGCCTGTCAGTCCCTGCAAGGCCTGCTGCTCAACTTCCTCGTCCGATGCTCCGCCACAGGCCTTCCAGAAGCCCCGGCTGCCCGCGGGGCTTCTTCTTTTTTGCGGAACACATCCGCCCTTTTCGCGTCTTCGCGCCGCCGTCGTTCATGCAATTCACCCTATGACGACCACGAAACCATGACGGTTGAGTTCCCCCTCGCCGCATGGAGCGCCCATGAACCGCCCCCACTCTCGCCCCACTCCCGTCTTCGTCTGCCTGCTCGCCTGCCTGCCTCTCGCCGGCGCAACCACGGCTGCGATGGCGCAGGACGTCGCCGATGACGCCCGTTTCGAAGTCCGGCTATCGGCCTTCAATCCCGAAGCCAACATCCGCTTCGATGGCACCGGCGTCGCCACCGACGGCGAGCGCACGGAGGATTTGGCCGCCGCGGGCGGAATCGATTCGGATGGCCGCTGGCGGCCACGCGGCGAGTTCGCCTTCAACATGTCGCCACGCCAGTCACTGCGCCTGAACTACTACGACTACCGACGCGACCAGTCGTGGAACTTCGACGGTGACTGGGTCGATCCCGGCAACATTTTCGATGAAGTGGAGATTCCCGGCGAACCGGTGGAAATACCCGCCATCGACGTCGATGGCCGCCTCAGCTTCGAACTGGCCAGCCTCAACTACGAATTCGCGGTCGTCGACACGCCGCGCTTCCAGTGGGGCCTTGGCGCCGGCATCACGCATGCGACGCTGGAAGCCCGGGGCACGGGGACCAGCACGGGCACGGGCGATGTCGATCCGCAGTGGGAGTCGTTCCGCTGGAAGAAGGACGGCACGTCGCCCAACCTGCACACGCGCGTGGCCTGGGCAGCGACGGATCGCCTGCGCATCGAAGCACAGGCCCAGTACCTGGATACGCGTTGGGGCGACTTCATCGATGAGCGCGGCCACTTCGAGCGTGGCGGCCTGATCGTCGAGTACCTGGTGACCGAGCGACTCGGCATCCACGTGGGCTACGACTGGTTCCGCCTGAAGCTCAGCAACGACTACCGGGGTTCGTTCGAAGCGCCGGCCGAATCCGGCGTGGGCACGGTCGAGGTCGCTGGCAAGCTGACCGGGCAGTTCAAAGTGCACGGACCGATGGCGGGCGTGACCTTCCGGTTCTAACTGACCATATCGATAGTCGCCGCTTATCGTTTCCAGCAGAACGTTTCATTGGACGACACGCGCGGGGCGCCCATACTTGAGACCAGTTCTCATCTGGAGCCCCGCCGTGAACAAGACCCTGAGCTTTGCGATGCTGCATTTCGCGGTCGCCTTCACCCTGGGGTACCTGTTCACCGGCAGCCTGCTGGTCGGTGGCGCACTGGCACTGATCGAGCCGGCCTGCAACACGGTCGTCTTCCACTTCCATGAGAAGGTGTGGAAGCGGATCGAGGCACGCCGGGCGGCGAAGGCGATGCCGTTGCCGGCCTGATCCGCCGCTCGATCCCAAGAAAAAGGCCGCGCTTCTGCGCGGCCTTTCTGCTTCCGCCATCCCGCGGCGGATCACTTCTTCTTCGGGATGTACAGGTCGGTGATGGTGCCTTCGTAGACCTCGGCCGCCATCGCCACCGATTCGCTGAGCGTCGGGTGCGGGTGGATGGTCGCGCCGATGTCGCCGGCTTCCGCGCCCATCTCGATCGCCAGTGCCAGTTCACTGATCAGGTCGCCCGCATGCACGCCGACGATGCCGGCGCCGATGATGCGATGGGTGTGTTCGTCGAAGATCAGCTTGGTCGAGCCTTCGCCGCGGCCGATGCCGACCGCACGCGCCGACGCCACCCACGGGAACTTGCCCACGCCGATCTTCAGGCCCTTGGCCTTGGCTTCGGTCTCGGTCACGCCGACCCACGCGATTTCCGGATCGGTATAGGCCACGGACGGAATCACGCGGGCCACCCACTCCTTCTTCTCGCCGGCCGCCACTTCTGCGGCCAGCTTGCCTTCGTGCGTGGCCTTGTGCGCCAGCATCGGCTGGCCCACCAGGTCGCCGATGGCGAAGATGTGCGGCACGTTGGTACGCATCTGCGCATCCACGGGAACGAAGCCGCGATCGGTGACGGTGACGCCGGCCTTGTCGGCATCGAGCTTGCCGCCGTTGGGCGAACGGCCCACGGCCACCAGCACGCGATCGAACGTCCCCGACTCCAGTTCCGGCTTCTGGCCTTCGGTGGCGCTTTCGAAGCCGACGGTGATGCCCTTCTTCGACGCCTCGACCTTGGCCGCCTTGGTCTTCAACTGGACGATCACGCCCTGCTTCTTCAGGCGGTCGGCCAGCGGCTTCACCAGGTCCTTGTCGGCGCCCGGCATCAGCTGGTCCATGAACTCGACGACGGTGACTTCGGCGCCCAGCGCGCGGTACACGGTGGCCATCTCCAGGCCGATGATGCCGCCGCCGACGACGAGCAGCTTCTTCGGCACGTCGGCCAGCTGCAGGGCATCGGTGGAATCCATCACGCGCGGGTCGTCCCACGGGAAGTTCGGCAGCTTCACCGCCTGCGAACCGGCGGCGATGATGCACTGTTCGAAGCGCAGCAGCTGGGTCTTGCCGTCGCTGCCGGTGATCTCCAGTTCGTTCGGCGAGACGAACTTCGCCACACCGGTCACCGTGCGCACCTTGCGCTGCTTGGCCATGCCGGCCAGGCCCTTGGTGAACTGGCCGACCACCTTGTCCTGCTTGAAGCCGCGCAGCTTGTCGATGTCGATCTTCGGCTTGCCGAAGCTGATGCCGATGTCGTCGGAATGCGACGCCTCGTCGATCAAGGCCGCCGCATGCAGCAACGCCTTGGACGGAATGCAGCCGACATTGAGGCAGACGCCGCCGAGGGTTTCGTAGCGCTCGACCAGCACGGTATCCAGGCCGAGGTCGGCGGCGCGGAACGCTGCGGTGTAGCCGCCCGGACCGGAACCGATCACGACGATGCGGCATTCGATGTCGGCGGTCTTGCCGGTGCCCAGCGCGGGCTTCGGTGCCGACGTCGCGGGCGTCGCAGGCGCGGCCGGTGACGCGGCGACCGGTGCAGGCTTCGCGGCGGGCGCGGACGCCGCACCCTCGCCTTCGAGGATCGCGACCAGGCTGCCTTCCGCCAGCGAGTCGCCGAGCTTCACCTTGATTTCCTTCACTACGCCGGCGGCAGGCGACGGTACTTCCATCGTCGCCTTGTCCGATTCCAGCATGACCAGGCCCTGATCCTTCTTCACTGTGTCGCCGACGGCGACCAGGATCTCGATGACCGGCACGCCGTCGTAATCACCGATGTCGGGCACCTTGGCCTCGATCAGGCCGCCGCCACCGGACGGCGCGGGTGCTGCGGCCGGTGCCGCGGGAGCGGGCGCCGACGCGGCAGGCGCGGCCGGTGCGGTAGCAGGCTTGGCGGGAGCTGCCGGCACAGGCGCGGATGCCACGGCGCCTTCCGCTTCCAGCACGGCCACCACGCTGCCTTCGGACAACGCGTCGCCCAGCTTGACCTTGAGTTCCTTCACCACGCCGGCGGCCGAGGACGGCACTTCCAGCGTGGCCTTGTCCGACTCCAGCGTGACCAGGCCCTGGTCCTTCTTCACCGTGTCGCCGACGGCGACCAGGATTTCGATGACCGGCACATCGCTGTAATCGCCGATATCAGGGACTTTGACTTCGATCGTGTTCGCCATACCACTCTCTTTCGTAGGGTGGGCCTTGGCCCACCGTGGTGTGTTCGGGTCGGTGGGCCAGGGCCCACCCTACGGACTTACAGCAGCACGCGGCGCATGTCGCCGAGCAGTTGGGCGAGATAGGCGGTGAAGCGTGCGGCGGCAGCGCCGTCGATCACGCGGTGGTCGTAGCTCAGCGACAGCGGCAGCATCAGGCGCGGCTGGAACTGCGTGCCATCCCAGACCGGCTGGATCGAGGACTTGGACACGCCGAGGATCGCCACTTCCGGTGCGTTGACGATGGGCGTGAACGCCACGCCGCCGATGCCGCCCAGCGAGGAGATCGAGAAGCAGCCGCCAGACATCTCGGCCGGGCCGAGCTTGCCGTCGCGCGCCTTCTTCGCCAGTTCGCCGCTTTCCTGCGCGATCTCGTTGACGCCTTTCTTGTCGACGTCGCGCACCACCGGCACGACCAGGCCGTTCGGCGTGTCCGCAGCGAAGCCGACGTGGAAATACTTCTTCAGCGTGAGGTTCTCGCCGCTGGCATCGAGCGAGGCGTTGAAGTCGGGGAACTTCTTGAGTGCCGAGACGCTGGCCTTCATCAGGAAGGCCAGCATGGTCAGCTTGATGCCGGCCTTCTCGTTTTCCTTGTTCAGCGCCACGCGCAGCGCTTCCAGGTCGGTGATGTCGGCGTGGTCGTGCTGGGTGACGTGCGGGATCATCGCCCAGTTGCGCGCCAGGTTGGCGCCGGAGATCTTCTTGATGCGCGACAGCGCGACGACTTCGGTCTCGCCGAACTTGCTGAAGTCGACCTTCGGCCACGGCAGCAGATTGAGCCCGCCACCGGCAGCGGCCGGTGCGCCTGTGGTCGCCGGCGCGGCCACGCCGCCTGCCAGCGCGCCCTTGACGTACTTCTGCACGTCTTCCTTGCTGATGCGGCCGGCGCGCTCGCTGCCCTTCACCTGGTGGAGGTCCACGCCCAGTTCGCGCGCGAACAGGCGGACGGCCGGACTGGCATAGGCCACTTTCTCCGGCAGCACGCGATCGGCGTTGAATTCCACCGGCGGAGTGCGCGGCGGCGAGGCTTCCGGATCGATGCCCGGCTTGTCGTCCAGCACGCGCGAGGCGGCGGGGACCGCGGCCGGTGCGGCGCGCTCCTGCGCGATCTCGCGCTGGGCAATCTTGTCCGGTGTCGCGGACGCTGCAACCGGCTCGACCTGGGTGCCGGTTTCGGCGGCGGCGGTCGGCGCGGGAGCAGCAGCGGGCTTGGCCTCGGCAGCGCCTTCGCTGACTTCGATCAGCGCGACGACGGCGCCTTCGGCGATCTCGTCGCCCAGCTTGACCTTGATCTCCTTCACTACGCCGGCAAACGGTGACGGCACTTCCATCGTCGCCTTGTCGGATTCCAGCGTGACCAGGCCCTGGTCTTTCTTCACCGTGTCGCCCACGGCCACCAGGATCTCGATCACCGGTACGCCGTCGTAGTCACCGATGTCGGGGACCTTGGCTTCCTTGATGTCGGACATGGCGTTACTCCGGTGCGGGCGTGAAGAAAGGAACCCCTATTGTGTCCGCAGTGGCGCGATGCGCCAACCATTCCTTGGTGTTAATTGCTGTCCCTGAGGGACATCGCACCCCACATCGCGCGCAGTGGTATCCCTTTGGTCGGACCCCGCTGCGTGCCGACGGCGGGCATACGCAACCGCATTGTTCATCCGACGCGCGCGCACGCTCGTATCTGGATACGGCGTTCACAGGCCCCCGCCTAGCATCGCCGCCCATCCGTTCGAGGAGGTTCCCATGCGCTGGCTCGTCCTGCTGTTGTCGCTCGCGATGCCTGTCGTGTCCTGGCTGTCCCAGCGAGGCATGCTCGGCCCCACCAATGGTGCGATCTCGGATCGCCATCCGACGCTCATCGTCGCGGCCGGCTACGCTTTCGCCGTCTGGGGACTGATCTTCCTGTGGGACGTCGCGTTCGGCGCCTGGCAGGCGTTCTCGCGGCGAGCGGCAACGGCGCCTCTCGCCGGCGTGCGACCGTGGGTGGCGGGTGGCTTCGCGCTGACCGCCCTGTGGATGCCGGTGTTCTCGCAACAGCTGTTCTGGCTGGCGTTGTTGATCATCTGGGCAGCGCTGGCCTGCCTGCTGCGCGGTGCCATGATGCTCTCCGATGCACGCGCCACCACCCCGGGCCTCACGGCGTGGGCATGGGCGCCACTGTCGCTGCATGCGGGATGGCTGTCGATGGCGGCCTTCCTCAACACCGCGCAGGTGATCGTGGCGTACCGGCTCTTGCCGACCGCTGCCATGCTGCCGTGGACGCTGGTGCTGTTCGCGCTGGCAACCACGCTGCTGCTGTGGGCGAACCACCGCATGCGCGGCAACCCGCTGTTCGCGGCGGCGGCGCTGTGGGCGTTGGCGGCGGTGTATGTGAAGCAGTCGGGCTGGACCGTGCCGGGCAGCGACACGGCCGCCCTCGTGGCCGTCACCATCGCCATCGTGCTGGCGGTGCAGACGGTGTGGCTACGACGCCGTCCGCAGCCCCGCATCGCCCAGGGCTGAGCCAGCCAGCCACGGCGTCAGCACGCGCCACGCCTCGCATAACGCCGCCAGACCCATCGCCGCGTGTGCCGGACTGGTCGATGGCAGGGCCACGCACTGCACGCGACGTTGCGATGCCTCTGGCCACAGCGGCTGCACATGGCGGCGAAACAGTGATGACGCCGTCGCGCCATTGAACGCGATGGCGCGCAGTCCGGGCAGCGAGGCGATGAGCGGCGCGATCGCATTCGGCCGCTCGCTACCGCGCACGATCGCACTGTCCAGGCTGCCCGCACGTCGGCATTCGCCGATCACGTCCCAGAGCCCGATGCCGGCCGCCTGCAGCGCCGCGATGCGCTCTTCGTATGACGCCACGGACGGCACGCCGGCCAGCGCCACCATCACGGGCCAGAAACGGTTGCGCGGATGCGCGTAGTAGCGCGCCGCCTGCAGCGAGGCGGCGCCCGGCATCGATCCCAATACCAGGACACGGCAATCGGACGCCACGGCAGGGGGCAACCCGGTCAGCAGGTCGTCCATTGTCTATGCGCCGGTCGCCTGCCAGGGCTTCACCACCAGCAAGGCGCCAGCCACGACCAGCAACAGGCCCACGACGCGCAAGGCATCGACCGGCTGTCGCGCATGCAGCACACCGAAATGATCCAGCACCACCGAGCCTGCCAGTTGTCCCGCCACCACCAGGCAGATCAGCGAAGCCGCCCCCAGCCGCGGCACCAGCAAGGTGGCCGACGCGACGAACACGGCGCCGATCACGCCCCCCGTCCACGCCCACCACGGCACCTTGGCCAGGGCGGCAGGCACGAACACCGGCCGCGTCAGCAACCACCACGCCAACAACACGCCCGTGCCGACCATGAAGGACGCCAGCGACGCGAACACCGGCCCGAAGGTCTGTCGTCCGAGCGAGGCGTTGATCAACGCCTGCAGCGGCAGCAGCATGCCGATGAAGAGGGCCAACGCCACGCCGGTCGCATTCATGCGTCGTCTCGTCCAGAACAGGAGGACGAACGATACGCCACGCGGCGTCAACGCGTGCGCATCACGCCACCTGCGGTACGCCCTGCCGCTTCGACACCGCGCGTTGCAGCAGCGCCATGGAAACCAGCAGCATCGCCATCGGCGCCAGCAGCAGGTAGAACGCGCGCGACCCGTCGAAATGCGCGAACAGCTGGCCGGTCACGTAGGAGCCGGTCGTGCCACCCAGCGCGGAGAACACCACGATCAGTCCGGTCATCGCCGCATGCCGCGACTTCGGCAGCGCGCTGAGCACCACCGAATTGATCGCCGGATAGATCGGGGCCATCAGCAGGCCGATCATCGGAAACACGTACGCGGCGGCGGGCGCGTTCCACCAAGTCATGCCGTCGCGCGCCTGCACGTTGGCCGCCAGCGGCAGCGCCAGCAGCACCAGCACCGCCATCGCCACCACGCAAGCCGACAGCAGCCAGAACCACGGCACGCGCCGCAGCAGTACGCCCCCGCCCAATCGCCCCAACGCCAGCGAGCCGGCAAAGATGCTGGCCGCCTGCACGCTGAGCGTGGTGGGCAGGTGCAGGATCTCGCGGTTGAACGTGGGCAGCCAGGTGTTGATGGCCTGCTCCATCAGCACGTAGAGAAAGGCCGATACCAGGAACACCGCCACCAGCGGCAGTGCGAGCAGCCGGAACATGTCGATGAAGGACTCGCCTGCCGCATGGCCGTCGCGTGCCGCGCGCTCGTCCAGATGGCATGTGGCGAGCAGCACGATCACCGCGATGCACAGTGCAGCCAGCACCCAGTAGACGTCCAGCCAGACAGGATCGCCCGGCGCGTCGGCATTGATGAAGGCGGCGAACAGCCACGCGCTGCCGAGAATGCCGACCATGAACCAGCCCTCGACCGTGCTGGTGAGTGCCGCATGCGCCTTCGCATCTTCCGTCAGCAGGCCGATGCTGGAATAGACCGACACCTTCACCAGCGCGAACGCCACGCCAACTGTGGCGAACAGCAGCTTGGTCGCCCAGAACGCCTGCAGCAGCGGCATCCCGACGCACGCGGCCGCGACGAGCAGCAGGCCCAGCATCATCGCGCGGCGATAGCCCAGGCGCGGCAGGAACGACGCCACCAGGAACGAGGTGATCGCAATCGGCAGGTCCTTGAATGCTTCCAGCAGGCTGGCATCGGCCTTGCTGATGCCGAAGCCCTGGATGGACTGCAGGATCACCGTGCCCACGGAGTTCAACAGCATGGCGAAGATCATGTAGGTCAGGATCATCGCCAGGATCATGCGGGTGCGCGTCATGGGCGGTACCGGTCGGTTCGTGCGCGACGCCAGCGCGGCCCTGCCGCGCGACGCCCAGTGCGAAGAGGATATCCGCCGCTGCGCCGGGGAGAGACGGCACAGCGGCGGAAGACGGCCCGCAGGGACGCGGGCCGCGGTACGTCACCAGCGGTAGGCCACAGAGGCCTGGTACGAGGTGCCTTCCAGCGGACGGCCCATGAACACGCCGCCACTGGTCGCATTGCCCAGCACGCGGGCATTGCCTTCGGTCAACGCGATTTCGTCGGTCACGTTGCGGCCCGAGAAGGTGAACTCCCAGTGGTCGCCCACGTGCGCGCTGGCGCCGATGTCCCACGTGTCGTACGCCGGCAGTACCTGTCCGTTGGCCGGATCCGAGTAGCGATCGCCGACATGCGTATAGGTCGCGAACGCCTTCAGGTCGCCCCACGGCAACGACCAGTAGTAGCTGGGCGTCAGTCGCGCGCGGAACTTCGGCTGACGCACCACCTGGTTGCCGTCGAACGTGGAGAAGTCACCGTACTTGGCGCGCAGCCAGGTCGCGTTCCAGGCCAGTTCGAAGCCGCCGACCGGACGCCACGCGCCTTCGAACTCCAGGCCGCGCGCCTTCGAGTCGCCGATGATCACGACGTTGTTGCCGTTGTTGTCGAACGCCTGGTAGCGCAGGCCGGTGAAGTCGTTGTAGAACGCGGTCAGGTACATCTCGTACGTTTCGCCGCCGGCCTTCAGGCCCAGCTCGTACTGGTCGATCTCGGTCTTGTTGTTGGCGCCGTCGCGCAGGTTGTCGAACTGCGGGAAGGTGAAGCCCGAGTTGACGCGGCCGAACAGGCTGACGCTGTCGTTGAGCGTGTAGTTCAGGCCGGCCGTCCACGACACGTCACTGTCGTTCTGGTCGATGCTGCGCGGCGTGGTCGAGACCGACGTGGTGTTGTCGTACAGCGTGTTCGGATTGCCGTCCAGGTCACGAGTGACCGGGTCCCACACCGTGCCGTTCACTTCCTGCCGCTCGTAGCGCACGCCCGCATCCAGGCGGATGCGGTCGTTGACCGTCCACTCGTCGGCGATGAAGAAGGCGGTGTTCTGGCCGTCGTAGTCCCCGCGGATGTTGTAGAACGCGGTGCCGACGAAGCCATCACGCGTGGCGACGCGACCATCGGACAGGGCCAGGTTCACCCGCCGCGCGTTGTCCTGCGCGGTGAGCAGCATGTTGTTGCCCAGCCACCAGCGGTCCTTCGAGGAATAGTCGGCGTAATACATGCCGAAGGTCAGGGAGTTGCTGTCGGTCAGGTCGATACTGAAGCGCAGGTCGTTGGTGAACGAGCTGATCTCCTTGTCCACCACCCAGAAGCCCGCCGTCAGCACCTGCTGGTTCGGGTCGACCGCGCCGCCCCCGTTGACGAAGGTGCCAGTGCCCGTCACGCCCGCACCGTAGGTGTCGGTGATGTACGACGACAGCGTCTGCGGATTGGCGCCGGTGAACAGCGCGTAGGTCGGGGCATCGCCCTTGAGGTAGTTGAACTTGTCGCTGATCGTCCAGTTGCCGACGTACCAGTCCAGCGAGCCGCCGAACACATCGATGTCCACACCGCGGCCATCGGCCAGGTCGCGCGTCATCGTCTCGTTGCCCACGCCCGTCGGCAGCGTCACCCGGCGGAAGTCGTCGCCGACCAGCGTGCCGGTGGTGGCATCCAGGCCGGGAAAGCTGGAGATGTCGTCGCCGTTGTTGCGCGAGACCAGGGGCACTGCGGTGTAGAAGGTGTTCTTGTCGTCGGTATGGCGGGCATAGAGATTGAACTCGCCCTCCGCCCAGCGCTTGGTCAGCGTGGCGCTCAGCTGGCCGCCCTTTTCCACCGGAAAGCCTGTCTGGCGCACGCCATCGGTTTCGCGGTAGAAGCCGCCCACACTGTAGTACCAGCCGCTGTCCGCACTCAGCGGGCCGCCGCTGTAGAAGTCGACGCGGCGCAGGCTGTCGGTGCCCAGCGTCATGCGCACCAGGCCTTCCGGCGTGTCATCGCCCTTCTTCTGGATGAAGTTGACGGTGACGCCGGGCTGCCCGTTGGAGTAGATCGGGCTGGGACCGCCGCGCAGGCCCTCGACGCGCGCAATGGTGTCGTCGATGCGGAACAGCGTGGTGTTCTCCAGGAACGACAGCGTCGGCGGCGGAAAGATCGGCGAGCCGTCGAGCTGCAGCGTGAAGAACGGCGCGTCGCCCTCGGAGGGCATGCCGCGCACGAAGACGTTGGCGCCAGTCCCGCCACCGCTGGCTTCGGCCCACACGCCCGGCACGATCTTCAGCAGGTCGGCGGTGCTGGTGGGCGCGGTTTCCTGGATCTGTTCCGGTGTCGCGGTGCTGATCGAGAAACTGGCGTCGCGCTTGCGCAGGCCCTTGAACTTGGCGGTACCGCTGACGACGACGGCGTCGAGCGTCGTCGCGTCATCCTTGGCGGCGGCCGGGGCGGCGTCCTGTGCGGCGGCCAGCGCCGGCGCGAGTGCCAGCGCGATGGCGGCCGACAGGGCGTAGCGCATCGGGTGCTTGGTGTGTTGCATGGTCTCTCCCTCCACGTAGTGCGATTGTTGTTGTAGTGACAGGCTGCCGCCGCGGCTTCTGTGGCCACGTGCGGTCAAGGCGATACGAACGTCCTCAGGTCCAACTCTTTGATGTGCGGAATGACGGCGTCGGCATGGCGCAGCACGCGCGCATCGCCGATACCGATCGCGGCCATGCCCGCTGCATGGATCGCCTCGATGCCGGCAGCCGCGTCTTCCACGCCGATGCAGCGCTGCACCGGGACGCCGAGCGCGGCGGCAACATCCAGGAAGATGGCCGGGTCCGGCTTGGCGCGGACGATGCGGCCGGCGTCGGCGATGTAGTCGAAGCAATCCGCGATGCCCAACTTGTCGAGCAGCGCGGGTGCGTTGCGGCTGGCGGAAGCCAGGCCAAGCTTCAGGCCGGCGGCGCGCGCGGCATCCAGCACGTCGCGGACGCCGTCGAACAGGTCGTGGGGACCGACGCTGGCGATCTCCTGCACGTAGTAGCCATTCTTGGTGTCGGCCAGCGCGCGCTTCTCGTCCGCGGAATACGGACGAGAGGCGCGTTCGAGGATGATGTCCAGCGACGCCATCCGGTCCACGCCCTTCAGCCGTTCGTTGACCTGCAGGTCGAACGGCACGCCGATCTCGTCGGCCAATCGCTTCCAGGCGCGGTAGTGCGTGTGCGCAGTGTCGGTCAGCACGCCATCCAGGTCGAAGACCAACGCACCGCAAGCACGCGGGAAGCTCGCCTTGGGCGGCGTCGGTACATTCAACGGCAGCAAGGCTTCGCGCCCTTGTGCAAGCACCACCTCGCTGCCGGCGTGCTGGAACGCGAGCGTGTCGCCCTCGTCCAGCCGGTAGCGCACGCCGCGCGCGTCCACGTCCACCCGCAACGCGCAGCCGCGCCAGCGCAGGTTGAAGCCGTAGCCGGTCCAAGCCGCCGGCAGCGTCGGCGCGAACCGCAGCCGTCCCGCCACCACGCGCAGCCCGCCGAAGCCCTGCACCAGGCCCAGCCAGCTGCCCGCCATGGCGGCCATGTGCACACCGTGGTCGGTATTGCCGTGCAGATCGTCCAGATCAACGCGCAGGCTGGCGTCGAAGTAGTGCCATGCCTTGTCTTCCTGGCCGACTTCACTGGCGAGGATGCCGAACACCGGCGCCGACAACGTGGAGTCGTGCGTCGTGACGGCTTCGTAGTAGTCGAAGTCGCGCCGCTTCGTTCCCAGGCTGATGCCATTGCCGGCCAGCACCATTGCCATCACCACGTCGGCCTGCTTGCAGACCTGGTGGCGATACAGCGTGAGCGGGTGGTAGTCGAGCAGCAACGGACGATGCGGTCCTTCGCGCTTCGGGAACGGCCAGCGCGGCTTGGCGAGGAAGTCGTCGTCCTGCGGATGGATGCCCAGGGCGTCATCGACGGGCAGGTACATCGCGTCGGCGGCACGCTGCCATAGCGACACTTCCTGCGCGTCCAGTCCGATGCGTGACGCAAGCGCCTCCAGCGCCCCGGCACGTTCGGCGGACAGTCGCGACCATGCCGCTACCGCGCGACGCAGGTGCTGCTGCGCCATGCGGTTGGTGTACCAGTTGTTGTTGACCAGCGTGGTGTATTCGTCGGGGCCGGTCACTTCATGGATGCAGAATGCGCCGTCGAGCCGCGGATTGAAGTGCCCTGCCTGGGGCCAGATGCGTGCGGTCTCGAAAAGAATCTCGGCGCCAGCCTCGCTGAGGAAGTCGAGATCATCGCTGGCGTCGAGATAAAGCCCGATCCCGTACGCGATGGCGGCGTTGATGTGGTACGCCGCCGAACCGCTGGGATAGTGCGCGGAACATTCATGGCCGGCGATGGTGCGCCACGGGTACAGCGCGCCACGCGGATGGTTCATCGCCCGCGCGGTGTCGCGCGCGGCTTCCAGCGTGCGGTAGCGGTACATCAGCATCGCGCGCGCCACATCAGGCGCGGTGAACGCCATCACCGGCAGCACGAACGCTTCGGTGTCCCAGAAGCAGTGGCCTTCGTACCCTTCGCCGGTAATGCCTTTGGCGGCGGTGCCGGTGATGCCGTCGCGACCGGCAGACTGCAGCAGATGGAACAGGTTGAAGCGTAGTGCGAGTTCCGCCGCCGGATCACCGCCCACGGACAGGCCTGCGTGCTGCCAGAACTTCTGCATCGCCTCGGCCTGGGCGACGGCAAGTGCGTCGAAGCCCGCCGCCTGCGCACGCGTGAGCACCGCGTCCACGCCGTCGGCTGCGCTGCCGTTGCCATCGTCGTAGGCGACGAACTTCTCGATGGTCACTGACGCGCCCGGCCTCAGCGTCGTGACGAAGCGCTGCTCGACGTGGCCGGCATCGCTCGACGCCTGCTCGAAGATCAGGCCCGGCGACAGACGATGCCGCTGCGCGCACACCAGCGCGACACCGCTGTGATGCGTGCGCTGGGTCAGCCGCGCACCATCGGCATCGGCGTGCTCGTCCGACGTCGCCAGGTCCTTGCCGCCGTGCACGCCGATGCGCGGGTCATCGCCCTGCTCGACGGCCTGGCGTCCGGTCTCGATCGATGAGCGCAAGGTCAGTGGACCCGCATAGTCGACCGACGTGACTTCGAAGCGGATCGCCAGCAACGCGCGTTCCGCCAGCGGCACCACGCGGCGCGCTCGGATCTCGAGCGTGTGGCCCTGCGGGGTCTTCAGGCGCAGACGGCGATCGAGCGTGCCGGCGGCGAGATCGAGCGTGCGCTCGAAGTCCAGCCACTCGGACTCGGCGGTGCGCAGGGGCGTGTCGCCGAGTTGCAACCGGATGTGCTTGCCCTCGGCCACCGGCACGCGCGTATCGGTGCTGCGGGTGAATCCAGGGAAGCGCTCGTGGTAGTGGATGGGGTTCTGTTCGAACACGCTCGACAGGAACGTGCCGTCGCTGGGGCTGTCGCCTTCTTCCAGCGCGCCGCGAACTCCGAGCGTGCCGTTGGCGAGGGCGAACAGGGTTTCGTCGCGCGCCGATCGCGCTGCGTCGAAGCCCCGCTGTATGAGCCGCCACGGGTCCTGTCGACCCTGCGGGTCTACCCCGTCGGCCTTCGCTGTCCGTGTTCCACCCTGCTCCACCGACATCCCCACGCTATCCGCTCCTCACCGGGCTGGCAGCCCGGGCGGAGGCACGCTAGGAGTCGTTGTTATCGATGTCAAGTTATCGATGTCAAAGCGTTGCCAATGTTACCTGAGGAGTCCGCCCGGCCATGGCAGGACCGACATTTTTACCTTTCAATTCAATCCCTTGGCGTCGAGGACAAACGCCACAGACGCGCCGGATGTCCACCGGATGACCGCTGCAATGCAGCAGTCCTCAGCGCTCAGGTGGCGCGCAACACCAGATGCGTCGGGAGCGTCTCGGACGTCGCCGCTTCGCCCTCGATGAGGGTTCGGACTTTGCGTGCCAGGAGCACCCCGGCATCGATGAAGTTCTGGTGCACGGACGTCAGCGGCGGCACGTAGGTGGCGCCCAGGGGGGTGTCGTCATAACCGATCACCGAGACATCCTCCGGGACGCGGCGACCACGCTCGATCAGCGCACGGATAGCACCGATGGCCAACAGGTCGCTGGCCGCGAACAACGCGTCGACCTGCGGATTCGTCTCCAGCAGCGCATGCACGGCGTCCGCGCCGGCACTGACGGTAAAACTGGCGACGGTGGGCGTCAGTGGCGTGATGCCGTGCCGGGCCAGCGCGCTGCCGAACCCCTCCAGCCGCTCGGCGAACTCGCCATGCGCGGGATCGCCGAGGAAGGCGGGTCGCCGCCGGCCAAGTGCGATGAAGCGTTCGGCGGCCAGCGCACCACCGCGCCGATTGTCGCTGCCCACCACGACCTGCGACTCGTGCCGACTCACCGCACCCCAGACGACCATCGGCCGCCCCCAGCGCTGCACTTCGTGCATCGCATCTTCGTGCGCGCCCTGGCCAAGCAGGATCACGCCATCGGCCGCCTGCACGTTCGGTAGCGAACCGCCCTGCAGCGACGTCAGCAGCACGCTGTAACCGGTGGAGGTCAATTCCTGGGTAATGCCGCCCAGCAGGTCGAGCGGATACGGCCCGGACATCTGCCGCTCCACCGTGGGCTTCATTTCCACCACCACCGCCACCGTCATGCTGCGACGAAGCTTGAGATTGCGCGCACTGACGTTGAACGCGTAACCGTACTGCTGCGCCACCTCGCGCACGCGGGCGCGCGTCTCGGCATTGACCAGTGGGCTGTCGCGCAGCGCGCGCGATACGGTGATCGCCGACACGCCGGCCACCTTCGCCAGGTCCGCCATGGTCAGGTGCGTGCCGGGCGTCGGCAGGTCGGCGCCCGCCCGCGGCTTGCGTTTGGCAGGGGGCTTGCGGGTCATTTCCGTGCGCGGCTGGCTTCGTAGTGTGCAATATGCACGTCGACAGGCGTCGATGCGATGACGGCACCGATGACCTCCGGGAGCAGATCGTCCAGGGATTTGAAGCGCAGGCAACTCTTGCCCATGTCGAGCTTCCGGCCGGCGTCCGCATACGCGTTGCGAAGCATCACGTCCTGCGCGGAATCCGCGTAACAGGTGGTGAGATACAACGCGTAGTACTGCTTCTGCGCGGCCAGCGCGACATAGGCGAGCGGCTGCTTGTTGTAGGTGGTCGGGTAGCGCGACAAAGGAATCTCCCAGCAGACCATGCCCCAGCTCATCGTCTCGACATAGCCTGCGGGCACGTGCCGGTTGACCAGGTCGCGTGCCGCCGACACCACCGCACGACGATCCTCTGGCAGCTCCGCCAGGTACTCGTCGACCGTCTTCGCCTTGCTGCTCGCCATGGTGACACCCCTTGTTGCGCGAACAGTAACGCAGCCGCATCGCGGCGTCATGCCTTGCGTCGAAGCGGACAAAGGGCGCCGATGTTGCTTTGGTGACTGAACGGACGGCCGTTCCATGCTCAGCGACATGCAGGCAGCGTGAAATCGCCACGCGAAACTGAAGGATATCCGCTGCATTCCCGGTTGATTCACGTCGCGGCGCAGTAAGCATTCATGCGCGGCTCGCTACCGTGCGCTCGCCCTGACGGCGATGGCATTCCTGCATCGCATGGACGGGACATAAGAAAACACAACAGGAGATTCCTGCATGAAGTCCATTCGAACCCTCACGATTGCCCTTGCCGCCCTTGTCGCCGCCCCCGCGGCCTTCGCACAGGATGCAAGCACCACCACCGAGTCCTCCGCCTACGGCAAGCGCTTCGCCGTCGTCGGTGGCGCCGCCATCCTCAAGCCCGACCGCGATCCCGCGCCCGGCCTGAAGATCGATGGTGACGTGGCCCCGGTGATCAGCGCCAGCTGGTACGCCACCGACAACATCGCCGTTGAACTGTGGGGTGCTGCCGACAAGTTCAACCATCGCGTGAAGGCCGATGGCGCCGGCAAGATCGGCACCGTCGACCAGCAGCCGCTCGCGCTGAGCGGCCAGTACCACTTCGGCGCGCCCGACCAGGTGATGCGTCCGTTCCTAGGCCTGGGCTACTACGAGTCCAACTTCAGCAACGAGAGCCTCGGCGGAGACGGTGCACACGTGGGCCTGGAAACCGCCAAGGGCGCCATCGCCACGGCCGGCATGGACTTCAACATCAACGAAACCTGGTTCGCGCGGACCGACGTGCGCTACATGAAGGGCGACGCCGGCGTGCGCGTGGCCGGTCAGAGTACCGGTGAAGAACTGACGATCGATCCGTGGGTCGTGGGTGTGGGTATCGGCGCGCGCTTCTGATCCATTGCTCCAACGCGCCGATAGGGCGGCGGGCCTTCGGGTCCGCCGCCTTTTCATTGCCCCATCAACGCGCGCTGTACCCGCGCAACCGCTCCAGGCGCGCTACACGCCACTTCGCACCCCACGCGTAGACCAGGTAATAGCCGAGCAACAGGCCGCCGACCGCCAACAGGCTGCCATGTCCACTCAACAAGGCATGCGTGGCGGGCACGCTCTCCGAACGCCAGTACTCCACCATCTGGACCACTCCCCACACAATGCGTGCGGCGACGATGACGACCAGCAGCAGCGCCAGCCAGGCATTGGGCTGGTAGAACACGCCCTGTGGCGCGACCTCCCAGCGCGTCAGCCACAGGCCGAGCAGACCCAGCACGATGCCGGCCAGCAATCCCGCGCCCGCCCCCAGCAGGCTGTCAGGCCACCAGATCAGGCCGAAGGCGCTGACGGCAAGGAAAATGGCGACCGATACCAGCAGGCTCCAGGCGTTGAGCGCCAGCAGCCAGCCTCGCGCCATCCGGCGCGCACGGCCGTAGCGGTAGCGCTGCCACAGCGAGAGCGGCAGCAATATCACCCACAGCGCGAGCAGCAGGAAGACGAACAGCAGGACGAGGACGATAGGCATGCCCTCATGATGCCGCAAAACAGCACGACGTCAGGGATGCTCTGCTTCCACGTGCACCTTTTCACGCCGCAGCAGGTAGAGCCCGCTCGCCACGATGATGCCTGCGCCGATCCAGGTCACGCCGTCCGGCAACACCGACCACAGCGCGACGTCCAGCAGTACGCCCCACACCAGCGCGGTGTACTCCAGCGGCGCGATCAATGACGCCTCGCCACGGCGGAAAGCTTCGGTCAGCGCCACCTGGGCGAGCGAACCGGACACCCCGACGCCTGCGATGATCCAGCCATGCGCGGGCTGCAACGCCTTCCACGCCGGCAGCGCGAGCAACCATGCACCCAGCGACAGCAGCACCACGAACCAGAACACCATCGCCTGCGTGCTGTCCCGTTGCGCCAGCATGCGCACGGTGATGGCGCCCATCGCATAGCAGATGGCCGCGATCAGGATCGCCAGTCCGCCGCCGGTCAACATGCCGTCACCGGTCGGCCGCAGGATCACCAGCACACCGACCAGGCCGATGCCGATCGCAGTCCAGCGCGCCGCACCCACCTTCTCCTTCAGCAGCGGCCCCGCCATCGCCGTGACCAGCAGCGGCGCGACGAAGGTGATCGCGTAGGCCGTGGACAACGGCATGGTGCGCAGGCCGTAGACGAAGCCGACCATCATCGCGATGCCCAGCGCGCCACGGAACAGGTGCAGCGGCCAGTGCACGCGCAGGAGCGATCGCACCGGCACGGTCGCCAGTACCCACAGGGTGACCAGCGGCAGCGAGGACAGCCCGCGAAGGGCCGCCACCTGCAGCGGCGGATAGTGCGAGGACAGCAGCTTCAGGCCCGCGTCCATCAGGGCGAACATGAGTACGGCCGCGAGCATCAGCAGGACGGCGGAAGCGAGCGAGGAGCGGGGAGCGGGCATGCGCCATTATCGCCTTGGCCGGCCGCGCTCCGCCCGCGTGCGCTACCCTTCGTGCACCCACCCGCGCAGGCCGGCTGATGACAGGGACCTCTCCAGGCAATACGGCATCGCCCCGCTCCCGCTTTGTCCTGCGTCTGGCCTGGGTCGTGCTGTGGCTACTGCTGGGAATCGCCAGCGTCGAGTTCCTGATGGCCGCCTACGGCAAGTACCGGCACCTCGATTCGGCCGCCTACGGCATGTTCATGACACGCCGTGGCTGGCTGTGGATGCATCTTGCCGGCGGCCTCACGACCGTGCTGCTGGGCCCGGTGCAGTTCTTCACGCAATGGCGCCGGCGCCAACCGCGCCTGCATCGCCTGACGGGCCGCGTCTACCTGGCCGGCATGCTGGTCGCCGCGACGGGGGCTGCGGGACTGATCGCCACATCGCCGGCGCCGTTCGCCATCCGACTCGCGTTCTCGGCGACCGCACTCGCCTGGCTGACCACCGCGCTCACCGGACTGGTCGCCATCCTCCGTGGCGCGGTGGACCGGCACCGCCGCTGGATGATCCGCAACTACGCGGTAACGCTGGCACCGATCTTCTTCCGCCTGTCGCTGCCCGTTGCCATCGCAAGCGGACTGGCACCGTCGCCGACCCTGATCGCCACCCTGCTCTGGTGCAGCTGGATCGCTCCCCTGCTTGTGTGCGAAACCGTCCGCCGCCTTGCGGGCCGGTGGCATCCCGCACGCACACGGCCTTCGGCAGAGGATGCCGCTTCCCGGCGCGCGGTAGAATTCCGCGCCCGGTAACAGGATCTCCCCATGCCCTCCTTCGACGTCGTCTCCGAAGTCAACGTCCACGAGCTGACCAACGCCGTGGACCAGGCCAACCGCGAACTGTCCACCCGCTTCGACTTCAAGGGCGTGGATGCCAAGTTCGCGCTGGAAGACAAGCTGATCACCCAGTCCGCGCCCAGCGATTTCCAGCTCAAGCAGATGACCGACATCCTGCGCGCGCGCCTGATCGCCCGCCAGATCGACGCCCGCTGCCTGGACTTCGGCGACGTGGAAACCAACCTCGCCGGCGCCCGCCAGAAGGTCACCGTCCAGCAAGGCATCGAGCAGAAGCTGGCCAAGAAGATCGTCGGCACCATCAAGGACGCCAAACTCAAGGTGGAAGCGCAGATCAACGGCGACAAGCTGCGCATCACCGGCAAGAAGCGCGACGACCTGCAGGACGTCATCGCCCTGCTGAAGAAGACCGAGTTCGAACTGCCGCTGCAGTTCGACAACTTCCGTGACTGATACCCCACTCGCGCCCGCGGGCGGCGATCCGATCGACGCGACCCGCCGCTGGGTGGAGCGCGCGGTGATCGGGCTGAACCTGTGCCCGTTCGCCAAGGCGGTGTACGTGAAGCAGCAGGTGCGCTTCGTGCTGAGCGATGCCAGCACACCCGAAGCCCTGCTGGAGGAACTGGCCGAAGAACTGGTGCTGCTGCGCGACACCGATCCCGAGCAGGTCGACACCACGCTGATCGTGCATCCGGATGTGTTGACGGATTTCCTGGACTACAACGACTTCCTCGACAACGCGGACGCTGCGGTCGAGGCGCTCGACCTGCAGGGCGTCATCCAGGTGGCCAGCTTCCACCCCGACTACCAGTTCGCCGGCACCATGCCGGACGACATCAGCAACTACACCAACCGTTCGCCCTACCCCACCCTGCACCTGCTGCGCGAAGCCAGCATCGACCGCGCGGTGGAAGCCTTCCCGGACGCCGACGTGATCGTCGAGCGCAACGTGAAGACGCTGGATGCACTGGGACATGCAGGGTGGGCGAAGCTGTTCGCGGAGTGAGCGAGGTCTGGCTCTTCCGTAGGAGCGACGTAAGTCGCGACCGCCGACCGTCCGCCCCATAGCGCCGTCATCGCTCTTCTAGGCCTGGACCCACACCGCATCCCAGTACGGGTAGCTTCCGATCCGATCAACCAATCCAGCGCGCAATGGATTGGCGACCAGGTAACGCGCGGCGGCCCGAAGGCCATCATCCGAACGGATCGCGCGATCATGGAAGCCAGGTGCCCACACATGTCGCGGACGTTCGGGCCTGCCCGTCGCGCGTGACGTATTGGTCTTCAGGCGCTGCACGCAGACGGACAGGGATTCCATAGCGCCCAACTCGATCAGCCCATGCCAGTGATCCGGCATGAGCACCCACGCCAACAGCCGGGAGCGATACCAGAGCCGCTTGTCGGTAATCGCGCACGCCACAGCATGTGCCACCGCTGGGTCTGCGAACAGTGGCCTGCGATCGCGCGTGACGAATGTGACTAGATACACCTGTCCGGATACCGATGCGCGGCCCCGGCGAAGCGCGGCATGGCCGTGAGGCGTCATTTCCGTCATGCGGTCCATGTCCGCCAGCATGGCGAGACACCGCATCCAACGACATCAGCAGATGACAAACATGCGGGTAGGATTTGCCGTGCGGTCGCGACTTACGTCGCTCCTACAGTGGCAATGCAAGTCGCTGGGCCAGCAGCGCCTGCGCCTCACACAGCGACCGCAGGATGGTGTGTCCCAGCGCACGCACGGCGGCGTCCGGTTCCAGCAAGTCGGGGATCTGGATCGGATGCATGCCGGCGGCGAGCGCGGCGCGCACGCCGGTGGGCGAATCCTCCAGCACCAGGCACCGCACCGGCTCGATGCCCAGCGTGCGTGCCGCCAGAAGATAGACATCGGGTGCAGGTTTGGGATGTTCGACGTCGCTGCTGGTGCAGACCGCGTCGAAGTACGGCAACAGCTGCGAGGCTTCCAGCTTGCGTAGTGCCAGTGGCCGTCGGGTGGACGTTGCAACGGCGCGCGGAATGCCGCGCGACCGCAGGAAATCCAGCATCTCGATGATGCCGGGCCGATGTGGCACCCCTGCGGCCACGACGGCGTCGTACAACGCATGCGAGCGCTGCAGGACCAGGTCGCGCTGCGCTTCGCCCACCGCTTCATCCAGCAGGTGCCGGCATACGGCCTCACTGTGGCCCACCATGGACAGCCACAGCACGTCGGGAAGATCATGACCTTGTTCGCGTGCAGCCGCTGCCAGGCAACCGATGATTGCGCGTTCGCTGTCCAGCATCAGGCCGTCCATGTCGAAGATCACCGCCTCGGGCACGAACGGCAGGTGTACGGGGCTCACGCGCTCCCCTCGAACAGCTGGCGGAGATCGTCCTCGCCCAGGAGACGCCATTGCCCCGGCTCGAGGTCGCCCAGCGTCAGTCCTCCAATGCGACTGCGATGCAATGCCTCCACATGGTTGCCGACGGCGGCGAACATGCGGCGCACCTGGTGGTACCGACCTTCGGTAAGCGTGACCTGCGCATGGCGCGGGTCGGTCACGTGCAACCCGGCCGGTGCCAGCGGCGTCTGCTCGGATTCCAGCATCAACGTACCGCTGGCGAAGACCGCGCCTTCATCGCCGCGCAGGTCCTGCGCCAGCGTGACGTCATAGACCTTGGGCAGGTTGGCCTTCGGCGAGATGATCCGGTGCAGCAGTCCACCGTCGTCGGTGAGCAGCAGCAGGCCGCTGGTCTCGCGGTCGAGTCGCCCGACCGTGGACAGCACCGGCGAGCGATCGCGGAAGCGCGACGGGAACAGGTCGTAGACGATGCGGCCGGTGTCCTTGGTGGAGCAGGTGTAGCCGACGGGCTTGTGCAACAGGATCGCCAGCCCCGGTGCAGGATCGAGCGGCTCGCCGTCCACGCGGATGGTGTCGTGGTCCACCGGGTCGTCGGCGTACAGCACCTCGCCCGCCGCATCGGTGATACGGCCTTCGCGGAACATCCACTGCACGTCCTTGCGACTGCCATAGCCGAGGTTGGCGATGTGCTTGACGATCTTCATGCCCTCACCGCCTCGCCTTGACCGCGGCGATGACCTTGAAGCCGTCACGCTCGCCGGCCACGCGCACATCGCCGAAGCTGTCGTTCAAGGTCTGCTCGTACGGCAGATGGCGGTTGGCCACCAGCCACAGGCGGCCGCCCGGCTTGAGTGCCGCAGCGGCGGCGGTGATGAAACGCTGACCGATGTCGGGGCGATCCGCACGGCTCTGCGTGTGGAACGGCGGGTTGCTGACGATGAAGTCGTAGCGGTTCGGCAGTCCGGCAGTGACGTCGTGCCAGTGGAAATCGAGCGCGGCCGACGCGCCGACATCCAGCAGATTCGCCTTCGCCAACGCCAGGGCGCGTGCTTCGGCTTCGTAGAGATCGAGTGCGGTGATGGCGGGATTGCGTGCCAGCAGCGACAGCGACAGGAATCCCCAGCCTGCACCGAGGTCCGCGCCATGACCGGCAATGTCGTTCGGCAGGCATTCGACCAGCAATGCGGAGGCCGGATCGATGCGGTTCCACGCGAACACGCCGGGACGGCTGAGGAAACGGCCGCCTTCGATGCGGCGCGGCGCGTCGAGCGCCGACCATTGCCGCAGCAGCGTCGGGTCGTTGCCTTCGCCGAGCGGTCGCGTCCAGAACGTGCGGCAATGGAACTTGGTCAGCGTGCCAGCGAGGCCGGCGAGTTGCTTGAGATCGGCTTCGCCCGATTTCGCACCCTCGTTGTTGGTCATCGCCGCGACCACCACGCCACCGGGCGAAGCGAGCTGCACCGCGCGCGCCAGCAGCGCACGCGCTTCTTCGCGCTGGCGCGGCGGCAACACCAGCACCAGCGGATAACGCACGCCGTCATCTGCGGCATCGGCCACGACACGCAGTCCTGCGCGCTCCAGCAACTCGGCATCGGGGCGGAAACTCTGCTCGCAGACCACCTGCGAGAGCGGGAACTGGCGCAGTGCCGCGCCATCGCGCGCGCGCAGGAACAGCACCGGACCCGAAGGCCAGGCGAGCTGGCCCTGGACGAAGGGCAACATCAATGCGTCGAGCGCGGGATCTGAGAATCGGGAGGCCACGGGCGGCACGCATGAGGAAGGAAGACGTCATTCTACCGGCTGGCCGCTGGCTGCCGTTTCCGACACCGCCCGTCGGCCACGGAAAACAAAGTGAAAAAAATGTTGCGCGAACAAAACAACCGGCGTATCGTGCGCCGCCTTCGGCCCCTGCGGCTGTATTTTCACCAGACCACATTCCATGAAGCCCGCGTACGACATCGCCAACACGCTCGACCTGCAGCCATCGCGCTGCGGCCAGCGTGTGCATGCGTATGCCTTCGCTGCCAAGCGCGGCAGCGAATCCGCACGGCGCCTGGACACCTGACATCCGGCTGACTCCCTGGGAGATCGGCCACCCCGATCTCCCGAGGAACGCGAACGCCCTCGGGTCGCCATGCCCGGGGGCGTTTTGTTTTCAGCGTTCGCGGAGGATGCGCATGCATCGAGGTTCGTTTCTTTCCATCACGGAAATCCTTTTCCGCCCTGGGGCATCCGGGTAGCGCGCATGCGCGCCCCGAGGCAGGGGCGCGGCTGCGACCGGCGCCTGTGCGCTGCGTCGTGATGCCCCGACGCGGGCTGCACGTGGGAAGAACATCAACAAGGGCGCATGGCGCCCGAACGGATTGCCGGTTGGCGACAGCCGGCAATGGGGAGCATCGATCGAACACGCTACAGCGGTACGGGCTAGCGCCCCGTCCGGTGCGCGCGGCGCTGCCGCGGCGTATGCCGAAGCGTGGGAGACGGTGTTCCTCGAGCGGACGGAAGCTCAGAGGTCGAGCAGCGGCGCATGCCGTTGGCCACCGGTTCGAATCCGGTTCGTCCACCACTGGATAGCTCAGATGGGTAGAGCATCGGACAGTTAATCCGAGTGTCGCGGGTTCGACTCCCGCTCCAACACCAGACTGTAAATCTGGAGACAGGGACGCAAGTCCCGCCCAGGAAACGCCCCGTGTGGCGCGACGTTCTCCCGCGATGGATTGCAGGAAGACGGCATGTCGCAGCGGGGATGGTGCCGGCACCGCGCCCTCGACGCGGAGGCGCGCGGCCTTTGATGCGATCTGCGGATCGCCTCAGCGCCACGATGCGTCCGCCAACAGCGCCGGCCGCCCGCACCGTCTCCGTCCAGGGGCGTTTCCACCCTTCTTCGCCATCCGCATGTCGCGGACGGCACACCATCGTCGCGGGACTCGATCCACCGCAACGGTGTTCACCCATCGGATCGAACCACCAGAGCCAACAAGGAGAACAACGCCATGTTCTGGACCAAGAGGGTCGTGATCGGTGACGGCGAGCGCGGCCTGGTGTATCGCAACCGTCGGTTCGAGCAGCTGCTCATGCCGGGCGTGTACCGCTGGTTCGACCCGATGGGTCGCATCGAGGTACGCACGTTCAACATCGCTGCGCCGGAATACGCCGGCCATGACGTCGACGCGCTGATCGCGCGCCTGGGCGAAGACCTGGGCGAGGTCTTCGTGCTCGCCGACATCGGCGTGGACCAGGTCGGCCTGGTGCTGAAGAACGGCAAGCTGGAAGACGTGCTGCCGCCCGGCACGCGGCGCCTGTACTGGATCGGCCTGGTGAAGGTCGAGGTGCAGACGGTGTCGCTCGCCACGCCGGACGTGGACGTCGCCGTGGCGCGGCGCCTGCGCCAGCTGGGTGCGTTGTCGAAGCTGGCGGTGGTGGCCGATGTGCCGGCGGAGTTCGCCGGCCTGGTGTTCATCGACGGCAAGCTCGAGCGCACGCTCGCCCCGGGCAGCTACGCTTTCTGGAACTTCCAGAATAACGTGGTGGTGGATGTGGTCGACCTGCGCGTGCAGTCGATCGAGGTCTCGGGCCAGGAACTGCTGACCCGCGACAAGGTCAGCCTGCGCGTGAACCTGGCCGCCAGCACCCGCGTCACCGACGTGGTGGCGGCGCGGACCAAGGTCGCGAAGGTCGGCGACTTCGTCTATCGCGAGCTGCAGTACGGCCTGCGCAGGGCGGTCTCCGCCAAAACTCTGGACGAACTGCTGGGCGACAAGGCCTCGCTGGACGCCGACATCTTCGCCTACGTACGCGGCCAGATGGCCGGGCTCGGCGTGGAGGTGCTGGGCGTGGGCGTGAAGGACGTGATCCTGCCGGGCGAGATGAAGGAGATCCTCAACGGGGTGGTGCAGGCGGAGAAGACGGCGCAAGCCAACGTGATCCGCCGCCGCGAGGAGGCGAACGCCACGCGTTCCCTGCTCAACACCGCGAAGCTGATCGACGAGTCGCCGGTGCTGATGCGCCTGAAGGAGCTCGAGGCCCTGGAAAAGGTCACCGAGAAGATCGACAAGCTCACCGTGTTCGGCGGCCTGGATGGCGTGCTGAAGCAACTGGTGACGTTGAAGTAGTGCGGCCCCGCGCGGCGGACGGATCCACCGCGACGGGCTTTCTGTAGGAGCGCCCCATGGGCGCGATGCTTTTCATGGAAGAAGCGAAAGCAGGAGCATCGCGCCCATGGGGCGCTCCTACAAAGAAAAGGACGACATCACATGAACATGCAAACACACTTCGAATTGCTGCACGCCGAGGGCAGCGCCACGCCGATCAAGGGCTGGGTGCGCGGCGTGCCGCTGGACCAGGGCGCCCACGAGCAGCTGCGGAACATCGCGGCCATCCCCTTCGTCGGCCCGTGGGTCGCGGTGATGCCCGACGTGCACCTGGGCAAGGGCGCCACGGTGGGTTCGGTCATCCCGACCCGCGGCGCCATCATCCCGGCCGCCGTCGGCGTGGACATCGGCTGCGGCATGGCCGCGGTGCGTACCACGCTGCGCGCGAAGGACCTGCCGGACAGCCTGGCGCAACTGCGTTCGAGCATCGAGCGCAGCGTGCCGGTCGGCAACGGGCGTGGTGGCGAGCATTGGAAAATGCCCGACAGCATCGCCACGCGCATTGCGCAGTCGGGGCTGGAGCCGCGCCTGGAGGCGATCAAGCAGAAGCACCGCAAGATCCGTACCGACAAGCTGGACCGTCAGATCGGCACGCTGGGCGGCGGCAACCACTTCATCGAGATCTGCCTGGACGAGGCCGATGCGGTGTGGGTGATGCTGCACAGCGGTTCGCGCGGTACCGGCAACCTGATCGGCACGTACTTCATCGAGCGCGCACGCGAGCAACTGGCTCACCGCGTGCTCGGCTTCCACCTGCCGGACAAGGACCTGGCCTTCTTCATGGAAGGCGAGCCCCTGTTCGACGACTACGTGGAAGCGGTGTCGTGGGCGCAGGACTACGCCCGCGAGAACCGCGAGGCCATGATGTCGCGCGTGCTGGCGGAGATGCGTCACCGTCTGCCGAAGTTCCAGTTGGAGAAGATGGCGGTCAACTGCCACCACAACTACGTGCAGAAGGAAACGCATGGCGGCGTGGACCTGCTGGTCACCCGCAAGGGTGCGGTGAGTGCGCGTGCCGGTGAACTGGGGATCATCCCCGGCAGCATGGGTGCGAAGAGCTTCATCGTGCGCGGCAAGGGCAACGCGGACAGCTTCCACAGCTGCAGCCACGGCGCCGGCCGCGTGTTGAGCCGTACCGCCGCGCGCCAGCAGATCACGCTGTCGCAGCACCGCGAGGCTACGGCGCACGTCGAATGCCGCAAGGACGCCGGCGTGATCGACGAATCGCCGGCGGCCTACAAGGACATCGATGCGGTGATGTCGGCACAGAGCGATCTGGTGGAGGTGGTCCACACGCTGCGCCAGGTGGTCTGCATCAAGGGGTGAGCTTCGGCTCGCCCTTTTTTTCGGCTCACCCGTTCTTTTATGTAGGAGCGCCCTCGGGCGCGATGCTCTTCCTTGGCCCGCAGCGAGGGCAAGAGCATCGCGCCCGAGGGCGCTCCTACAACAACCTCAGCGTCAGCCCTGCAGTTCGCGCAACGTCACCGACGGCGGCGCATCGAGTACCTTGCGCGTGGCGAACAGGCCGGCGCCGAGTGCGGCCAGCATGCCGAGGCCACCGCCGATGGCAGCGAGCTGCCAGTTCGCCTTCCACGGCAGGTCGAACACCTGGGTAGCGACCACGCCCGACAGCACCGACGCCGCGATGGCCGCAACCAAGCCGGCCAGCAGGCCGATGGCGGCGAACTCCGAGGCCTGCGCCAGGCGCAGCTGGCGACGACTCCCGCCGAGCACGCGCATCACACCGCCCTCCAGCAGGCGTTCGTCCTGGCTCGCGCTCACAGCCGCCATCAGAACCAGCAGGCCGGCCGCCAACGAGAACCAGAACACCACCTGCACCACCTGCGAGACCTGCTCGGCCGTGCTGCGCACCTGGTTCAGCACCGCCTCCACGTCGATCACCGACAGGTTGGGGAACTGGTTGACCAGCTCGCGCGTGAACGCGGCATCGCCCGACGGCACGCTGACGGCGGTGATGTAGCTGGCCGAATAGCCATCCAGTGCGCCCGGCGAGGCGACCACGAAGAAGTTCGGCCGGAAGCTTTCCCAGTCCACGCTGCGCAGGCTGGTGATGCGGCCGTCGAAGCGCTGGCCGGCGATATCGAAGGCGACCTGGTCGCCGAGCTTCCAGCCCAGGTCTTCGGCGAAGCCCTCCTCCACCGACAGCTCCGGCGACGAAGGCGTGCGTCCGCTCCAGAACTCGCCCGCGGTGACTTTGTTGTCGTCGCGCAATGTTGCCGACATCGACAGGTTGAACTCGCGCTCGGCACGTCGCTGTGCGCGCTCGTCGGCGCCTTCATAATCGGCGCCGCTGGCGGGCTTGCCGTTGAGTTCGACCAGGCGACCGCGGATCATCGGGTACAGATCGACCGCAGACAGACCGCGCGCCTGCATGAAGCTCTTCACCGGGTCGACCTGGTCCGGCTGCACGTTGACGATGAAGCGGTTCGGCGCATTGGCCGACAGCGCCAGCTGCCAGCGATCGAGCAGGTCGGTGCGCACGAAGGTCAGCAACAGCAGCGCCATCAACCCGAGGCCGAGGGCCGAGACCTGCGCGATCGAGGTGCCGGCGCGCCGGCTGACATTCGCCAGTCCGTAGCGCAGGCTGCCGCGCAGTCGCGAGCGCACGCGGCGCACCAGCAGGATCAGCAGCCACGCCAGCAACGCCAGCACGGCGAGCGTGCCGACGATGCCGACCAGCATCGCTGTGCCCAGCGTGGGCGAACCCGCCTTCCACCACAGCAGCGCACCCAGGCCAACGAAGCCCGTCAATGCGACCAGCCACGCGCTTGGTTCGGTGCGATCCAGGTCACGCCGCAGCACGCGCAATGCCGGCACGCGACGCAGCGCCAGCACCGGCGGTGCGCCGAACGCGAGCAGTACGATCATGCCCACGCCATAACCTTGCAGCGCCGGCATCAGGCCCGCCGGCGGAATGTCGATCTTCAGCGACTGCTGCAGCCAGCTGCCGATGCCCCATTGCAGGCCGAAGGCGATCAGTACGCCCACCGTGCAGGCCGCCAGGCCCAGCAGCACCAGCTCGCCAACGTGGATACCCACCAGCGTGCGCTGCTGCGCACCGAGGCAGCGCATCACCGCCGTGCCCGACAGGTGACGCTCGCTGTGGCGACGCGCTGCCATCGCGACGGCGACGGCGGCAAGCACCACGGAGACCAAGGCAGCCAATCCCAGAAAGCGACTGGCGCGGTCCAATGCGGAGCGTACTTCCGGACGCGCGTCCTGGATGGTCTCCATGCGCTGGCCGCGCGCGAGCTGCGGCTTCACTGCCGCGGTGAATGTTTCGACTGCGGCCGCGTTGCCGGCGACCACCAGGCGATAGCGCAGGCGGCTGCCCTCCTGCACCAGACCGGTGGACGGCAGGTCGGCGAGATTGAGGAAAACTTTTGGTGCGACGTTGAAGTAATCCAGCGCCGCGTCGGGCTCCTGCGTCACCAGTGCCGCGAGCTTGAGCGTGCGCGTGCCGATGCCGATCTCGTCGCCGAGCTTGGCGCCCAGCGTTTCCGCACCGGCCTGGCTGACCCACAGCGTGCCCGGCGCCGGGATGCCATCGGCGTCGCGCTCGGCGCCGCCCGCCGCGTCGACCACGCGGAAACTGCCGCGCAACGGGAAGCCTTCACCCAGTGCGCGCAGGTCGCCGAGCGAAAGCGATTCGCCCGCGCGGATCATGCTCTGAAGCTCCTGCGTTTCGGTCACGCGCAGGCCCGGTGCCGCCGCCAGTGCGCGCAATGCACCGGTCGGCGCCGAATCGCCGCGCACCACGACGTCGCCGCCCAGCAGGCGGTTCGCCTCGATCGCCAGCGCGCGTTCGGCGCGATCGGTGACGAAGCCGACGGCGGTGACCGCCACAACCGCAAGCACCAGCGCAGCGAACAGGATGCGGACATCGCCCGCGACCAGATCGCGGCGCAGCTGGCGCCAGGCCAGTGCGAGGGTCCTCATGCGCTACGGCCCTGCAGGCGGCCGGCATCCAGTCGGAGCAGGCGCTGGCAGCGCTCGGCCAGGTGGTCGTCATGCGTGACCAGCACCAGCGTGGTGCCGGCATCGGCATTCAACGCGAACAGCAGTTCGATGATCGCCTGGCCGGTATGGGTGTCGAGATTGCCGGTGGGCTCATCGGCGAACAGCAGCGATGGCCGGGTGACGAACGCCCGCGCCAGCGCGACGCGCTGCTGCTCGCCGCCGGACAGCTGGCGCGGATAGTGGCCCAGGCGCTGGCCGAGGCCGACCTTCTCCAGGATCTGCCGGGCCGGGCCCTCCACGTCGGCATCGCCACGCAACTCCAGCGGCAGCATGACGTTCTCCAGGGCCGTCAACGACGGCAGCAGCTGGAAACTCTGGAAGACGAAGCCGACCTTCTCGCCACGCACGCGCGCACGGCCGTCTTCGTCCATGTCCGACAGGCGTTCGCCGTCCAGCGTCACGGCACCCGCACTGGGCACGTCCAGGCCGGCCAGCAGTGACAGCAGCGTGCTCTTGCCCGAGCCCGAGGCACCGACGATCGCGACCGTGTCGCCATGCTCGATGCGGAAGCCGATGTCGTCGAGTATCGTCAATGCGCCATCGGGCAACGGCACGTGCTTGCCCAATCCCTGCACATCGAGCACGGCGTGGCGCGCGGCGGCGGGGGCTTCAGTGTGGAGTCTGCTGGCGTCGGCCATGATCGTCTCGTCGGTCATTTCGTGAATCATCGGGAGCACGGATTAAATGTTTCTTAATTTGAACAGGTATGGGGCTGTCGGCTCGCGCATGCAATGGGCCGCAGGCTTGGCCCTTCTGCTGTTCGTCGCATTATCCGCACGGCCCGTCGCAGCGCAGGCGCTCTCGGCAGCACCGGCGAAGGGCGCACGCACCGTGCTGGTGATGGGCGACTCGCTATCTGCGGCCTATGGTCTCTCGCCCGCGCAGGGCTGGGTCTCGTTGACGGCAGACCGCATCGGCAAGACCAAACCAGGCTGGCGCGTGGTGAACGCCAGCATCAGCGGCGAAACCACCGCAGGCGGGGCGGCGCGCATCGCGGCGGAGCTGCAGCGCCACAAACCCGCCATCGTCGTCATCGCGCTCGGCGCCAACGACGGGCTTCGTGGGCTGCCGCTTGCCCAGACACGCGCCAACCTCGAGAAGATGGTCAAGGCAGCGCAGGCCGGCAAGGCCAAGGTCTTGCTGGTCGGCATGCGCATGCCACCGAACTACGGTCCCGAGTACACGCGCGGTTTCGAACAGAATTTCAGCGCATTGTCCAAGCAGTACGGCACGGCCCTGCTGCCCTTCCTGCTGGAGCCCATTGCGCTCGACCGCAACGCCTACCAGGCGGACAACCTGCATCCCGTCGCCAGCGCGCAACCGAAGTTGCGCGACCACGTGTGGAAGGCACTGGAACCGCTGCTGCGCTGACCCCGGTCGCCTTCCTACCCCTGCGTAGGATTTTTCCTACGCGGATGCGGGGCATCCGCCGAATGTGATAGCTGGCACATTCGCGCACAGTTCGCTCGCCGGTTCCCTGCCCGGCGTGTTGACTGGAGTCCACCATGCCCCGCCTGCTGTTCACCATCGCCGCCAATGACAAAGGCTGGCAACTCTACGAAGGCCAGTTCGGCCGCGACTGGTTCGACAACCTCGGCGATGCCCGCGAGAGCGCCAAGCTGCTGGCCGCCACCCTGCATCAGCACCATGGCATCCAGACGGCGGTCGTCGTCGAGATGCCGAGCAACGAATCCGTGCTGCTGGCTCGCCACGGCTGAGCCGATGGGCGCTCGCGATGCGGGCTCGCCCTGGCCCGCGTGTCCGTGACCCGATGGCATGATGCGCATTCCACTCCCGAAGAGGCCGGCATCATGGGCAAGCAGGCATTCGAAGCATCGCTTGTGGACGGCCGGCACCGGCAACTCGCGCAGATGGCCGGCGACTGGGAAGGCAGCTTCCGCTTGTGGTTCACCCCGGACGAGCTCGCCTGCGAAGCGCCGCAGCGCGGACGCATCCGCAGCGTGCTGGGCGGTCGCTTCCTGACGCACGAATACGAAAGCCGTTTCAACGACGAACCCATCGAGGGCTTCGTGATCTACGGCTATCACCTGGACGACGGGAACTGGGAATCCGCCTGGGTGGAAAGCTTCGGCACCGGAACCAGCATCATGTTCTCGACCGGAGGCGGCAGCGCGCCCTATCCCGATGTGCTCGGCAGCTACGGCGACGGACAAGGCGGCCCGCGCTGGGGCTGGCGCACGACGCTGGAACAACCCGATCCGGACGCGCTGGTCATCACCATGTTCAACCTGTCCCCGCAGGGCGAGGCAATGCGGGCGGTGGAGACGCGCTACACCCGCGTCAGCCGCTGATCCCGGCCAGCTGCCGCAGCGCCTGCTCGAAGACCTCGGGCGGCTGGCCGCCCTGCACCAGGTGGCGGTCGTTGAAGATCACCGATGGCACCGCGCGGATGCCCTGCTGCTGGTAGAAATGCTCACGCTCACGCACCTGCGTGGCATAGGTGTCGGCGTCCAGAATGCGTCGTGCCTCAGCGGCATCCAGGCCGGCGTCAGCGACGATCGCGACCAGCGTGTCGCGGTCCGACACGTTGCGTCCCTCGCCGTGATACGCCTGCAGCAGCGCGTGCTTGAGTGCGAGCTGCTGCGTGGCGCCGAGCTCGCCTGCCCAATGCAGCAAGCGGTGGGCATCGAAGGTGTTGTAGATGCGATCACGCTTCTGCAGGTCGAAATGGAACCCCAGCGCCTCGCCACGCCGGCGCAGTGCTTCGCCGTTCTGCGCGAGCTGCTCGGCGCTCAGGCCGTACTTTTTCGCGAGATGGTCGGCGATCGACTCGCCCTGCGGGCCCATGTCGGGATTCAACTCGAACGGCTGGAAGTGGATCTCCACCTGCAGGCCGTCTCCGATGTCCGCCATCGCACGCTCGAGGGCCGCCAGGCCGATGGCGCACCACGGGCAGGCGACGTCGGAAACGAAATCGATCTTCACGGGTGTGGACATGCGCTGGACCTCACTCGCTCGCGGTGTTCTTGTAGACACGACCCTGCTTCATCACGAAGCCGACGTTCTCCAGCACGGCAACGTCCTGCAGCGGATCGCCGTCCACGGCGATCAGGTCGGCGTAATAGCCAGGCTTCAGCACGCCGGCGTCCTTGTCGATGCCGAACAGGCGCGCATTGACCACGGTGGCCGAGCGGATCGCCTGCAGCGGGGTCATGCCGAACTGCACCATGCGCGAGAACTGGCGCGCATTGAGTCCATGCGGGTAGACGCCACCGTCGGTACCGAAACCCATGATGGCCCCGGCCTGATGCGCCTTGCGGAAATTCTCGCGCTGGGTGGCGCCCACGCGGCGTTCCTTCTCCAGCGATTCGGGCAGGAAGCCGGCCTTCTCGCCTTCACCGAGGATGTACTCGGTGTTGTAGATGTCCATCACCAGCACGGTGCCGCTCTTCTTCGCCAGCGCGATACCGTCGTCGTCGATGAAGCTGGCGTGCTCGATGGAATCCACGCCGGCCAGCAGCGCATTGCGGATACCGGTGGCGCCGTGCGCGTGCGAGGCCACCTTGCGGCCCAGCGCGTGCGCTTCGTCGACGAGGGCTTTCAGTTCCTCCAGCGAGTACTGCGGCGCACCGACTTCGGTGCCCTTGGACAGCACGCCACCGGTCGAACATGTCTTGATGAAATCAGCGCCGAACTTGACGTTCTGCCGCACCTTCTGGCGCGCCGCCCACGGCCCGTCGGCGACACCTTCGCCGACGGCCTTGTATTCGGCCGGCAGCAGGTTGTTGTCGCTGCAATGGCCGCCGGTGATGCCGATGGACACGCCGCCCGCGAGGATGCGCGGGCCGTCGACTTCGCCGGTGGCGATCGCATCGCGCAGGGCCACGTCCGCATAGCCCGGCGAGCCCGGCACCCGCACGGTGGTGAAGCCGGCCAGCAGCGTGGTGCGCGCGTTCTTTGCGCCCTTGATGGCGGCCGCCGGCAGCGAGATGGCGAGGCGGCGATAACCCTGCAGATCGGCGTCGCCATGCAGATGCACGTGCGCGTCCATCAGACCGGGCAGCACGGTCTTCGTCGACAAATCGTGGAGCGTCGCACCGGCAGGCACGGGCGTGCTCGCGGCCGGACCTATCGCGGTGATGCGCGTGTCCTCGATGACGATGGCCTGGTCGGTCAGCATGCGACCGGATTCGACATCGAGCAGGCGGCCGGCCTTGATGTAGGTGGTGCCAGCCAAGGCGGGTGCGCAGGCGATGGACAGGACGGCGGCAAGGGCACGCAGGCGCATGGATGATCCGGAAGTCGAGTGGAGATGCAGCGAATGTAGCAAGCCTGCCCTGTAGGAGCGACGTGAGTCGCGACCGCAGACTCCAAAGCGACTGCCATGCTTGACCCGTCAGCTACGGCAGGCCTAAGGGCTGCGGTCGCGACTCACGTCGCTCCTACAGGGGAGTCCGTCGTGCGGCGGATGGGACGGTTTGGCTCGCTACGTACAGGACGCGATCAGACCGGCGTGGGATTGCGGTACGCGAAGCCGGCCTGGTGCCAGTACGGATACGGCTTCGGTCGTTGGCTCGCCGCATCCAGCTTGGCCACCTGCTCAGCCGTGAGGTTCCAGCCCACCGCGCCGAGGTTCTGCTTCAACTGTTCCTCGTTGCGTGCACCGATCACCACCGTACTGACGGTGGGGCGCTGCAGCAGCCAGTTCAACGCGACCTGCGGGATCGACTTGCCGGTCTCCCGGGCGACCTCGTCCAGCGCATCGACCACGTCGTACAGATAGTCGAGGTCGACCTGCGGGCCGGCATCGTTGGCGGTCTGCGACTGCAGACGGCTGTTCTCGGGCAGCGGCTGGCCACGGCGGATCTTGCCGGTCAGCCGGCCCCAGCCCAGCGGGCTCCACACCACTGCACCCACGCCCTGGTCAACGCCAAGCGGCATCAGCTCCCATTCGTAGTCGCGACCGACCAGCGAGTAGTACGCCTGGTGCGCGACGTAGCGCGTCCAGCCGTGGCGGTCGGCGGCGGCGAGCGACTTCATGAGGTGCCAGCCGGAAAAATTGGACACACCGAGGTAGCGGATCTTGCCGGCCTTCACCAGCGTGTCGAGCGTGGACAGCACCTCTTCCACCGGCGGGCGCGCATCGAAGCCGTGCAACTGGAACAGATCGATGTAGTCGGTGCCCAGGCGCTTGAGCGCGGCATCGACGGCGTTGATCAGGTGATGGCGCGAGGAACCGACCTGGTTCTCGCCGTCGCCGAATCGGAAGGTGGCCTTGGTGGAAATGATCAGCGAATCGCGCGGCCTGCCCTTGATCGCTTCGCCGAGGATCTCTTCGGCCGCGCCCTTCGAGTAGACGTCGGCGCTGTCGAACATGTTCAACCCGGCATCAAGGCAGACATCGACCAGGCGACGCGCTTCGGCGACGTCTGTGCTGCCCCACGCGCTGAACAGTGCGCCCTGCCCGCCGAAGGTGCCGGTGCCGAAGGAGAGGACGGGCACGCGGAAACCGGACGCGCCGAGGTAACGGTATTCCATGGAGAGGTTCCTGAAGCAGGGGGAGTGCGCCATTGCACTCCCCCGACCCTGCGACGGCAACCCCTCGGGGTGGAACGCTCAGTTCGCGCTCGCGGCCGGACGCACGATGACTTCGCTGACATCCACATCGTCGGGCTGTTCCACCGCATAGGCGATGGCACGCGCGACGGCCTCGGCGGGAATCGCCACCTGGCGGAAGTCCTCCAGCCATGCCTTGATGCCGGCATCGCTGGTGGTCTCGGCCAGTTCGCTGGTGGTCACGCCCGGCGACACCACAGTAACGCGCAGGTTGTCGTGCTCCTGGCGCAAGCCTTCGGAGATCGCCAGCACGGCGTGCTTGGTGGCGCAGTAGACCGCCGCGCTCGGCCACACGCGATGGCCGGCGGTGGAGGCGACGTTGATGACCTGTCCGCCACCCTGCGCCTGCATCACCGGCAACGCAGCGGCGATACCGTGCAGCACGCCGCGGAGGTTGACGTCGATCATCTGGTTCCATTCGTCGATCTTCAGCGCGGCCAGCGGCGACAGCGGCATCACGCCCGCGTTGTTGACGATCACGTCGAGCCGGCCGAACTGTTCGCGGGCGAAATCGACGAAGGCCTGCACGTCGTCGAGATGCGTGACGTCGAGCGCACGCTGGCGAGCAACGCCGCCGCTGGCTTCGATCTCGGCGACCAGTTGCTCGAGCCGGTCGGTGCGTCGCGCACCCAGCACGACATGGGCACCGCGACGGGCGAGTTCGCGTGCGGCGGCCTCGCCGATGCCGCTGCTGGCACCGGTGATGGCGATGACTTTTCCTTGGATTCCGGACATGGGACACCTCGTTTGGGGGAAACACGGCGCGGGGTGCGCCGGGACGGGGCGCAGTCTGGGCGCCGCTGGCGATGCGTCGATATCCGGTTCCTCCGCGATCCTTGCCTGATCCTGCGGACACCCGGCCCACCCCATTCCATCGCCGGATCCACTGCGTAGACTCGCTGCATGCCCCACGTCCACCCCACAGGCGTTCCCATGTCCGATTCGCCCACCCTGCTCGATGACCGCGTCCGTGAACTGGCCGGGCTGATTGAACGATCCACCGGCGCGGACGGTTTCCACACCACGGCGGTGCCGGCTCTGAACTTCTCGCGACTCAGCGCGCCGATGGCGCTGCCGATGCGCGGCGTGCAGGAAGCGGCGCTGTGCCTGATCGTGCAGGGCGCCAAGCGCGCGATCCTGGCCGACGAGGTCTACGAGTACGACGCCAGCCGCTTCGTGGTGGCCTCGGTCGACCTGCCGGTCACCGGCCAGGTGGTCGAAGCGTCCGCCGAGGCGCCCTATCTGTGCCTGATCCTGAAACTGTCGGCCGCCACCATCGCCGAAATGGTCACCGAGGCCGAATCGGCGCAGGCACCGCTGCCGCCGCCATCGCGCGGCCTGTTCCTGCAGCCGAGCAGCGTGGAAATGCTGGATGCGGCGATCCGGCTGGTGAAGCTGCTCGATACGCCACGCGACATCCCGCTGCTCGCACCGCTGGTCGAGCGCGAAATCCTCTACCGCGTGCTGTGCAGTCCGCAGGGCGCGATGCTGCGCCACATCGGCATCGCCGACAGCCAGGGCCAGCGCGTGGCGAAGGCGATCCACTGGCTGCGCGCGCATTACGCCAAGCCGTTGCGCATCGACCATATCGCCCGCGAAGTGCACATGAGCGCGTCGGCGCTGCACCACCACTTCAAGGCGGTCACCGCGATGAGCCCGCTGCAGTTCCAGAAGCAGTTGCGCCTGCAGGAAGCCCGCCGGTTGATGTTGAGCGAAGTGCTGGACGCCGCCAGTGCCGGGCACCGCGTCGGCTACGAAAGCCCGTCGCAGTTCAGTCGCGAGTACAGCCGCATGTTCGGCGCCCCGCCGGTGCGCGACGTCGAGCGCCTGCGCAACCTCTGAACCGTCTGGAAACCGCGACTGAACGTCGCACGACGAGACATCGCGGGCCGGTTGTTCCCCCTCCGGAGCGGGCGCACACTCTCATGTGACATCCACGGAGGATCCGCCATGAAGGCGCCTGCCCTGCTGCTTACCGCCGTCGTCGCACTGGTCACCGCCGTGCCCGGCATGGCGAGATCCAAGAACGTCACCGATCCGGAGCTGCCGCGCAGCCTGCCTGCCGAAGGCGGCGCCGTGAGCGTCAGCTGGACCGACCCCGCTGCCTTCAGTGAACTCAAGTACAGCGGCAACCGCTGGGAAGCCGAGCGCGGCACCTGGGTCACGGACCTGGCGAAGTACGTCCGCGACGAGGCCGGCCAGCGGCTCGCCCGCGGCCAGACCCTGGACATCACCATCACCGACATCGAACGTGCCGGACGCTATGAGCCGGTCGTGCGCACGGGCATGGACCACATCCGCATCGTCAAGGACATCTACCCGCCGCGCATGAAGTTGAACTTCGTGGTGAAGGGCGCCGACGGACAGGTCATCGCCGAAGGCGAACGCAAGCTGGTCGACCACGGCTTCCTGATGGGGTCCAACCTCAGCAACAACGACGCGCTGCGTTACGAGAAGCGCATGGTCGACGACTGGTTGCGCAAGGAGTTCCGCAACGGCCAGGCGCTGACCTCCACGCCCTGATCCACGCGCATCGCCGACGGGCCCCGCGCCGCTGCGCGCGGGGCTTTTCCGTTTCAGGTACCGGGTTCGTGCGGGTAGACGGCCGACACCGAGCACTGCACGCGGATGCCCATGCGCGATGACCGCCGCTCGTCGTCGGCGAACATGAAGCCGGCATCGCCCGAGTCGAACAGGCTGCCGTCGCCACTGTTCTGCGCGACGACGCGGTCGCCCGGATTCCCGCAGATCAATCCGATGCCCACGCCCGAGCGGAAAACGATCGCCGGTGCGGCATCCAGGTCCGGACAACTCTGCGCCAACTCGACGCGGTAGTACCGGTGGCCTCCGGAGCGGCGCGGCGACAGCTCCACCAGCATGCCCTTGCTGTCTTCCGACCATGCGCGCAGGTAGCGCGGGTTGAAGCAGAAGCTCGGCGACCCCGCAAAGCCCCGCCGGCGCGGTGCACGCACCTGTACGGTTTCCAGCGTCTTCACCCCGTCGTCGGCCGACTGCGCCGCCTCGCGCGCCAGGGCCGCGTAATCGCGTGCATCGATCGGCTCCAGCCCGGATATCGCGCAGGTCGTGGCACCCATGCGGACGAACTCGTTGCCAGCGCCACACACCCAGCCTTCACGGGCCAGCAGCACCGCCGTCGTGTCGCCGGCCCCGGGGCATTCCTGCGCAAGGGTGATGCGGAAGCGCTGCCCATCCTGGCCCTGCACGGCAAGCTGCCGGGGCGACGCCTGCCGCACCTCGGCCATCTGCCGGGCGTCCAGGCAATCGGGCGCTGGCGGCTGGCGCGCATGGACCGGGGTTGCCGGCAGCATCAGCGCCCACGCCATCATCGGAAGAACAAAACGCATCCGTGCCGTCTCCACAAGAATCCGGAGGGGATGGTAAACCAGGCTTGCGGCAGCAGAATGGCGACACCATATCGGAATCCACTTCCTGCGGAGTCTTCCCATGACGGCCTTCGACCTGACCCCCCCCACCGATGCGCAGCGCGACAGCCTGATCGCGGGCCTCAGTGACGAAGAGCGCCGCGTGCTGCTGCAGCATGGAACCGAGGCTCCCTTCTGCGGCGTGTTCCTGGACAACAAGACCGACGGCGTCTACACCTGCCGCCTGTGCGGCCTGCCGCTGTTCCGTTCCAGTGCCAAATTCGACTCCGGCACGGGCTGGCCCAGCTTTTTCCAGCCGGTCGACGAAGCCCACGTGGGCCGCATCCGCGACAGCAGTTACGGCATGGTCCGCACCGAGATCGTCTGCGCGCGCTGCCAGTCGCACCTGGGGCACGTGTTCCCGGATGGTCCGCCGCCGACCGGTGAGCGGCATTGCCTGAATTCGGTGTCGCTGGCCTTCACGGCCCATGGCGAGCCGCTGCCTGATCCGCTGCAACGTGGCGGTGCGGAAGCGCAACCAGCCGGCTAGTCCGAGGCTTCGCCTGTCATACGACGGGCACATGACGTCGGTAGCCTGACCGTCACCCAACCGTCTCCCGGTTGCCACACGGCTGCAACCTATGGCGATCCCCGTCGACTCCGAAGCGCCCGCGTCGCCTTTCTCCGGCCTGCCCGGCGCGCTGTGGCTGTACCGCTTCGACGCCGCGGGGCATGCGCAGGTGGTGGACGCCGGGCAGTGCGGCATCGACGCGGTGCAAGCCGGCGGCGATCACTGGCATTGGCTGCACCTGGACCTGAGCGATGCTCGCAGCGCGCAGGTCGTAACGAAGCTGTCCCTGCCCGAGGACGCGGGCGCCACGCTGCTGTCGCCGGACTCGCACGTCAACCTGCAGCTAGAAGACGAGGCCGTGCACGGCGTCTTTGTCGACTGGGCGCACCAGCGCGGCGTCGATCCCGCCGTCGAAGGCCAGTTGCGGGGCGACGACGGTATCGGCTGGCTGCATTTCGCGATGACGGAACGCCTGCTGGTCACCGCACGCCGGCAGGCGCTGCGCTCCGTGGAAGCGGCGCGACGCGCGGTCGGCGGCGGCACGTGCGCGGATTCGCCGGTCAGGCTGATGGAACTCATTGCCGGCCGCTTCGCCGACACCGTCGAGCGCAGCAGCGACGGCTTGTCGGTGCGGCTGGACCGCATCGAAGACCGCGTGCTGGCGGACGCCATCGGCGAGGAACGTCGCGATCTCGCGCAACTGCGTCATCAGACCGTTCGCCTGCATCGCCCGCTCACTGCCATGCGGCGCGTGCTCAAGCAGTTCGAGCAACGCCATCCGGCCGACACCGAACACGAACTGCTGCCTGCGGTCGCGCGCCTCAATCAGCGTTTCGATGACCTGGATGGCGATGTCGCCACGCTGCAGGAACGCGCGCGCCTGCTGCAGGATGAAGTGGCCGCCAAGCTGGCCGAACGCACCAACCGGCATCTGTACGTGCTGTCGATGATCACCGCACTGCTGCTGCCGCCCAGCCTGGTGGCGGGCCTGTTCGGGATGAACCTGCCCGGCCTGCCGTTCGCGCACGGTCGGCACGGACTGGCGTTCGCGCTGCTGCTTGGCGTGGCGTCGAGTGTGCTGGTGTACCTGTTGCTGCGGCGGATGGGCGTGTCGCGCTCGACCTGAGCACGACGCGTGGCCGCGCTATCCTAGCGACCTGATGACGCTACCCCTCCGCACCGCCACCCGCTACGTCACCCCGCTGCGCGAAGGCGGCTCCATGCCCGCCGTGGTCGAGGCCGACGATGAAGGCCTGTACGTACTGAAGTTCCGGGGCGCCGGGCAGGGGCCGAAGGCGCTGGTGGCCGAAGTGATCGCCGGCGGCCTGGCGAAGGCGCTGCAGTTGCCGATGCCCGACCTGGCACTGATGGCGCTCGATGCCGATCTCGCCCGCACCGAAGGCGACCCGGAGATCCAGGACCTGATCAAGGCCAGCGCCGGGCTCAACCTGGCGATGGACTACCTGCCCGGTGCCGTCAATTTCGATCCCGTGGCGGAACAACCCGACGCGGACCTGGCCTCGCGCATCGTCTGGTTCGACGCCTTCATCAGCAACGTCGACCGCACCGCACGCAACACCAACCTGCTGATGTGGCACCGGAAGCTGTACCTGATCGACCATGGCGCGTCGCTCTACTTCCATCACGGCTGGGAGGGCGACGTATCGGGCGCCGGCAAGCCGTTCCCGCTGATCCGCGACCACGTGCTGCTGCGCTGGGCATCGCAGCTGGCAGAGGCGGATGCGGACCTGGCATCGCGCCTGTCCCAGGACGTGATCGCCGCGATCGTCGCCGACGTGCCCGATGCCTGGCTCCAGGGGCCGGATACGTTCGGTGAGCCGGCCACGCAGCGTGCCGCCTACGTGGCCTACCTGACGCAGCGCGTGTCGCAGCGCGCCGCCTTCGTGCAGGAGGCCATCCGTGCACGCGGCTGACACCTACGACTACGCCGTGATCCGCGTGGTGCCGCGCGTGGAGCGCGAGGAGTTCGTCAACGTCGGCATCATCCTGTCGTGCGAACGCGCGGGCTTCCTCGAAGCGCGCATCGAACTGGACGACGCGCGCATCCGCATGCTCGACCCCGCACTGGACATCGAATCGCTGCGCCGCCACCTGGACACCATCCCGGCGATCTGCCGCGGCGGCGAGTCGGCCGCGCCGATCGGCCTGTTGCCGCCGCGCGCACGCTTCCACTGGCTCACCGCCAAGCGCAGTTCGATCATCCAGACGTCGCCGGTGCACATGGGACGGTGCGGCGATCTTCCCGCGACGCTGGAACACCTGATGGACCGCATGGTGCGGCCGCCGAAGGCCACGTCGCCACGATGAGCGTGTACGTGGACGATGCCATCACGCTCTGGCGTGGCCGTCGCTGGGCCCACATGATGGCCGACACGCTGGACGAACTGCATGCGATGGCGGCGCGCCTGGGCATGCCGCGTCGCGCGTTCCAGGACAAACGCAGCGGCGCGCATTACGACCTCACCGAAGAACTGCGCACCGAGGCACTTCGCCTCGGCGCCGTCGCGATCTCCCGTCACCAGGACCGCGACCAGGTCCGCGCGATCATCCGCATCGCCCGCTCGCAGTGGAGCGGCGCCCCGGCAGGACCCTGATGGCGTAGAGCCGAGCTTGCTCGGCTCCGTGGCCTTTCAGTATCCGGGCATCGGATCGGAGGGCAGCGGAGCAAGCTCCGCTCTACGTCAGGGCGATCAGAGACGCTGGGCCTTGCCGGTGCGGATGGCCTCGCCGACCAGACGATCCACATCGCTCTGCATCCGCATCACGGCGGCCGCCTGCTGACGAGCAAGCGCTTCCTGCCGGCGCGCGAGCGGTTCCTGTTGGCGGGCCAATGCTTCCTGCCGTTTCGCCAGGGCGTCCTGCTCCCGCGCCAACGTTTCCATCTTGCGATCGAATTCCACCTGGCGACCTTGCCCACCCTGCAGTGCGGCCGAGGCCTGCCGGGTCGCGATGGCGGCCATCTTCACGCCAAGTTCGCCCTGCTTCTCACCCAACGCGCCCTGGCGTTCGCCGAGCGCACCCTGTTCTTCGCCGAGCTTGCCCTGCTGCGCACCCAAGGCTTCCATCGGTGCGTGCGCGGCCTTGATCTGCTTCAGGGTGGCCGCATCGCGCACCACGTAGTGCTTGCCATCCTGGCGCACCCACAGCACCGGCGCGTTGCCCTGCTGCTGTTTGCGGGCGGTGACGATGTCGTCACTGCGGCCGGCCATGGTGACTTCGTTGCCATCGATCAGCACATAGGCATCGCCACCGCCCTCGCGATCGATGTTGATCACCTGCGTGCTGCTCGTGCGGGTGTGGCCGGGGTGTTTCGGAGGCGCGGGCGGGG
>CAMPIO010000021.1 GCA_946886405.1 uncultured Pseudoxanthomonas sp.
GGTTCACCTTGTATCGGCCGGGTTCAAGGAAACGTGAGGGATGGGGGGGGAATCGGGGGTGTTGGTTCAGTTGCGCAGAGGCATTAGCGCGAAGCGCTGCCCCTCATCCGCCCCCGTATCGAGTACGGGGCAGGCTCTTGGGGCACCTTCTCCCCGCTGTGCGGGGAGAAGGGAACGCGCGGGAGAAAGGACCGGGATCAGGCGCGCAGGACGAGGGTGGGATTCTCGTTGAGGGTGCCGTCTTCTTCGATGACGACGAAGCGCGTGTCGCCGCTGTCGAACAGCACCGGGATGGGCGCCTGGAACAGCGGACGGCGCACGAAGGCCAGGCGCCAGTGGAAGATTTCCATCGCCTCCAGTGTCATCACCTGCGCGGGCGTGAGGCCCACGCGCAGCGCGTCGGCGTCGTGCACGGCCTTGCGGCGTTCAACCGCGCGCGGCTTGGCCGCGGCGGGTGCGGGGGTTTGCCAGGGGCCGGTTATGACGGCGGCGCGGGCGGCATTGCGGTACATGGGGCAACTCCATCGACTACGGACGACACCTGATGCATCTAACGGCCGGTGGCGGCCGCTATTTAGGGTCGTGATGGCCATGCAAGCCGTGTGCCGGCATGCCGCCCATCGCACCGCTGCCCGCCAACGGGGTCACCCCCGGCGTGTCACGCGCGCAACGTCAATGCGGGGTTTTCGTCGAGGCTGCCGTCTTCCCTGATCACCACGAAATGGGTGCCGGTGCGGTTGAACAGCACCGGGATGGCGGGGCCGTGCAGCGGCCAGCGCACGAAGGCCAGGCGCCAGCGGAAGCTCTCCATCATGTCCAGCGTGTCGAGCTGCGCGCGCGACAGGCCGGAGCGCAGGGCGATGGGGTCCTGGTCCGCCGAGGGATCGCGACGGTCGTCCGCGCAGGACCAGGGAACGTCGATATCGTCGCTCGGGTTGTCGCGATGCGGATCGTTGGGCTCGTGCATGGAAGCGATCTCCGTCCGGAACAGGCAGATGTGCGCAACGACGGCCCCTGATGGCCGGCCGAGCGCAAGCGAGAGGCGTCCATCGGCCGACCTTGCGCCGCAGGGGGGCGCGCCGGCGAGCATGGCGAAACAAAAAGCCCCGCGTGTGCGGGGCTTCCTTTCACCAGGCCGTGCAGTCCTTGCACACCTGATGCTGTCGAGACGGCGTACCGCGGCAGGACGGCCGCAGTACGCAACGTAGGACCTGTTACGCGAACGGGTCCTGCAGCACCATGGTGTGGTCGCGGTCCGGGCCGGTGCTGACGATGGCGAGCGGGCAGCCGGAGAGTTCTTCCAGCGCGCGCAGGTAGGCACGCGCGGCCGGCGGCAGCTTGTCCCACTCGGTGACGCCGTGGGTGTTCTCGTCCCAGCCCGGGAATTCCAGGTACACCGGCGTGCACTCTTCCCACCCGCCCGCATCCAGCGGCGCGTACTCGGTGCGCTTGCCACGGTATTCGTACGCGATGCAGATCTTCAGCGTCTTCATGCCGTCCAGCACGTCGAGCTTGGTGATGCACAGGCCGGAGATGCCGTTGATGGCGACGGCGCGCTTCAGCGCGACGATGTCCATCCAGCCGCAGCGGCGCGGACGGCCGGTGGAGGCGCCGTATTCCTGGCCGCGGTCGCGGATGCCCTGCCCCACGTCGTCATCCAGTTCGGTCGGGAACGGACCACCGCCCACGCGCGTGGCGTAGGCCTTGCAGATGCCCAGCACGTAGTCGATCGCGTCCGCGCCCACGCCGGTGCCGGCGAACGCGCCGCCGACGGTGGTGTTGGAACTGGTGACGTAGGGATAGGTGCCGTGGTCGATGTCGAGCAGCGCACCCTGCGCGCCTTCGAACAGCACGCGCTTACCCTGCTTGCGCAGGTCGTGCAGGATGCCGGCCACGTCGGACTTCATCGGCTGCACGTATTCGCCGAAGGCGAGCGCTTCGTCGTAGGTCTTCTGGAAATCGACGGCGTCCACGCCCAGGTACTTGGTGAGCACGAAGTTGTGGTAATCCAGTGCGGTGCGCAGCAGTTCTTCCAGCTGCTTGGGGTAATGCAGGTCGGCCACGCGGATGCCGCGACGCGCCACCTTGTCTTCGTACGCCGGGCCGATGCCGCGGCCGGTGGTGCCGATGGCCTTGCCGCCGGCAGCCTTCTCGCGCGCCTGATCCAGGGCGATGTGGTACGGCATGATCAGCGGGGTGGCCGGGGAGATCTTCAGGCGCGAACGCACTTCCACGCCAGCCGATTCCAGTTCGTCGATCTCCTTGATCAGCGCGGCCGGCGACAGCACCACGCCGTTGCCGATCAGGCACAGCGCGTCGGGGCGCAGGATGCCGGACGGGATCAGGTGGAGCACGGTCTTCTTGCCACCGATGACCAGGGTGTGGCCGGCATTGTGGCCGCCCTGGAAACGGACGACCGCACCGATTTCCTCGGTGAGCAGATCGACGATCTTGCCCTTGCCTTCATCGCCCCACTGGGCGCCGAGAACGACGACTGACTGACCCATGACGGGTAACTCCTCGATTGTTGGCGGCCATCGGGGCCACCGGAAGGGTCGTGCTGGTCCACGGCGCCGTTGCTGCCGGCAGGCTCCATCGGGGAGCCGCCCGCCACGCCGGGCCCAGACACGGAAAAAGCCGGCGGTCTTCCCACGCAGGGAGCCCGTCCGGCTTTTGTGCATTATCCGGGTTTCGGGGGACGGGGGCTACCCTGGCGGGGGCCGCGTCGCAGGCTTCAGGAATGGCGCGAAGAGCGGCCCCTCATCCGGCCTCCGGCCACCTTCTCCCCGCCTGCGGGGAGAAGGAAACGCCAGACGCGCCCGCTACTCTCCTTCTCCCTGCGAAGCGCGGGCAACGAAACGCCGATCACTCCGCCCTTTCCCTTCTCCCTGCAAAGCGGGGAGAAGGTGCCCGTAGGGCGGATGAGGGGCGCTTTCCTATCCGCGTGCACGCGCTTACCTGATGCCATGGAGCGCGCGCGTCGCCGACGCTGTTTCCGACCCATCGGAGACCGCCCATGCGCAGCACCCTGGACCATGAACGCGAACGCCGCCTGCGTCGCGGACAGACGGACGCCGAGCAGGCAGCACTGTGGTGGCAGCTGCGCAACCGGCGCCTGCAGGGCTGGAAGTTCAGAAGGCAGCACCGGATCGGGCCTTACTTCGCCGACTTCGCCTGCCTGGAAGCGGGGCTGGTGGTCGAACTGGACGGGAGCCAGCATCTCGAACGGCAGCCGTACGACCGCACGCGCACGGCGCACCTGAAGCGTGAAGGGTTCGACGTGCTGCGGTTCTGGAACGATGACGTGCTACGCGAGACGGAGGCGGTGCTGCGGGCGATCATCACCGCGCTTGCCCCTCATCCGGCCTCCGGCCACCTTCTCCCCGCGCGCGGGGAGAAGGAAAAGCGGGAAGCCGTGATTGCCCTCTCCTCCCTGCAAAGCGGAGAGAAGGAAAGTGCGAAGTCATGATTGCTCCCTTCTCCCTGCGAAGCGGGGAGAAGGTGCCGAAGGCGGATGAGGGGCGCTTTCCCATCCGCTGACGCGAACCCCAAGCCGCAAGCGACTCCTCAGCGCTTCAGCACCCACAGACACGTCAACCCGAAGATCAGGATGAACCCGCCCACCGCGCGCACCTGGCCATCGCTCATCTGCAGCAGCTGCAACGCGGCGCGCTTCCAACTGGCGGGGACGGCGAACAGCACCAGACCTTCGAGGATGGCGACGAGGCACAGGGCGGACCAGAGGTCGGACATGGACGGACTCCCTCCCCGCGGCACGGCGCGAGGCACTGCACGACAGGGGCTGAAACGGAACCGGCCGCCCTGGGGCGGCCGGTGGGGTGACCTCAGCGGTCGCTCTTCATGTACTGGAGGAAGGGATCGTCCTTGTCCAGCACGACCACGCCCTGCCCGTCCTTGAACGAGGCGCGGTAGGCCTCCAGGCTGCGCTGGAACGCGTAGAAGGAGGCGTCGCGGCTGGCGGCTTCGCCGTAGATGCGGGCGGCCTGGGCATCGCCCTCACCGCGCAGCTTCTGCGCGTCGCGTTCGGCCTCGGCCAGCAGCACCGCGACATCGCGGTTGGCCTGCGCCTCGACGATCGTCGCCTGCTCGGCACCCTGCGCACGCAGCGCACTGGCCACCTGCGAACGCTCCGCACGCATGCGGTTGTAGACCTGGTCGATGACTTCACTGTCGGTCGGCAGGTCGATCTGCTTGAAGCGGATATCCACCACCTGCATGCCGAGGTTCTTGGCGCCGGCGTTGATGGCGGGCAGCTGCTTCTCGATCAGTTCATTGCGGTTGCCCGACACCAGCTGGGTCAGCGTGCGCGAGTTGATCTCGTTGCGCAGCGACTCCTTGATGATCGGCGCCAGGCGCTCGGTGGCCAGTTCGGCCTGGCCGCCGGTCGCACGGTAGAAGTCCGCGGCGTTGACGATGAAACCGATGGCGATGAAGTCGACGCTGACGTCCTTGCGCTCGGAGGTGAGCGAACGTTCGGGCGGGAACTCGTTGGCGGTGAAGCGGCGATCGAACACGCGCGCGGTTTCCACCAGCGGCAGCTTGAAGTGCAGGCCTGGGCCGATTTCGCTGCGCACCACGCGGCCCAGGTTGAGCACCAGGCCCACCTGCCCTTCGCGCACCACGTAGACGGAGCCCATCAGGCCCAGCAACACGGCCACGACGATGCCGACGATCAGGGAATTCTTCATGGCTGCGCCTCCTCGCGGCCTGCCGGGCGAGGCGTGCGCGTCGAATTGCGGGAACTGGACGGGGTGCTTTCGACCTGCGGCAGCACTTCGGTCGGGATGACCCCGGCCGGCGGTTGCGCCGTCGCCGGCGCATTGCCCATCGGCACGTAGATCAGCTGGCGGCTGTCGCCGCCGACCACCTTGCGGTTGCCGGCCAGCACCTGCTGCACGGTATCCAGCCACAAGCGCTTGCGGGTGACTTCCGGTGCGTTGCGGTACTCGTCCAGCAGCAGGCTGAAGCGGGTCGCGTCACCGGTCGCCCGGGCGATGGCGGCGGTCTTGTAACCCTCGGCCTGCGTGCGGACCTGCTGCGCGTTACCGCGCGCCTCGGGCACGACCTTGGCCGCATAGGCGCGGGCCTGGCTGATGACGCGCTCGTTTTCCTGCTGCGCGCTGTTGACCTCGTCGAACGCCGGCTTGACGGCTTCCGGCGGACGCGCGTCCTGCAGGCTCAGTTCGGTGACGACCAGGCCGGTACGGTAGGCCTCCAGCGAGGCCTGCAGCGCGGTGCCGGCGGTGGCGGACAGCGGGCCGCGATTGTTGAGCGCGGCATCCAGGTCGGAACGGCCGATCACTTCGCGCACGGCGCTTTGCGCGGTCTGCTCCAGCACGCGGGTGGCATCGGTGGTGCCGAACAGGAACAGCTGCGGGTCGCCAACGCGGTACTGCACGTTGAACGAGACCGTGATGATGTTCTCGTCGCGCGTCAGCACGGGCAGGCTGTTGCTGAAGGTGCGCACGCCGGTGGCGTTGACCTTGGTGACGCTTTCGATCGGCCAGGGGAACTTGAAATTCGGGCCGGGCTGCATGGTGCGGCTGTACTTGCCCAAGCGCAGCACGACGCCACGGTCCTGTTCGCCGATCAGCTGGAAGCTGGAGAACAGGACCAGCAGGCCAACGCCGAGCAGCACCCAGCGCAGCGGATTGCCACCGCCACCGATGCCGCCGAACAGGCCGCGCAGGCGCTCGACCACATCGCCGATGCCACCGCCTCCCTGCGGGTTGCGCGGCTTCCAGTTGCTGTTCCGGTTGCCGTTGTTGCCAGATCCGCCACTGCCGCTGCCGGGGGTGTTCCAGGCCATGCCCACTCCGTATTGAAAGATTCGCGCGGCCGGGGCCGGCGCAGGTTTCGATTCTACTAGATAGGGGCGACCCGGCCGGGAGGCAAGGCCGGGAGGTCATGGGGGTCGAGCCGGGCTGTTGTAGGAGCGACGCAAGTCGCGACCGCGGGAACTCCGTGCCAGGGTATTTGCCTCGGGCGCTTTATCCGCGCCGTCGCGACTTACGTCGCTCCTACCACGGCAACCCGATCCCGCCCTACTGCCAGTCTTCCCGTTCCACCGCCGGCAACAGCGGTTCGAGCGGGTGCCCGCCCGCCTGCGACGCCAGCCGCTGGGCATCGGCCAGGGCGAGGTCGACAGTGACGCGCCAGCCGTTCTCTTCGAAGTCCTCCGCCAGCACGGCGCCGAGGGCGTGCAGGCGCGAGCGCAGGCGTGCGGAATTCGACGGCAGGTGCAATTCGCCGCGCACGCGCTGGAAGCCCAACCGCTGCGCCAGCGCGCCCTTCAGCAGGTCGATGCCCTGCCCGTCGCGCGCCGACAGCCACACGCGCTCGCGGCCCATGCCGGCGCTGGGCGCATCGCCCTCGTCGACACCGGGGTCGGGCTGGTCGTGGCGTGGCGCGGCACCTTCGATGCGGTCGATCTTGTTGAACACCAGCATCTGCGGCAGGTCGCCGGCGCCGATTTCCTGCAGCACTTCGTCGACCTGCGCGATGCGTTCCTCGCGGTGCGGGTCGGCGGCGTCGATGACGTGCAGCAGCAGGTCGGCTTCGCGCGCTTCGCTCAAGGTGGAACGGAACGCGGCGACGAGTTCGTGCGGCAGGTCGCGCACGAAGCCCACGGTGTCGGCCAGTACCACGGCACCGCCGGGCAGGTCGATGCGGCGCACGGTGGGATCCAGCGTGGCGAACAGCTGGTCGGCGGCGTAGGCCTCGGCGCCGGTCAGCACGTTGAACAGCGTGGACTTGCCGGCGTTGGTGTAGCCCACCAGCGCGACGCGCGGCAGTTCGCTGCGCACGCGGGCACGGCGCATCTGGGTGCGCTGCACTTCCACTTTTTCCAGCCGCTTCTGCAGTTGTTCGACGCGCTTCTGCAGCAGGCGACGGTCGGTTTCCAGTTGGGTTTCGCCGGGACCGCGCAAGCCGATGGAACCGCCGCGCTGGCGTTCGAGGTGGGTCCAGCCGCGGACCAGTCGCGTGGCCATGTGGCGCAGCTGCGCCAGTTCCACCTGCAGCTTGCCTTCGTGGCTGCGCGCCCGTTGCGCGAAGATGTCCAGGATCAGCCCGGTGCGATCGAGCACGCGGCGCTCCAGGAACTTCTCCAGGTTGCGCTCCTGGCCGGGCGAGAGCGGGAAATTGACCAGGACCAGGTCGGCACCGGTGGCATCGGCGGCGGCCTTCACTTCGTCCAGCTTGCCGCTGCCGATCAGCGTGGAGGGGCTGGGGCGGTCGATGCGCGCGGTGATGAGCGCGGCAATGCTGGCGCCCGCTGAGCGCGCCAGGTCGCTGAATTCCTCGGTGACGCCGTCGTCCAGACGTCCACTCGCATACGGCTGGATCAGCAGCGCATGCTCGCCCTTGCGGGATCTTTCAAACAATGGGGTCGTGCCTCTTCAAACGAGGCACGCATTATCACGCGGTTTCGTCGTCGACGCCTTCCGCGTCCTCGTCACCCTGCTGCACGTAACCGCCACCCGGGCCCACGCGCACGTTGCGCGCCGGCACCACCGTGGAAATGGCGTGCTTGTAGACCATCTGGCTGACCGTGTTGCGCAGCAGGACCACGAACTGGTCGAAGGATTCGATGGTGCCCTGCAACTTGATGCCGTTGACCAGGTAGACCGACACCGGGACGCGCTCGCGCCGCAGTGCATTCAGGAAAGGATCCTGCAGGGATTGCCCCTTGGACATGACGTACTCCCGCCTTGCGTTCTTATAGTTAGGTATGTGCTGCCGTACCGGGCTGGCGAACTGCTCCCCTGCCGCCCGGAAGTCCCGATGTTACACAACATCGGCCCGGCGGGGCGTTGCCAAGTCCGGCAACGGGTCCCAATTCCGGACAATCTCGCCTGGATGGCTCACGATGTCGGCAGGAACAGGGCCAGCGCGTCGTCCAGGCGGGCGCGATCGGTGGCGGGATCGAACCAGCGCAGGTCCCGTTCGCTGCGCAGCCAGGTCAGCTGGCGCTTGGCGAGCTGTCGGGTGGCGGCGATGGCACGCTCGCGGAAGTCGGTCGCCGTGCCCTGCCCGTCCAGGAACTCCCATGCCTGGCGATACCCCACCGCCCTCACGGCCGGGAGATCGAGCGGCGTGGCCACCGCCTGCATGCCGGGCAGCGCGCGCAAGCGATGGACTTCGTCCAGGAAGCCCGCGTCGAGCATCAGGTCGAAGCGTTGCGCGATGCGCGCGTGCAGCACCGAGCGGTCGGCGGGCGCCAGCACCAGTTTCAGCACGCGGAACGGCAGGCGCGCACGGCGGGCGTCGCGCTGCCATGCGCTGATCGGCTTGCCGGTCAGGCGGTACACCTCCAGCGCGCGCTGGATGCGCTGCGGGTCGGTGGCATGGATGCGCGCGGCGGCAGCGGGATCGACGCGCGCCAGTTCAGCGTGCAATGCAGGCCAGCCCTGCACCTGCGCTTGCGCCGTGATGTCCGCGCGCAACGCGGCATCGGCTGCCGGCATGGCGGCCAGGCCTTCCAACAAGGCCTGGAAGTACAGCCCGGTGCCGCCGGCCAGGACCGGCACGCGACCGCGTGCGGCGATGTCGTCGAGCGCGCGTCGTGCGTCGTGCGCGAAGTCGGCGGCGGAATACGTCTGCCACGGATCGCGCACGTCCAGCAGGTGGTGCGGGACGCGCGCGCGCTCCTCCGGCGTGGGTTTCGCCGCGCCGATGTCGAGGTCGCGGTAGACGAGTGCCGAATCGACACTGACGATCTCGCCGCCGACGCGCTCCGCCACCGCCAATGCGAATGCCGTCTTGCCCGACGCGGTCGGACCCATGATGGCAATGGCCAGGGGACGTGTGTCGAGCGACATGCGGAACAGGAGGTGCGTGCGAGCGGGCGCCAAGCTTAACGCGCCGCCACTGCGGCCGAGCGCAATCTGCGATGCCGGTCATGCTTGGGCGCGGCGGAAGGGGCGCGCACGCGACCGGCTCGTGTACAGTCGGGCGGCGTCCACAGGGGGATGCAGGCAACAAGGCCGATGCGCGAAGACTGCGCGCGGCACTTGTCCGTGCAGCGGACGGCATTCTTTTCTTGCGCGAGTCGACCGGATGCCTGTGTTTCCCCTTTCCCCGCGTCAGCGCCTGCTGGTCCTGTCCGCCCTGTCGGTTCTGCTCACCGCCTGCGGCGCGGAAACACCGGCTTCCCGTACCACGGCCACCGCCCAGGCGGCGGTGCCCTCGTCCTCTCCTGCAGCGCAACCGGCGCGCGTGATGGCAGCCGCCGTGCCGACCAGCGCCGTCCCCAACCCGATCCTGTTCGTGACGCAGGTGCCGATGGCGGGCGATCCGTTCGCCAGCCGCATGTCGACGTTCGCCAATCACCTGCCCAGCATGCTGGCGTTGCCACGCGGCGGCGACCTGATGATCCGTTACCCCGACGGCACGCTGCGCAACCTGACGAAGGAAGCCGGCTTCGGCATGGAAGGCCAGCAAGGCGCCAATGCGATCGCGGTGCGCGAGCCCGCCGTGCACTGGAACGGCACCAAGGCCATCTTCAGCATGGTGGTCGGCGGACCGCCGCAGCGTTACGTGCACCCGACCGCGAAGTGGCAGCTGTACGAGATCACCGGGCTGGGCCAAGGCCAGACCGCCACCATCACCAAGGTCGCGAACCAGCCGGTGGACTACAACAACGTCTCGCCGATCTACGACAGCCAGGACCGCATCCTGTTCACCTCGGATCGCCCGCGCGGTGGCGAAGCGCACCTGTATCCGCAACTCGACGAGTACGAGAGCACGCCGACGGTCACCGGCATCTGGCAGCTCGATCCGTCGACCGGACAGGTGCGCCTGCTCAACCATGCGCCGAGCGGTGCGTTCTCGCCCAGCATCGACCGCTATGGTCGGGTGATCTTCATCCGCTGGGATCATCTGCAGCGCGACCAGCAGGCCGATGCCGGCACCTACGGCGCGTATGACGTCGCCAGCGAGGCGTCCGGTGCGGCCAGCATCGGGCTGCAGCCGGAGACGTTCCCCGAATCGCGCACGGGCATGAGCAGTGCGTACGGGCAGGTCAACGGCTTCACCTACAACCTGTTCACGCCGTGGCAGATGAACCAGGACGGCACCGAGGAGCTCACGCTCAACCACATCGGCCGCCAGGAACTGTCGTTCGGTTATCTGCCGAAATCCTTCTCCACCGACAGTGCACTGTCGGATTACTCCAACACCGCGCTGATCGCCAACAAGAAATACATCCGCATGGATGGCGGCCTGTTCCAGGTGCGCGAGGACCCGACTGTCGCGGGCAGCTACTACGCCATCTACACGCGCGAATTCGCCACCGGCGGCACCAACCAGATCGTCCGCATCACCGGTGCGCCGACGCTCAACGCGGAGCAGATGGAGATCGTCGATGCATCGCCGGCGGCCGACGGCAGCGGCAACCTGGCCGGCGGCCGCTTCCGCAACCCGCTGCCGATGACCAGCGGCCACATGGTCGCCAGCTATACGAGCAGCCCGTCTTTCCAGGCCGGCGTTCCGCTGCGCCTGCACCAGTTGCAGACCAACGCCAGCGGCCTGCTGGTGGCAGGGCCGGCGCTGACGCCCGGCATCAGCAAGAACCTGACGTGGTGGGATCCGGACACGCAGCGCAGCTACAACGGCGTGCTGTGGGAGATCGAACCGGTGGAAGTGGTGGCGCGCACGCGCCCGCCGGTGACCACCACGCCGATGGCCTCGCCCGAACAGTCGGTGTTCGCCAGCGAACAGGTCAACGAAGCCGCGTTCCGCGCGTGGCTGAAAGCGAACCAGCTTGCCCTGATCGTCACCCGCAACCAGACCGCGCGCGATCGCGACGACAAGCAGCAGCCCTACAACCTGCGCGTACCCGGCGGCGTGCAGACCCTCGGCGGCAGCGGCAGGATCTACGAGGTCTCGCACTACCAGATCCTGCAAGCCAACATGATCCGCGCGTACAACAACGGCTCCATCTACCAGCGTGGCCGCCGGCCCATCGCGCAACCGATGGCGGTCAGCGCGAATCCGGCCAATGCCGGGGGACCGAACGGCAGCGTGCGCATCGCCGCCGACGGTTCGACAGCAGCCTTCGTTCCCGCCAGCCGCGCGCTGACCTGGCAGAGCACCGACGCGGCCGGTGTGCCCGTCGTGCGCGAACGCCTGTGGGTGACGTTGCAGCCGGGCGAGATACGCACCTGCACCGGCTGCCATGGCGAGAACGCGCGCAACCAGGCGGGCGCAGCGCCCTCCACGGCTGCACCCGAAGCTCTGCGTCAGCTGCTGCGCCACTGGAAACAGCAGAACGCCACCGATCCGATCCGGGTCAACGGTTCGCAGCCGCTGATTCCGAACCGCGCAGCGTTGCCCGCGGCGACAAGCGCAGCTGCAACCACTATCGCGACCGACAACGGCGCTTCGCTGACGCGCCGCTGGCTGGACGAGGCAACGCCACGCGGGGGCACACGCAACGCTGCGCGTCGCGATCGGCCGCTGCACTGACGCCCTCGACGACGGGGGGCGCGCGCCCGATCAGCGCGCGTCCAGGAACTGCTTGAGCGCCGCGATCTCCTGATCGGTCAGGTCCTTGTACCGGTACGCGGCCACGCCACTCATCATCCCGGTCTTCGACTTGCCACCTGCCGCCACTTCGCCAGTGCGCATCAGGCGCGTGAACTGTTCCAGCGTGTAGGCCTTGGCCACCACGAGCGACGGGGCGGGATCACCTTCCCAGCCATTGAGGTCCCAACCGTGGCATTCGGTGCACGTGGTCATCGCCAGATGCCGGCCGAGCGCCTGCGGCGCCGAGGGCGGTGCGACGGGCGGACGATGGCCCGGATCCGGCTTCATGTCCGGCAACCACGGATGCGTGCCGTCCTGCGTAGTCTTGACCAGGCTGTCCGACCATTGCCCCTCCGGCAGCGCCGGGTTGTCCATCGCCGGCAGGCCACGCAGCCACGCGATGATGTCGCGCACTTCGCGGTCGCTGAGGTACTGGAACATCTTGATCGGCATGCCCCAGGGCACGTGGCCATCGTGCGTGCGACCTTCACGCAACAACGCGACCAGTGCTGCATCGTCGTAAAGCGCGCGGCGCTGCGTCAGGTTGGGGGCGACGATGCGACCGAATTCGGGATTCTCCTGGAATATCTCGCCGCCGCCCCCGGGCCCATGGCAGCCATTGCAGCCGACACGTGTGGCCACGCGCAGCCCTTCGACCGGGTCGCCCGGCGGGGGCGCGGGCTCCACGGCAGCAGTGACCGCAGGGGTCGGCGACGGCGCCCGGCCGCAGGCGACGAGAAGCAACAGCAACAGGCTGGATGCGATGCGCATGGTGCGGTCCCCGGGTTCGACGCAGTTGCCAACGCGCCGGATGCCGCGCACCGGCCAGTCAGTCGTCGTCCGGCCAGCGGATCGTGGGCGTTGCCGCCGTCTTGCGCGGCGCCGGGATCGCTGCGACGGCGTTCCACACCTTCAATGCATCGACCGTTGCCGCCACGTCGTGCACGCGCACGATGGCCGCGCCGTGTTGCGCCGCGATCAGGTGCGCTGCGACGGAGCCGGACACCCGTTCCGTCGGCGCGCTGCGTCCGGTCAGTTCACCGATGCTGCGCTTGCGCGACAGTCCCGCAAGGACGGGCACGCCCAGTTCCACGAAGCGCTCCAGCTGCACCAGCAGCTGCAGGTTGTGCGCAGTGTCCTTGCCGAACCCGAAGCCCGGATCGATCACGATGCGCTTCTTCGCGATACCTGCCATCTCGGCCGCGAAGATGCGCTCCGCAAGGAAGCGGTGCACGTCGCCGACGACATCGTCGTAGTCGGGCGCGACCTGCATCGACCATGGTTCGCCCTGCATGTGCATCAGCACCACCGGCACGCCCAGCGACGCCGCAACCTCCAGCGCGCCATCGCGGCGCAGCGCGTGGACATCGTTGATCATGCCCGCCCCCGCCTGGACGGCCGCACGCATGACCTCGGGTTTGGAGGTGTCGATGCTGATCGGCACGGCGACCTGCGCGGCCAGCCGTTCGATCACGGGCACCACGCGGCGCAGTTCTTCCTCCAGCGATACGTCATCAGCGCCGGGACGCGTGGACTCGCCCCCGATGTCGAGCAGGTCGGCGCCTTCTTCCACCAACATCAACGCGTGTGCGACGGCGGCATCGGTCGTGTCATGCGCGCCGCCATCGGAGAACGAGTCCGGCGTGACGTTGACGATGCCCATGACCTGCGGACGATCGAGCCGGAGGATGCGGCCGGCGCAGTCGAGCTGGGGAACGGTGTCGAACATGTCGGTCTACCTTGAGCGCCGGTCAGCGCAGATCGCCGAGCTGGGCGCCGTCGACGGGATTGCCCAACCATTCCGCCACGTCCTTGCCGATGGCGTTGACGGTGCGTTCAAGCACCGCGCACGAGCCCTTGAAGCCCGCACCGAAGCCACCCCGCGAGTTGCGGCGCGCGACGAACTTCGCGACCTGCTGTCCGTCCCGGTACAGCGATCCCTTGACGGTGACCGACTTGTGGTGGCCGGTCCATGCATTGCCGGCGCTCTGGGCATCGTGGATCTCCATCTTCACGACCTGGGCCGACGACGTATCCGGCGCATCCTGCAGTTCGACGCGGTTGCCAGCTTCCGCAGCGAAGCGGGCCAGCGCCGCCGGCAGCTGGGTGGCGATCGCGCATTCGCGCTTGACGTTGCCCGCGACGATCGAATCCTCCGCGAAAGGCACGGCACGCTGCGCGATGAAATCCGCCGCCTGCGCAAACGGCACGACCGCCAACATGCCCACCAGGGCGACTCCCTTCCCGATCCTCTTCATTGCATTCCCCTTCAAGGTCGTTCCCCGGTGGTCGACGCGATGGCACGTCGGCACCCCTGCCGACGATGTGGCGCGCCCAAGAAAAAAGGCCAGACGCAAGTCTGGCCTTTCCTCATCATGCTGGCAACGCAGCTCAGGTCTGCTCGGCCGGGCCGCCGATCGGCGGCAACGGACGCGACTCGGGCTTGTCGTCCTTGTCCGACCTGCCCCAACCCAGCGGCGGCGGCACGTCGCGGCCTTCCATGATGGCGTCGATCTGCGGCGCATCGATGGTTTCGTACAGCATCAACGTGTCCGCCATGACGTGCAGCTTGTCGATGTTGTCCTTCAGGATCTGGGTAGTGCGCGAGTAGGCCTTGTCCAGGATGCCGCGAACCACTTCGTCGATCTTGCGCGCGGTATCGTCGGACACATTCTTGTGCTGCGAGACCGAGCGACCGAGGAACACTTCCTCTTCCTCTTCCGCGTAGGTGATCGGGCCCAACTCTTCCGACAGACCCCACTTGGTGACCATGTTGCGGGCCATCTTGGTGGCGCGTTCGATGTCGTTGGAGGCACCGGTGGTGACCTTGTCCGCACCGAAGATCAACTCCTCCGCCACGCGGCCGCCGTACAGCGTGCACAGGCGGCTTTCGATGCCGGTGCGGTTGATGCTGTACTTGTCGCCTTCCGGCAGGTACACCGTGACGCCCAGCGCGCGGTCGCGCGGGATGATGGTCACCTTGTAGACCGGGTCGTGCTCGGGCACCAGCCGGCCGACGATGGCGTGGCCGGACTCGTGGTACGCGGTGTTGCGCTTCTCTTCCTCGCTCATGGCCATCGAGCGCCGCTCGGTGCCCATGATGATCTTGTCGCGGGCGCGGTCGAGGTGATCCATGCGGACCTCCTTGGCGTTCTCGCGCGCGGCGAACAAGGCTGCCTCGTTGCAGAGGTTGGCGAGGTCGGCGCCGCTGAAGCCGGGGGTACCGCGCGCGATGACCATCGGCTCGACGTCGTCGGCCAGCGGCAGCTTGCGCATGTGCACGCGCAGGATCTGCTCGCGGCCCCTCACATCGGGCAGGCCCACGGTCACCTGGCGATCGAAGCGGCCCGGGCGCAGCAGCGCCGGGTCGAGCACGTCGGGACGGTTGGTCGCAGCGATCACGATGACGCCTTCGCCGCCCTCGAAACCGTCCATCTCGACCAGCAACTGGTTGAGAGTCTGCTCGCGCTCGTCATGACCACCGCCCAGGCCGGCACCGCGATGGCGGCCGACGGCATCGATTTCGTCGATGAAGATGATGCACGGCGCGTGCTTCTTGGCCTGCTCGAACATGTCGCGCACGCGGCTGGCGCCGACGCCGACGAACATCTCGACGAAGTCCGAACCAGAGATGCTGAAGAACGGCACCTTCGCTTCGCCGGCGATGGCCTTGGCCAGCAGCGTCTTGCCGGTACCCGGCTGACCCACCATCAGCACGCCGCGCGGGATCTTGCCGCCCAGCTTCTGGAACTTGCCGGGGTCGCGCAGGAATTCGACCAGCTCGCCGACTTCCTCCTTCGCCTCGTCGCAGCCCGCGACGTCGGCGAAGGTGACCTTCACCTGGTCCTCGCCCTGCAACTTGGCGCGCGACTTGCCGAAGGACATCGCGCCCTTGGCGCCGCCGCCACCGCCCTGCATCTGGCGCATGATGAAGATCCAGAAGCCGATGATCAGCAGGACCGGAAGGAAGTTCAGCAGGATGGCCGTCAGGCTGATGCCGCTCGCGGGCTGCTCGCGATCGATCGTGACGTTCTTGTCCAGCAACGTATCGACCAGCTTGTCGTCCTGCGGTCCATAGACGGTGCCGGAAGAGCTGTCCTTGCGCTTGAAGTCGATCGCATTGGTGGCGAGATTGCTCTCATTGGTGAACTTCACCGAGGCAACGCGGCCGGACTCGACTTCCTGCAGGAACTCGGAATAGGTGATCGGACCGCCGGTCGCCGGCGCACCGCCCTTGGGGGAGAAGCTCTGGAAGACGACCATCAGCACGACGGCGACGACTACCCACAGCAGCAGATTCTTGGTCAGGTCGTTCATCCTCATCGGCTCCGGTATTCCTCTTTGCGCTTGCGCACGTTTACGTGACCTTACTTGATTTGGATCCGCTTGCCCTGTCCCAGGGCGTACACCTCGGGAGAGCGCTTGCGGGAAGCGTCCGGCTTGCGGATCGCCACCTTGTCATAGCGGCGGCGGAGCTCACGGATGTAGTCGTCGGAGCCGGTACCCTGGAACAGCTTGATCAGGAACGCCCCGCCCGGCTTCAGGTGGTCGTCGGCGAATGCCATCGCCAACTCCGCCAGGTGCATCATCCGCGGCTGGTCCACCGCATCCACACCACTCTTATTGGGGGCCATATCGGACAGTACAAGGTCCACCCGGGCACCCCCCAGCATGGCTTCCAGCTGGGATAGGACGCTGTCCTCCCTGAAATCCCCATGAAGGAAGTCGACCCCGGCCAGCGGCGGCATGTCCAGGATGTCCATCGCCACCACCCGGCCACTGTCGCCCATGGCCTGGCGGACGAACTGCGACCAGCCGCCCGGGGCGGCGCCTAGGTCGACCACCACCATGCCCGGCTTGAGCAGGCGGTCGCGCTCCAGCAGTTCTTCCAGCTTGTAGGCAGCGCGCGACCGCAGGCCTTCGGCTTGGGCCTTCTTCACGTAGGGATCGGAGAAGTGTTCCTTCAGCCAGCGCTGGCTGCTTTTGCTGCGGGTAGCCATGGCGGCGAGGTCTCCGGGCACGCTGCGACGGGAGCCGCCGGAGCCGTTCGTGGGGGTGGCCATGATACCCTGATCACCCTTTTCGACCCGTACCGTGCCGCATGCCTGTTGCCCTGACCGCTGCCCAGACCCGTTTCCTGCGCGGCCAGGCCCACGACCTGAAAGCGCTGCTGCAGATCGGCAACAAGGGCATCACCCCGGCGTTCATCGCCGAGCTGGACGCGGTGCTGGAGCAGCACGAACTGGTCAAGGTGAAGGTCGCCGGCGAAGACCGCGACGCACGCGACGCGATGATCGACGACTTGGCCGACAAGGCCGACGCCGCCCTCGTGCAGCGCATCGGCCATACGGCCGTCCTGTACCGCCCGAGCAAGGAACGCCGGCACATCGTGCTGCCGCGCGGCTGATCGTTAGCGCAGGTTGCCTGCCATGCAGCTGAGCCACGAACTGCCCGATTACGCCTTCACCCTGCGCTCCGCCGACGGCCTGACCGCTCGGGTGAACGACCGCACGCTGTCGGCCAGCTTCATCCTGTCGCCGCAGCAACTCGTCGAAGACTGGCAGGTAGGCGACAGCGCCACATTGACGCCGGACGACCTGGCGCCGCTGCTGGCGCTCAAGCCGGAAGTGATCCTGCTCGGCACCGGTGCACGGCAGGTGTTTCCGCCCGCCGCGGTGATGGCGGCCTGCCTGCGCCAGGGCGTGGGCCTGGAAGTCATGACCAACGCTGCTGCCGCCCGTACGTTCAACGTGCTTGCCGGCGAATCGCGCAGGGTCGTGGCGGGTTTCCTGCTGGCATCCGCCTGATCCTGCCGCGCCGATGCAGCGCCGGTTCCTGCTGCTCGCCATCCTCTCCATCTCCGCGTGTACCGGACCGTCCCCGACCGACGTCCAGCGCTACGACGCCTGGCGCGCGGGCGTCGACGCACGGGGCCTGAGCACCTACCAACGCACGCTTGACGATGCCGGCGTAGGCGATGTCGTGCCGATGCACACGCTCCTGCGTTCCAGCCGTCGCTGGCAGGACTGCGATGCGCCGGAATTCCTGCTGCCCCCGCCAGATCGCACCGCCGCCATCGTGCCGACCCTGGGCGTGGTCGCGCAGCTGCAGGCGATGGGCATCGTCGACGGAAGCAACGTGCGTTCGGGATACCGGTCCGCCGAGGTGAACCGCTGCTCGGGGGGATGCACGCGCAGCCGTCACGTGCTCAACAACGCACTGGATTTCGACCTCCGCGATGATCGCCACGTGGCCGCCCTGTGCGACTTCTGGCGCACGCGAGGTCCATTACTGGCAATGGGGCTGGGCTTCTACACGCCGACGAAGATCCATATCGACACGGCCGGGCACCGCACGTGGGGCACCGACCACCGTCGCGGCACCTCGTTGTGCGTGGACGTTGCGAGTCAGTCGGCCGTAAGCGCCAGCCGCACGCGGACGCCGTAGTGGTCGGACGGCCACGCGCCGGTCGCGTCGGGCTGGTCGAGGATGATGTCGGCGTCGACGACACGGAACGCACTGCGCTGGGCGAACACATGGTCGATGCGGATCGGCGCATGGCCGAGGTGAGTATTGAGCGTGGTGTGCACCGGCGTGTAGGTGTCCACGCCCGCGTGCGCCTCGGAATACGCGTCCACGAAGCGCGTGTGCAACGGCGCCAGTTCAGGCGTATCCGAGCGCGTATTGAAGTCGCCGCCGATGATCGAGGGAGCCTCGCCGGCCGTCTCGCCCATCAGCGCCAGCACACCGGCGAGCTGTTCGGTGCGTATCGCGCCACCCTCGGGCTTGTAGTGAAGATGGGTCACGTAGACGTTCAACGGGCGACCCTCCACCGTCGTGCGCACCCAGCCCGCGTTGCGATAGTCGTCCAGCGGCGCCAGCTTGACCTCGCGCGACTGTTCGATGGCGCCCTTCACCAGGATGGCATTGCCGTAGCGACGCGTCTGGCCTGGCGCGTCCGCAGAGAAGAAGCGGTACTGGTAGCCCAGTCGCGATGCCAGCACCCGGGCCTGGTTCGGCAGTGCGGCGTCCTGCAGCACCTCCTGCAGCACGATGACGTCCGGCGCCAGCGTCGCCAGTTCGGCGACGATCATGTCCTGACGATGTGGCCAGTCCTGTTTGTCGTGCCAGAGATTGAGCGTGACCACATCGACGGTCGACGGCACGTGCACGTCGCGCGGACGCTGGCAGGCAACGAGCATCCATGCCGCGATCAGCCCAAGCGCGGCGATGGCCGGCGTCCGCCATCCTGCCGAAAGAAAGCGCACCAGGCTCACCGCGGCGGCAGGTACTGGAGCGGATCCACCGGCTTGCCGTTGTGGCGGATCTCGAAGTGCAGCATTTCGCGCGATGCGCCACTGCTGCCCATTTCCGCAATCTGCTGACCCGCCTTGACGTTCTGGCCTTCGTTCACCAACCGCTTGCGGTTGTGGCCGTACGCGGACAGCCAGGTTTCGCTGTGCTTGACGATGATCAGTTCGCCGTAGCCGACCAGCCCGGCACCGGAATAGACCACTACGCCATCTGCGGCGGCGCGCACGGCCTGCCCGCTGCTGCCCGCGATATCGACACCCTGTCTGGTCGCGTCGCCCGCCACAAAGCGCCCGATCAGATGCCCGTCGGCGGGCCAGCGCCACGTGAAGCCGCTGTTCGCCGGCGCCGGCGTCGCCGCCGGGCGGGTGATGGGCGCTGGTGGCGGTGCGGGACGCGCGGAGGTGCCGGCCGCGGGCCTCGCGGGCGTCGTGGTCGCTGTCGCCGCGGGCCGACCGCCGCCACTGGCAGGAAACAGCCTGAGCGACTGGCCGGGATAGATCGTGTAAGGCGCCGCGAGATTGTTCCAGCGCGCGAGGTCGTTGACGTCCACGCCGTTGCGGAAGGCGATGCCGTACAGCGTGTCGCCACGCTGCACGCGCACTGTGGCGCCTGGCTTGGCCTGGGATACCTTGCGCGTGGTCGACGAAGCAGAGGGCTCGCGCACCACCGTGGTGGAGCAGGCGCCCAGCATCGCCATGGCGATGCCGACCAGGAAAGCGTGCGTGATGCGATGGCGTGGACGAAGCGTCGTGGTCATGCGGTCGTTCGTTTCCTCACAAGGCGATGGCCGCCGGCATCAGCCGGCCAATCGCTGGAACAGTTCGCGTGCCGCGACCCCGCCGCCGCCGATCAGCACGCTGAAGTACACGATCGTACCGATGTTGGCCAGGTGGCCCAGCAGGATCGCGCCGCCATCGCGCTGGATGAAGCCGATGGCGTACAACAGCAGCGCCAAGGCTGGCAGGGTGTTGCTGAATGGCACGAATCCAAAGGGCGCCATCAACAGGAGGGCAGCGAGGATGAAGGCCAGGTTGTTGATCACGCTCTGGCCCGGCCCGTCGATGAAGAAACGCAACCGGTGCGGGCGGCTGATCTTCTCCATGCGGCGTACCCAGACCAGGCCACCGGTCAGTCCCGGGCGCAGCCGATCGGCCGGCAAGGCTTTGTCCTTGATCCGCTGCGGCAGCCACAGCGGCCGGTTGATCAGGCGACTGACACCCACCAGCAGGATCGCCGCGCCGAATACGGTGCTGACGCCCGGGATCGACACCGGAATCAGGAATACCAGCGTCAGCAGGATAGTCAGCAGCAACAGGCCTTCGTCGCTGAAGATGTCCAGCAGTTCGCCCAGGCTCAACGTATCCGGCGGCAGGCGCTCGATGATGCCGGCCAACTGCTCGCCCAGCGATGCGGGGTGGTTGGGCAATCCGTCGACGGGATGCGGATTCTGCACGCGGCTCAATCCAGCGTGCCGGACAGCAGCGGCACGAACACCACCGGCGCCAGTGTGGTTTCCTCGATGCTGCCATCGTCGCGCTTCAGCAGCCGGACCAGCGACTGCGAACCGCTGCCGCCGACCGGTGCGACGAGTTGTCCGCCGACGGCGAGCTGTTCGACCAAGACCGGCACCAGCGCGGGGGCGGCGGCGGTGACGATGATGGCATCGTAGGGACCGTGCTCGACCCAGCCGATGCGTCCGTCATCGTGCTTGCTGCGCACGTTGAACCCCATCTGGCGCAGCCGCTTGCGCGCCTGGCGCAGCAGGTCGCCGATGCGCTCGACGGTGTAGACCTCCAGCCCCAGTACGGCGAGCACCGCCGCCTGGTAACCCGAACCGGTGCCGATCTCCAGCACCTTCTTCGGCGCGGTCTCCAGCAACACCTCGGTCATGCGTGCCACCACCCATGGCTGCGAGATGGTCTGGCTGTGTCCGATCGGCAGCGCGGTGTCCTCGTACGCGCGCGTGGCGAGCGCTTCGTCGACGAACAGGTGGCGCGGCAGCGTGCGGATGGCGTTGAGCACCCGCTCGTCCACGATGCCCGACTCCCGCAGGCGCTCGACCAGGCGGTCGCGCACACGCTGCGAGGTCATGCCCATGCCTACTGCTTCAGGCTGCAGCCGCAGGCGCGGCGTCATGCCGACCCCTCGAGCGACGCAGTCAACCCGCCTACCCAACCCGAGACTTTCTCGAGCGCCTGGTAGCGGGTCAGGTCGACATGGATCGGGGTAATCGAAATATGGCCGGTGCGCACGGCATGGAAGTCCGTGCCCGGTCCGGCGTCCTGTTCGCGGCCGGCAGGCCCGATCCAGTACACGGTGTGGCCGCGCGGATCCGGTTGCGGCACGCAGGGCTCGGAGCGATGGCGATTGCCGAGGCGCGTGACCTCGAAGCCGCGCACGTCCGACCACGCGAGATCGGGCACGTTGACGTTGAGGATGGTGTCGGCCGGCAGCGGATCCGACTTCAGGCGGGCGACGATTTCCACGGCGGCGCGCGCTGCGGTTTCGTAGTGCTTCGCGTCGTGGTTCTTGGTGGCCAGCGACATCGCCACCGCAGGCAAGCCGAGGAAACGACCCTCCATCGCCGCCGACACGGTGCCGGAATAGATGACGTCATCACCCAGGTTCGCGGTGTTGTTGATGCCCGAGACCACGATGTCGGGCTCGAACTCGAGCATGCCCGTCAGCGCCAGGTGCACGCAGTCGGTCGGCGTGCCGGCGATGCTGCAGGTGTAGTGATCGATGCGCTTGAGCCGGATCGGCAGATCGAGCGTCAGCGAGTTGCTGGCACCGGAGCGGTCGCGGTCGGGCGCGACCACGTACACCTCGTGGCCTGCGCTGCGCAGGCCCTCTGCCAGGATTCGGATGCCGGGGGCGTCGACGCCGTCGTCGTTGCTGACCAGTACGCGCATGGGGTTCCTCGGGGACGGCCCAATGATACCGGAACCGCGCCGATGCTTCCCACGCTTGCGTCACGTGGCGATGCCGCTACGCTGGCGGCATGTCCCGTTCCACGCCGCCCGATGACGACGATGCCGCGCTGTTCCGCGATGCGATAGGCGACGTACGCCGCATGCAGGAAGCGCCCGCGCCCCCGCGCAAGGCGCCGCCAAGGCCTGCCGCCCACATGGCCGAGCGCGATGAACACGACGCGCGCAGCGAGTTCCAGCGCGGCCTGGAGAGTGTGGACCAGCACGCCGCCGGCGACGTCCTGAGCCATCGCCGCGAGGCCTTGTCGCCCCGCGCCTTCCAACGCCTCAAGCGGGGCCAGTTCTCGGTGCAGGACGAGCTCGACCTGCACGGCGCGACCGCGTTGCAGGCGGAAGGCCTGCTGCGCCGGTTCCTGGCCGACGCACACGCGCACGACCACGGTTGCGTGCGCGTGATCCACGGCAAGGGACAGCGGTCGGAGGGCGACGCGCCGGTGCTGAAGAATCTGGTCGACCGCGTACTTCGGCAACGCGCCGACGTCATGGCCTTCCACTCGGCGCCGCCCACGCAGGGCGGCACCGGCGCGGTGCTGGTGCTACTGGCGCACCCTCGCTGACACGGCGTCGCGCTGGCGTCAGTTCGCCGACGCAATCGGCGTGACCACGGTCCTCTTGGGTGGATTCACCCAGAGAACACGGGTGCCACGCTGTTTGGCGACGGCATCGACGTAGTGCACATAGACCTTGTCGACCTGGGTTTCGCGCTGCATCAGCGGCGCATCCTGCATGGCACTTTGCGTACTCGCGCACCCCGCAGATAACGCGGTGGCCAGCAGCGTGCAGCAAAGAAGGCTCAGACGTTTCATGACGACCTCCCGTCGGTTCGAGTGATCAGACGACCCGCATCACCAGAGAACGCGATATCGAGGAACCTCTGGCTCACCTCGGCTTATACGCCCGCTATCACGGGCTTGCAGTCCCCTTGGTTGCTTTCCGACGAACGGCGGGATCACTGCTCGGTCGCCTCGCCCACCTCTCCGAGTTCGTGCAGCACGGCTGTTGCGTAACTCCCCGGCGGGAGGGCGAACGCAATACGCATCGTCGCCGCATCCAGCCACTCCCAGGCCAACCCGTCAGGACGCAGGCGCAGGGCTCGGCGCTCCTGGCGCAGCCCCTCCCGCGCCAGACCATCCTGCATGGCGCGCGCATCGTCCGCTTGCAACGCGGTTTCCTCGCTCGCGAGCGACGCCGCTTGCGCACGGCTCTCGCCCGCCCCCCAGAGGGGGCCCGTCGGATGGATGTCGAACGCGGCCAGGCGCTGCGCCAGCGTCTCGCTCCAGGGCTCCGGGCCGAACATGCTGCGGCTGCCGGCGAGCATCCACACTTCGCCATCGAGGCCACGATTCCAGCTACCGTCGGCAAGCCGGGCTGCCAGCACGCGATTGAACAACTCGGAGCGCGCAGCGGACAGCAGGATGGACCGCTGCTCGCGCCGCACCCGGCGACCGCCGAACATCGCCAGTGCGGCGGCCACGTTGCCCCCATCGCGACCGAAGCGCTGTTCGCCGAACCAGTTCGGCAATCCGTGCGCGGCGATCTCGGCAAGGCGTGCATCGATCGCCTCCCGATCACCTACCACGTCACGCAGGACCAGCTCGAAGCGGTTGCCGGCCAATGCCCCGCGCGGCAGCTTGCGGGAATGCCATGACGCGTCGATGACCTTGAGATCTTCCGATGCCAGGCCGGCCAGGTCCGGCGCCACCTTGCGTGGCAGGTGCACGCTGAAGCGCTGACGCGTCACCGCATGGCGATCCTTGAGGCCGGCGTAACCGACGCCCATTTCCGCGATAGCCGCCCAGGCCGCGATGCGCTTCGCCGCGAACATCGTGTTCATGCCGCGCTTCTCGACCGTCAGCAACAGGTGCTCGCCTTCGCCGGAAGGCTCGAAGCCGGGCAGTTCCTCGACAAAGAAATCCTCCGGCACGCTGCGCATGCGCGCCGACAGCACAGGCGCCCCGAATGCGCGCGGCAAGGCGTCGCTCACGCGCGCACCAGCAACACCACGGCCTGCGCCGCGATGCCTTCGCCACGCCCGGTGAAACCGAGCTTCTCCGTCGTGGTGGCCTTGATGCTGACGGCATCGACGTCGATGCCCGCGTCCTCCGCCACGCAGACCCGCATCGCGTCCGCATGCGGGCCAACCTTGGGCCGTTCGCAGATCACGGTGACATCGACATTGCCGACGCGCCAGCCGCGTTCGCGCAGCAACGCATCGCAGTGGCGCACGAAGGCACGGCTGTCGGCGCCCTTCCAGCGATCGTCCGACGGCGGAAAATGCTTGCCGATGTCGCCCAAGGCCAACGCGCCCAGCATGGCGTCGCACAGCGCGTGCAGCACCACGTCGCCATCGCTGTGCGCCAGCACACCACGCTCGTGCGGCACGCGCACGCCGCCCAGCATGACGTGGTCTCCATCGCCAAAGGCGTGCACATCGAAGCCTTGGCCGATGCGGATGTTCAATGAGTCGGACATGTCGTTTCCGGTGCGGCGTCAGCGGCCACGCTGCGCCAGTTCGTAGGCGAACCGCGCAAGGTCGGCCGGCGTGGTGATCTTGAAGTTGCTCTCGGAGCCTTCCACGAGCAGCGGGCGCAGGCCCAGGCGTTCCATCGCCATCGCCTCGTCGGTAACCTCGACGCCATCGGCAGTGGCGGACTCGAGCGCGCGGGTCAGCTGCAGGCGACGGAACAACTGCGGGGTGAACGCGCGCCACAGGCGCTCGCGCGGTTCGGTGGCATCGATGCCGCCATCGTCACCGGCCCGCTTCAACGTGTCCCGTACCGGGGCGGCCAGGATCGCGCCGACCGGATCGCTGCGACCACGTTCGAGCAACTGCGCCAGGTCGGCCAACGACAGGTTCGGCCGCGCGGCGTCGTGCACCAGCACGAAGTCGTCCGGGCGTACATCGTCCGGCAGCGCGTGCAGGCCGGCCAGCACGGACGCCGCACGGCTGGCGCCACCGACGCACGCGCGCACCGGCTTGCCCGCGAATTCGGTCCAGCGCGGCCAGTCCGGATCGTTCTCCGACACCGGCACCACGGCGCCTTCCACCGCATCGTGCGCGAAGAGGGCCGCGAGCGTGTGCGCGATCAATGGCGCGCCTTCCACAACGAGATACTGTTTGGGGAGTTCACCGCCGAAGCGGGTGCCGCGTCCCGCCGCAGGCACGACGGCCCAGATGCGGGCCATCAGGGTGCGGGCTCCGCGATGTCGGCGGGGGGAGGCGCGGCCGGTTCGACGACACGGTAGAACTTCTCGCCCGGCTTGATCATGCCGAGCTCGCTGCGTGCACGTTCCTCGACCGCCGATTCACCGGACTTGAGGTCCTCGACTTCGGCGGCGAGCGCGTCGTTACGCTCCTGCAGGCCCGCGTTCTCGCGCTTCTGCGCTGCGACCTGCTGCTCCAGCGCGACGACCTGACCGGAACTGCCCACGCCGAACCAGAACTTGTACTGCAGCCATCCCAGCAGCAGTACAAGCACCAGCAGGAGCCAGGGCGCCTTGCGCATGGATTACTGCTTCAGCGACACGAAGGCGTTGCGGCCGGCGTAGCGCGCCTTGGCACCCAGCGCCTCTTCGATGCGCAGCAACTGGTTGTACTTGGCCACGCGGTCGCTGCGGCACAGCGAGCCGGTCTTGATCTGCGTGGCCGTCGTGGCTACCGCGATGTCGGCGATGGTGGTGTCTTCGGTTTCGCCCGAGCGATGCGACACGACAGCGGCGTAGTTCGCGTGGTGCGCCATCGCGATGGCCTCCAGCGTCTCGGTCAGCGTGCCGATCTGGTTGACCTTGATCAGGATGGCGTTGGCGGTGCCCGATTCGATGCCTTCCTTGAAGATCTTCGGGTTGGTGACAAACAGGTCGTCGCCGACCAGCTGCACCTTCTTGCCGATCCGGTCAGTCAGCAGCTTCCAGCCCGCCCAGTCGTCTTCGGCCAGGCCGTCCTCGATGGTGATGATCGGATACTGCGCCGCCCAGTCGGCCAGGAAGTCGACGAACTGCTCGCTGGTCAGGCGCTTGTTCTCGCCCACCAGGTGGTACTTGCCGTTGTCAAAGAATTCGCTGGAGGCTACGTCCAGGCCCAGCAGCACGTCCTCACCGGCGGTGTAGCCGGCCTTGCCGATGGCTTCGAGGATCGTGTCCAACGCTTCGACGTTGCTGCGGAAGTCCGGTGCGAAACCGCCCTCGTCGCCGACCGCCGTACTCAGGCCATGGCCCTTCAGTACCGACTTCAGTGAGTGGAAGATCTCGGTGCCGGCCCGCAGCGATTCGGCGAACGAATCGAAACCGACCGGCAACACCATGAACTCCTGGAAGTCCACGTTGTTGTCGGCATGCGCACCGCCGTTGATGATGTTCATCATCGGCACCGGCAACATCACCTCGCCGTTGGACAGGTGCTGCCACAGCGGGACCTTCTTCGACGCGGCCACTGCATGCGCGTTGGCCATCGACACGCCGAGCAGCGCATTGGCGCCGAGGCGGCCCTTGTTTTCGGTGCCGTCCAGATCGATCAGGCGACGGTCCAGGCCTTCCTGGTCGGTGGCATCGAACCCGTGCAGTGCGTTCGCGATGGGACCGTTGACGTTCTCCACTGCCTTGCGCACGCCCTTGCCCAGATAGCGGGTCTTGTCGCCGTCACGCAGTTCCACGGCCTCCTTGGTACCCGTCGAGGCGCCGGACGGCACCATGGCGCGACCGAACGAACCGTCTTCCAGCGTGACCTCGGCTTCGAGGGTGGGATTGCCGCGGGAATCGAGGATTTCGCGGGCGTGGATCTTGGCGATGTTGGTCATGGGGTCAGTGAGTCGTAGTGGGTTGTTCGGACGAGGTCGAGCCATCTTTCTGGCTCGCTCCCGGGGATACCAAGCCTGTACGAGCGCGGGTCGGGACGCAAATATCCCGTTTCGTCATCACGCAAGGCGAACACAATGAACATGGCACCATCGTTGTAGGGGGCAACGACGAATGGGCCGCAGGAGGGTCCCGGAGGCAAGCCCTCGTAGGCGGGTACCGTCGTCCTCTCGACCAGCATGGCACCGGCTCCGGGCTCGCCTTTGATTCGCTCTACCACCTCGAATGCCATGCGCCCCCGAAAGTACTCCTCGCCTGGAGCGGGAGGAAGACGCATGTAACCCGCCAAACGGGCGACAAAAACGAACTCGTTGCGCAACACCGCGTCAGGCAGGTCCTGTTCCGGCACCTGCGAGCCTACGGTGCAGCCGAAAGCGGTGCCCGCGTACGTTGCCCACGCGAGAACGAACGCAGCGGCGGCGGAGCGCACGCCTCTCAGACCGTACTCTCCAAGAACCCGTTCTTCTTGGTGATCGAATCCAGCGCCAGCAGCGTCTCCAGCAGCGCTTCCATCTTGTCCAGCGGCCACGCGTTCGGGCCGTCCGACAGGGCCTTGGCCGGATCCGGATGCGTTTCGGCGAACAGGCCGGCCACACCGACCGCCACCGCCGCACGCGCCAGTACCGGCACGAACTCGCGCTGGCCACCTGAACTGGTGCCCTGCCCGCCCGGCAACTGCACCGAATGCGTCGCGTCGAACACCACCGGACAGCCGGTATCGCGCATCACGCTCAGCGAACGCATGTCGCTGACCAGGTTGTTGTAGCCGAACGATGCACCGCGCTCGCAGACCATGATGTCGTGATTGCCGGTGGACTTGGCCTTCTCCACGACCGGCTTCATGTCCCACGGCGACAGGAACTGGCCCTTCTTGATGTTGACCGGCTTGCCAGCCGCGCAGACCTTCTTGATGAAGTCGGTCTGGCGCACGAGGAAGGCGGGCGTCTGCAGCACGTCGACGACGGCCGCGACTTCGTCCATCGGGGTGTATTCGTGCACATCGGTGAGTACAGGCACGCCGACCTGCTTCTTCACCGCGTCCAGCACCTTCAGGCCCTCTTCCATGCCGGGGCCGCGGAAGCTGGTACCGGAGGTGCGATTGGCCTTGTCGAAGCTGGACTTGAAGATGAAGTTCATCCCCAGCTTGCCGGTGATTTCCTTAAGACGGCCGGCGACATCGATCTGCAACTGCATCGATTCGATCACGCACGGGCCGGCGATCAGGAACAGGGGCTGGTCAAGGCCGACGTCGAATCCACAAAGCTTCATTCAAACACCTCTCGTTTGAGCCCCTCTCCCCCCGGGAGAGGGGTTGGGGTGAGGGTACGGCGGAATCCGGATGGCGGGAACACACTGGACTCCGCCGTCCCTCATCCGCCCCTTCGGGGCACCTTCTCCCGGTGGGAGAAGGGAACAGCATTCAGGCCCGCGCTTCCTTCAACAGCTTGCCACCCGCTTTCTTCTCGCGCGCGGCGCGGATGAAGCCGACGAACAGCGGATGTCCGTCGCGCGGCGTGGACAGGAATTCGGGATGCGCCTGGCAGGCCAGGAACCACGGATGCACGGAACGCGGCAACTCCACCATCTCCACGAGCAGGTCGTCCATCGACTTGGCGGCGATCACCAGTCCGGCGTCTTCCAGTTGCGTGCGATAACGGTTGTTGAACTCGTAACGATGGCGGTGGCGCTCGGCCACCACGTCCTTGCCGTACAGGTCGCGGGCCAGCGTACCCGGCTTGAGCCGCTGCTCCTGCAGGCCCAGGCGCATGGTGCCGCCGAGGTCGGAACGCTCATCGCGCTTTTCGACATCGCCGGCCGCCGTACGCCATTCGGTGATCAGGCCGATCACCGGATGCGGCGACTGCTTGTCGTTTTCGGTGCTGTTGGCGTCATCGAGCCCGGCGACATGGCGCGCATAGTCGACGACGGCCGCCTGCATGCCGTAGCAGATGCCGAAGTACGGCACCTTCTGCTCGCGCGCGAAACGCGATGTCAGCACCTTGCCTTCGAAGCCGCGGTCACCGAAGCCACCCGGCACCAGGATGCCGTCCACGCCCTGCAACAGGGCCATGTCGGTGCCTTCGAGTTCCTGCGCCTCGATCCACTTGAGGTTGACGCGCGTGCGCTGGCGCAGGCCGCCGTGCTTGAGCGCCTCGCCGACGGACTTATAAGCGTCCTGATGGTCGACGTACTTGCCGACGACGGCGATGGTCACTTCGTCCAGCGGATTGAGCGTGGCATCGACCGCCGCTTCCCACTCGGACAGGTCAGCGGACTTGGCGTTCTCGATGCGGAACTGGCGCAGGACGATCTCGTCCAACCCTTGGCCATGCAGGCCCATCGGAATGCGGTACAGCACGTCCACGTCCGGCACGCTGATGACGGCGCGCTCGGGGACGTTGGTGAACAGCGAGATCTTGCGGCGCTCGGAGTCCGGGATCGGTTGCTCGGAGCGGCACAACAGCACGTCGGGCTGGATGCCGATCGAGCGCAGCTCCTTCACCGAATGCTGGGTGGGCTTGGTCTTCAGCTCGCCGGCAGCCGCCACGTACGGCACCAGCGTCAGGTGCATGAAGAGGGCCTTCTCGGGGCCGCGTTCGGTACGGATCTGGCGGATGGCTTCCAGGAACGGCAGCGATTCGATGTCACCGACCGTTCCGCCGATCTCCACCAGCGCCACGTCGAAGCCTTCGGTGGCTTCGTCGATGCAGCGGCGGATCTCGTCGGTGATGTGCGGAATGACCTGCACGGTGGCGCCCAGATAGTCGCCGCGGCGCTCCTTGCGGATCACGTTCTCGTAGATCCGGCCGGTGGTGACCGAGTTCTTGCGGCTCAGGCGCGTGCGCACGAAGCGCTCGTAGTGACCCAAGTCCAGATCGGTCTCGGCGCCGTCGTCGGTGACGTACACCTCACCGTGCTGGAACGGGCTCATGGTGCCCGGGTCGACGTTGATATAGGGGTCCAGCTTCATCATCGTGACCTTCAGGCCACGTGCTTCAAGAATGGACGCAAGCGAAGCGGCGGCGATGCCCTTGCCTAGCGAGGACACAACGCCGCCGGTTACGAAAATCAGGGGAGTCATGGGCGGGGCTCCGGAAAGCCACAGTCTACAGGCAACGCGTGTCGCCCGGAAGCGCAACGCCCCGCCGAAGCGGGGCGTCTTGCTGCGATCCCTGAGCGCGAAACCCTTGCGGCGCAAGGGTTCTGGTGCGCCAACGGAGAATCAGGGCTTGCGCTCTTCCTCTTCGTCGCCGGCCTTCTTCTGCTGGCCTTCGGCGGCCTTGCGCTGCTTGGCGGCGGCTTCATTGGCGGCGCGGCGGCGCGCCTTCGCTTCCGGATCGGAAGGATCGCTGGTCTGGGACTGGTCCTGCTTGGGCTTGTCGGCGTCGGTGCGGGACTGGGCAAACGCCTGGACCGCGAACAGCGCACCGATGGCGGCGGCGGACAGCAGCAACAGGTTGCGGGACTTCATGGCAGTGCTCCTCATGGATGACGGGAATCTGGGGACACCGGCTGGCGTTCCCAAGGGCGTCCCTGTCCGCGCGCAGAGTTTCAGTCCGTGCGACTGAACATGGCAAAAATCCACCCCAGGCGGCACACTGCCGCACCCTTCAATCCCGACAGAGGACGTCGCATGCGTTTCTCCCGCCGATTGCTCGCCACCACGCTGACGGTCCTGGCCCTGTTGCCGGCGACGGCCTTGGCGCAGCGCACGGCGTTGCCGCTGAAGGACGTCCGGCTGGACCAGGTGGCGCAGGACACCCAGCGTACCCACATGGGCGATGACACCATGGAACTGGTCTGGGTCATCCCGCCCGTCTACTGGCATGTCTCGGCCGCGCAGCAGCAGGGCCTGTCGGACGCCGACCGGAAGCAGTTCATCTCGCAACTCGACGATTACCTGCTCGTGGCGATGGTGCGCGGCAAGGTCGGCATGGCCGGCATCGATGCATTCGCCGGCAGCGACACCCTGTTCGGCGACATGCGCTTCCTCGATACGGCAGGCACGGTCCATGCACCGATGGCGCCCTCGAGCATTCCGGCACCGTTGAAGAACCTGCTCGCCATCCTGCGCCCCGTGATGGCCAACATGCTCGGGCCGATGGGCGACAACATGCATTTCGCGGTCTTCCATGCCCGCGATGCGAAGGGCAAGCCCTTGTTCGACCCGGCGGCGGACGGCCGCGTGCAGGTCCGCACCGCCCTCGACACCTACACCTTCCGCACACCGCTTGGCAGTCTGCTGCCGCCGCGGCAGGACGCCAGCACCGGCGAAAGCTTCCCCGGCGACTACCTCTTCAATCCCTACACCGGCGGCGCCCTGCAGGACGCCGCGCCGTCCCGCTGAGACCCCCACGCATCATGAGCAGCCGCTACAACGCCGCCGACATCGAAGTCCTTTCCGGCCTTGACCCCGTCAAGCGCCGGCCGGGCATGTATACGGACACCGCACGCCCCAACCATCTGGCGCAGGAAGTCATCGACAACGCGGTCGACGAGGCGCTGGCCGGCCATGCCGGCAGCATCGAGGTCACCCTGTACAAGGATGGCAGCTGCGAGGTCAGCGACGACGGTCGCGGCATGCCGGTCGACATCCATCCCGAGGAGAAGATCCCGGGCGTGGAGCTGATCCTCACCCGCCTGCATGCGGGCGGCAAGTTCAGCAACAAGAACTACACCTTCTCCGGTGGCCTGCACGGCGTCGGCGTCAGCGTGGTCAACGCGCTGTCCACGCTGGTGGAAGTGCACATCAAGCGCGAAGGCAGCGAACACCGCATCACCTTCCGCAACGGCGACCGCGCCACGCCGCTGGAAGTGGTCGGCAGCGTCGGCAAGAAGAACACCGGTACCCGCGTCCGCTTCTGGGCCGACCCGAAATACTTCGACACACCCAAGTTCAACGTACGTGCGCTCAAGCACCTGCTGCGCGCCAAGGCCGTGCTGTGCCCGGGACTGAACGTAACTCTGTTCGACGAAGCCAGCGGCGAGCGCGACAGCTGGCATTACGAAGACGGCCTGCGCGACTACCTGCGTGGTGAGATGGCCGGCCGCGAGCTGCTCCCGCCGGATCTGTTCGTCGGCCAGCTGAAGAAGGACAGCGAAGTGGTCGACTGGGCCGTGGCCTGGGTGCCGGAAGGCGAACTGGTGCAGGAGAGCTACGTCAACCTGATTCCCACCGCCCAGCACGGCACGCACGTCAACGGCCTGCGCAGCGGCCTCACCGATGCTTTGCGCGAATTCTGCGACTTCCGCAACCTGCTGCCGCGCGGCGTGAAACTGGCACCGGAAGATGTCTGGGACCGTGTGGCGTTCGTGTTGTCGCTGAAGATGACCGACCCGCAGTTCAGCGGGCAGACCAAGGAGCGACTCTCTTCGCGCCAGGCCGCCGGGTTCATCGAAGGCGCCGCGCACGACGCTTTCAGCCTGTGGCTGAACCAGCACGTCGATCTTGGCGAGAAGATCGCGCAGATCGCCATCGAACGCGCCAGCGCGCGCCTGAAGACCGAGAAACAAGTCGTCCGCAAGAAAGTCACCCAGGGCCCCGCCCTGCCCGGCAAATTGGCCGACTGCATCAGCCAGGACCTGTCGCGCACCGAACTGTTCCTGGTGGAAGGCGACTCGGCCGGCGGCTCGGCCAAGCAGGCACGCGACAAGGATTTCCAGGCGATCCTGCCGCTGCGCGGCAAGATCCTGAACACGTGGGAAGTCGCCAGCACCTCGGTGCTCGCGTCCGACGAGGTGCACAACCTGGCCATCGCCATCGGCTGCGATCCCGGCAAGGACGACATCAGCGGCCTGCGCTACGGCAAGGTGGTGATCCTGGCCGATGCGGATTCCGATGGCCTGCACATCGCCACGCTGTTGACCGCCCTGTTCCTGCGTCACTTCCCGACCCTGGTGAACGCGGGTCACGTGTTCGTGGCGATGCCGCCGCTGTTCCGCGTGGACGTGGGCAAGCAGGTGTTCTACGCGCTCGACGAAGAAGAGAAGCGCCTGCTGCTGGAGAAGATCGAGCGCGAAAAGATCCGCGGGCAGGTCAACGTCACCCGTTTCAAGGGCCTGGGCGAAATGAACCCGTCGCAGCTGCGTGAATCCACCATCCATCCCGACACACGGCGACTGGTGCAGCTGACCGTGGACGACGAACCACAGACCCGCAGCCTGATGGATATGCTGCTGGCGAAGAAGCGGGCATCGGATCGCAAGGCGTGGTTGGAAGCGAAGGGCGATCTGGCGTCACTCGAAGTCTGATAGCGGCGCTTTCCGCTCCCCGGCGCCGGCATCCCGGTGCGCACCCCAGCCTTGAACATCGTGTTCACCGGTCGGGTGCGATAACCCGGGCATGACACGGCAACGCGACGCGCACCCCTACACCTTCGGCCTGGAGGAAGAGTACTTCCTCGTGCGTCGCAACGGCCGGCGGCTGCGGCACATGCCGCGAGGCTTCTTCGCCGACTGCCGGGAAGCGCTGGGCGAGCGTTTCGGCAGCGAGATGCTGCAAACCCAGGTCGAAGTGCAGACCGGGGTGCATGACGACACCGCCGCTGCCGAAAAAGAACTGCGAACGCTGCGCCGCACCGTCGGCGAGATCGCGCACCGGCACGGACTGGGCATCCTGTCGGCCGGCACCCATCCGTCGGCGCTGTGGCGCGGCCAGCGCAGCACGGACAAGCCCCACTACGACCAGGTGATGGGCGAGTTGCAGATGCTGGGCCAGCGCAACCTGCTGTGCGGACTGCACGTGCATGTGCAGCCCGAGGACGCCGGCCAACGCGTCGCGTTGATGGCGCGCATGCAGCCCTTCCTTCCGCTGCTGCTGGCGCTCAGCACGTCGTCTCCCTTCTGGATGGGACATGCCACGGGCCTGATGGGCTACCGGCAGACCGCCTACCAGGAAATTCCGCGCACGGGGCTGCCACCCTTGTTCCGCGACCAGGGCCAGTACGACCACTACGTGCAGCGCATGACCGATGGTCGCGCGATCCAGAACGCGAGCTTCCTCTGGTGGGCGGTGCGGCCGTCGCTCGCGTTTCCCACGCTGGAACTTCGCGTCACCGATGCCTGTACGGACCTGTGCGACGCCCTCGCCATCGCGCAGGTCTACCGTTGCCTGGTGCGACACCTCGAACGCAGGCCGGCGCTGCATGCCGACCTGAACGCGGGCGACCAGGCGATCATCGCGGAGAATCTGTGGCGGGCGCAGCGTTATGGCTTCGATGCCGGCCTGATCGACCTGGGCAGCCGGCGGCTGGTCCCGGTCCGCGAAATGGTGGAGAACACACTGGAAGCACTGGACGATGACATCCGCTCACTGGACTGCGCGCCGCAGGTCGAGCGCGTGTGGCAGATCCTCGAAGACGGCACCAGTGCGCATGGGCAACTGCAGCGATATCGCGAACGCAGGGAGGCCGGCGACAGTCACGCCGATGCGTTGTCCTGCGTGGTGCAGTGGCTCGCCGACGCCAGCATGGCTGCCTAGCCGACTGGCTCAGCGCACCACTGTCTTCTGCTGCGACACCACGAATACGCCTGCCATCACGAGCACCGTACCGGCCACCTGCCACGGCCCCATCGGCTCACCCAGCAGCAACAGGCTCAACACGATGGTCGATACCGGACCGACCATGCCGACCTGTGCGGCCAGCGCGGAGCCGATGCGCGCGACCGCCATCATCACGGCCAGCACCGGCAACACCGTGCACAGCGTTCCGTTGACCAGCGACAGTGCATACACCTCCCAGGGCAGCACCATGGCCTGCATCGGACGCAGCACAAGGAACTGCAGCAGGCACAACACGCTCGCCACGCTGCTGGCGTATGCGGTCAGCCGCACCGCGCCGACGCGCCCCACCAGTTCGCCACTGCCCACCAGGTACAGCGCATAAGCCAACGCGCTGCCGAACACCAGCGATCCGCCGAGCGCGATGTTGGAACCGCCCGCCTGCAGATCGTGCCCGAACGCCAATGCCACGCCCGCGTAACTGACCAGCAACGCCAGGAACTGTCGTCGCGATATGCGCTTGCCGAACGCCAGCCAGCCGATCAACGCCACCAGCGTCGGCGTGAGGTAGAGAATCAGGCGCTCCAGCGTGGCCGTGATGTAGGCCAGGCCCGCGAAGTCGAGGAAGCTGGCCAGGTAATAGCCGAGAAAACCGAGCAACAGGATCCTTGCCCGATCCGCGCCAGACAACGGCGTGCTGCGACGCGCTGCCCAGGCACCCATCAGCAGGAAGAACGGGAACGCCACCGCCATGCGCAATGCGAGCAGCGTCACCGCATCGGCGCCGTAGCGGTAGCCGAGCTTGACGATGATCGCCTTGCCGGAGAACGCGATTGCGCCGAGTGCCGCGAGCACCAGGCCGGAGCGGCTGACCGCATGCAGGCCTGGCCGCGGATGCGGCGCCTCCCGTGTTTCGGCCGGCGCCACGTCGAGCGGTTGCGCCAGTTCGTCTTCCGCCTTCGGCTGCGTCATCGCGAGCGCCTCACGCCAGCGTGCGCTCCAGCAGGCGACGGATCAGGCCCTGCGTCCGTGCCGCGCGCTCCGGCAGGTAGGCGAAGGTGTCCTCGTCCATGTAGTTGAGCTGCGCCAGCTCCAGCTGCACCGTCTGGATGCCGTTGGCGACATCCGCGTAGTGACGGGTGATGTAACCGCCACGGAAACGCCCGTTGACCACGAAACTGTAGTCCGATTGCGACGCCAGTTCGGCTTCCAGTCCCTGTTGCAGCGCGGGCGAGCAACTCGCACCACCGGCCGTGCCGAGGTTGAAATCCGGCAGGCGGCCGTCGAACAGGAACGGCACCACGCTGCGGATCGAATGGCCTTCCCACAACACGGCGCGACCATGCGTGCCGTGGATGCGCGCAAGCTCGTCGACCAGCGCGCGGTGGTACGGCCGCCAGTAGGCATCGACGCGCGACGCGATGTCATCGGGTCTTGGCTCCTGCCCCGGCAGGTAAACGGGATCGCCGCTGAAGCGCACCATCGGGCACAGGCCCGTGGTGTTCTGCCCGGGATACAGCGAGACGTCGTCCTCGGGCCGGTTCAGGTCGACCACATAGCGCGAGTACGCCGGCACGATGATCGACGCACCGAGCGACCGCGCGAAGTCGTACAGCTCGGCGACGTGCCAGTCGGTATCCGGCACGCTCCGCGCTTCGGGCGTCAGGCGCTCCAGCAGGTCGTCGGGTACACGCGTGCCGTTGTGCGGCAGGCTGATGAACAACGGCGCGGTGCCGCGATGCAGGGTGAAGGTGTCCATGCCGCCATTGTATCGCTGCGCCCATTGGGCCCGGTTCAGCGCATCAGCACGACTTCCTCGGCGCTGGTCGGATGGATGGCAACGGTATCGTGCAGGTCGGCCAGGGTGATGCCTTTCTTCAAGGCCACCGCAAAGCCCTGGAGCATTTCATCCGCGCCTTCGCCCAGCAAATGCAGGCCCACGACGCGCTTGTCCTCGCCCACGCAGACCAGCTTGAACAGACTGCGCTGCGGCGAGTCGGCCAGCGCATGCAGCATCGGGCGGAAACGGGTGGTCAGCACCGTCACCGCGTCACCATGCTGCGCGCGTGCCTCGGCTTCGGTCAGGCCTACCTGCCCCACCGGCGGATGGGAAAACACCACGGTCGGGATCTGCGCGTAGTCCAGCCGCGCATCGGGCTGCCCACCGAACAGCCGGTCCATCAACCGGCGCGCGGCCGCGATGGCGACCGGCGTCAACGCCGCCTGCCCGGTCACGTCGCCCACGGCATGGATACCGGCAACGCGGGTGTCCTGGCGTGCGTCCACCTGCACGAAGCCCTTCGGGTCCAGCGTCACGCCCGCGGCCTCCAGCCCCATGTCCTGCGTCGACGCGCGACGGCCCGTGGCGAAGATCACCGTGTCGAAACGCTCGGTACGCGTGCCGTCCTCGGCCAGCAGCACCACACCGTCGTCCGGCGCGGGTTCGAGCGCCGCCACCGCATGACCGAAGTGCAGCCGCACTCCGTGCTGGCGCATGTCCGCCGCCAGCTCGTCGGTGATCTGCGTATCGAAGCCATCCAGCAATCGCTGGCCGCGCACGAACACCTCCACCTGGCTGCCCAGCGCCTGCAACACGCCCGCGAGTTCGACGGCCACGTAACCACCGCCGATGATCGCCACGCGTGGAGGCGCCGCGCACAGGCTGAAGAAATCGTCCGATACCTTGCCCAGCTCGGCACCCGGGATGTCCGGCCGCACGGGATGGCCGCCGGTCGCGATCAGCAGATGCTTTGCGCTGAGCTGCACGCCATCGGCATTGACCACCGTGTGAGCGTCCAGCAAGCGGCCACGGCATGGCATCAGCACCACGCCGTTCTCGTCCAGCCGCTTCATGTAGCTGGCATGGATGCCGGCGATGTAACGCTGGCGATGGACGATGAATTCCTTCCAGTCAAGCGTCGGAGGGGCAGTATCGAACCCGAGCGACGATGCCATCGCGATCTTCTGCGCCAGTTCGGCAGCCAGCCACATCGCTTTCTTCGGCACGCAGCCGACATTGACGCAGGTGCCACCCAACGCTTCCGGTTCCAGCAGCGCTACCTTCGCGCCATGCGACGCGGCACGGAACGCCCCGGCCAGGCCGCCGGAGCCGCCTCCGATCACGATCAGGTCGAACGCCTGCGGTTTCATGCGAATCGCTCCGGTCGGTAGGGCGAGGGATCGAAGGCCGGCGTGCGGCCCGTCATCAGGTCGGCCATCAGCTGGCCGGTCGAGGTACTCATGCTGATGCCGAGCATGCCGTGGCCGGCGGCGATCCAGACATGCTCATGGCCCGGCGCACGTCCCAGCAATGGCAGGTCGTCCCAGGTCATGGGTCGCCAGCCGCACCAGCGCTCCTGCACGTCGGCGCCCACGGGCTCGCGCAGGAACTCGCGCGCACCGCGCTCCAGCGCCGCGAGCCGCGTCTCGTTGAGAGTGTCGTCGTGGCCGGAAAATTCCATCGTGCTGCCCAGCCGGAAGCCGCTGTCCCAGACCGTCACGCACACCGAACGATCCTTCAGCAGCATCGGATGGCGCGGCACGAGCCCCGGACGCGAATAGGTGATCGAATAACCCTTGCCTGGCTGGATCGGCGCCTTCAAACCAAGGGTGCGCGCGAACGCGGGGGTCCACGCGCCCAACGCTATCACCGCCTCGCGTCCGTCGCGCGCACCTTGCGATGTCTTCAAACGCACGCCGGCCGCTGCCTGCTCCAGCCGTTCGACACGACAATGCTCCTCGATGACGCCACCGCGATCACGCACCACGCGGGCGAGTTCGGCGACGTAGCGGTCGGGTCGCAGTCGGGCGTCGCCAGGAAAACGGATAGCGCCTGAGACGCCCGGCAGCATGGCGGGTTCCTCGTGCTGGTAAGCGGCGCCATCGAACACCTGCGTGGCGATGCCGAAGTCCGCCAGTACGGTTGCTTCGTCCACGTACTGCTGGAACTTTCGCGGATCGCGGAATACGTAGTCGAGTCCGTCTTCCTCGAACTCGCATGCCAACCCATGACGCTGCACCCAGTCTGCCAGCCGCGTGCGCCCGTCGTTGAGCAGTGCGGCACGCGAGTGCGTGCTCGCACGCCAGTCGCGCGCGTTGCAGCGTGCGGCGAAACGCAGCAGCCAGTACCACAGCGCAGGATCGACGCGGGGCTTGAGGTACAGCGGCGCATCCGGGGTGAACATCCAGCGCAGCGCCTGTGCCACCACGCCAGGCGCCGCCAGCGGCGGCGCGTGGCTGGGCGTGATGGTGCCGCAATTGCCGTGCGATGCACCGCTGCCGACCGTCGCGGCATCCAGGATACGCACGCCGCGCCCGGCCTCCAGCAGCGCCAGCGCAGTCGCCAGGCCGATGGCGCCGCCGCCGATGATGAGGACGTCGTCGTGGGGGGGATTCACCCCCACAGTCTAGTCGCAATCACCCCGTTTGAAGACGCAAGGGCTGCGGCTTCAAGTACGTCAGCGACCGCCACAGCCACTCCATGGGACCGAACCGGAACCGCGACAGCCACCACCGGCTCAGCAGCACTTGCAGTCCGAACAGCGCCAAGGCGAACACCGGTTGCCAGGCCCGCGGCAACTGCTCGAAGTAGCCGAGGCCGTAGCCATAGAAGATCCACGTGCACACCACCGACTGCATCAGGTAGTTGGTCAGCGCCATGCGGCCGGCCGGCGCCAGCCAGGCCAACGGCCGTTGCCATGACACGGACGCCAGTGCGCGCATCATCCAGGCCACGTAGCCCAGGCACATCAGCAGGTTCGCCAGCATCTGCAATGCGAATGCCGTCGACACGCGCAGGTTGAACGTGGCGAAGTCCATCGTCGGCTCCAGCGCCACCGACGCCAGCATCGCCAGCACGCCGAGCGGCAACGCGGCCCAGCGCAATGCCGCATACAACCGCGGGAACTCATGCGGCCGCGCAATGGCGCCGCTGCGCACGAACCACGCACCCATCAGGAACATGCCGAATACGATGAATCCGAACAGGGTGATGTTGCTGAGCGCCATGCCCGTGCTCTTCAGGCGCTGCCAGGTCGCTTCGGCGTAGCTACCGCTGCCATAGGCGGTCCGCTCGCTTTCGATCAGCACCTGCATCTGCTTGCCGATCTCCCCCATGGCCTTGTCCCAGCCCTCGGTGCCTTCCAGCAGCGAGCCCATGCCGCCCATCAGGTACATGAAACCGATCGGCATCACGTAGGCAACCAGCCCCAACCAGACGAGCCAGCGGGTCGGCAGCGGACGGAAGGCCAGCAGCAGGAACGAGCACAGCGCGTACATCATCAGGATGTCGCCGGCCCAGATGAAGATCGCATGGACCACGCCGAAGGCCAGCAGCACCAGGCCGCGCCGCCAGTACACGCCAGCGAACGGACGCCCCGCCTGCTCGGCGCGCTGCGACATCACCGCAAACCCCATGCCGAACAACAGCGAGAACAGCGTGTAGAACTTGCCCTGCACCAGCACGTAGACCAGCAGGTCGACGGTGCGGTCCATGCCGGTGAGCGCGGGATCCAGGCCGGAACCGGCTGCCATCGTGGGCCCGACGAAACCCTCCAGGTTCATCAACAGGATGCCCAGCAGCGCGAAGCCCCGCAGTACGTCCATCGCTTCGATGCGCTCGGCCACCGCAATCGGTGACAGGTTGTCCGTGATCGTCGCCGTCATTCCATTCCCCTGTTGGATGCCGGGATTAGACCACGACGTCCAGGGTTTCCCGTAGGTCAAAAGAAACGGCCCGCTTTCGCGGGCCGTTCGATCACTAGGCGTGGCACGCCTCAGTGGTGGTGGCCACCGTCGCCGTGCACGTGGCCGTGCTCGATCTCTTCCGGGCTGGCTTCGCGCACTTCCACGATCTCGACGTCGAAGTGCAGATCCTTGCCGGCCATCGGATGGTTGAGGTCGACATCCACCACGCTCATGCCGACCTTCTGGATGGTCACGGCGCGCGGACCGAAGTTGGTCTGCAGCACGACCTGCTGGCCCGGCACCAGGCGCTGGTTGCCGAAATGCTTCTTGGGCACGCGCTGGCCCAGGCCATCGCGGCGCTCGCCATACGCGTCAGCCGCCGACACGTCGACGCCGAACTTCTCGCCGGCCTCACGGTCCTGCATGGCGTTTTCCAGGCCCGGGATGATGTTGCCGTGGCCGATCAGGATCGCCAGCGGATCACGGTCGGCCGAGCTTTCGATCGGCTCCTGGCCGGCTTCGGAAACGGTGTAGTGGAAACGGACGACGCTGTCTTTTGCGATTTTCATGCGGGACTCTGGACGGGGCCTGCCGACGGGCAGGACAGGCGCGGCTTGTCGGCCGCAAGGAAATGCGGCGAAGATGCGCCGCGATGAAGGCCCGACATTATCCCGGCTTGCCCACGCCCGCGCCACTTCGGCCGTGGGCCACGGCGTTGCTCTGTGCCAGCTTGCTGGTACTGGCGGGCTGCGGCGGCTCCAAGCCGCAGGCGCACAAGCCCTCGCCCCCGCCCAGCCAGCGCGCGTGGCCGGTGGTGCAGGCCGACGATCCGGCGGCCGCCACCTCGGTGCTGATGCGCGCGATAGGACTGGTCGGCACGCCGTACCGCTACGGCGGGAATACGCCGGAATCCGGCTTCGACTGCAGCGGCCTGGTGACCTACGTGTACCGGGACATGCTGGACCTGCGCCTGCCGCGCACCTCGCGCGAACTCGCACAGGTGCAGGGGCCCAAGGTCGAGCCGCGCCGCCTGGCACCGGCCGACCTGGTGTTCTTCGGCACCAAGGGCAACGTGACCCATGTGGGCATCTACGTGGGCGAAGGCCGGTTCGTGCATGCGCCGAGCACCGGGGGCACGGTCCGTCTGGACCACCTGGACGGCCCCTACTGGCGGGACCATTACAGCGGCGCGAAACGCGTCCTTCGTTAGGATTCGGTCAAGTCTGTGACGCGCAACGCTCACACTTAACGAATAAATAACGATTTATGAACCAAATCAGGCCGATCAGCCGGCATTATCGCCCCTGGCTTGTTAAACCCTTCCTGCGCGTGACGACCGACGACGACCTGCCAACAGGCCAGCCTGCCGCCACCCACCGCCCGCCGCGGAGGGTTTCCCGACTTCTTCTGGGCCTTGGCCTGTGCGCCATGGCATCCGTCGTGCAGGCACAGAGTGCGCCCGCCGATGTCGATGCAGCGTCAACTCCCGCGTCTCCGGAGGCCGTTGCATCCACCCCGGCTCCGCCAAGCAAACCCGTCATCACCAGCGTGAAGGAAAAGGCGGCCGAAGCCGCCACCGCCACGCTTTCCGCGCTGCTCCCGCGTCTGGCCGCCAGCGACACGCTGCCGCTGGTTGATCGTTCCGCGATGGTGGCCGGCGACATCAGCAAGCTGCTGGCCGCCTATGACCTGAGCAAGGAAGGCGTGGTCGCACAGGAACAGCAGGGCGGCAAGGTGCAGGTGGTGCTGCAGCGCGCACTGGCCCTGATGGGTACGCCCTACCGTTGGGGTGGCACCTCGCCCGACAGCGGCTTCGACTGCAGTGGCCTGGTCGGTTACGTCTTCCGCACCGCGCTGGGCATCGAACTGCCGCGCGTCTCCCGCGACATGGCCTCCAAGGCCGACGCCGAACTGGTCGGCGCGCGCGAGGAACTCCGCCAGGGCGACCTGGTGTTCTTCGGCCTGAAGGGTCGCATCAACCACGTCGGCATCTATGTGGGCGAAGGCCGTTTCCTGCATTCGCCGAGCAGTGGCAAGGATGTGCGAGTGGACAGCCTGATCACCGGCTACTGGGCCAACCGCTACCTGAGTGGTCGCCGCGTCGCGATGTAACGCGCACGACGACACGCCACACACCTGCAGAAGGCCGCCACGTGCGGCCTTCATGCTTTCCGGCCGCCGTGCGCTGCAACTTGCACCGGACGCCGCATTGCGGCCATCCTCCCTTGGACGCGCCGTCCATCGCGCACCACCTGTCCGTTGCGCCGAAGGGGAGTCGTACGCGATGCAGGCTTCATTGCTGACCAATCTGCTGCTGCCGCTGGCGCTGGGCATCATCATGCTCGGGCTGGGCCTGGGATTGACGCTGGACGATTTCCGCCGCGTCGCACGCTACCCGCGCGCCGTGCTGATCGGCCTCGCGCTGCAGACGCTGGTGTTGCCGTGGGTCGCGTTCGGCCTGGCGCTCGGCTTCGGCCTGCCGGCCGAGCTTGCCGTCGGCCTGATGTTGCTGGCCGCCTCGCCTGGCGGCGCCACCGCCAACATCTACAGCCACCTTGCCCGTGGCGATGTGGCCCTGAACATCACCCTGACCGCGATCAACAGCCTGCTATGCCTGCTGACATTGCCGGTGATCCTGAACCTGTCGCTGGAGTACTTCCTCGGCGCCGGCCAGTACGTACCGCCCCCGACCAAGAAAGTGGTCGAAGTCGCCGCGATCATCCTGCTGCCCGTGGCCATCGGCATGCTGCTGCGTGCGAAGGCCCCGGGCTTCGCAGCGCGCGCCGAGAAGCCGATCCGCCTGCTTTCCGTGCTGGTGCTGGCCCTGCTGGTGGTGGCCGCCGTGGCGCAGGAATGGAAAACGCTGACCACGTATTTCGCGATCGTCGGTCTGGCCTGCCTGCTGTTCAACCTCGCCAGCATGGGTGCCGGCTACCTGGCCCCACTGGCGCTGCGGCTGCCGAAAAAGCAGGCGGTCGCGATCGCGATGGAGATCGGCATCCACAACGGCACGTTGGCCATCTTCATCGCACTCAACGTGCTGCAGAACCCGACCATCTCGGTGCCGGCCGCCGTCTACAGCCTGCTGATGTTCGTCACTGCGGCACTGTTCGCATGGTGGGTATCGCGTGGCAAGGACACGGTCGCCAGCGTGCGATGAGGGCTCCTGTGGGAACGACGTCAGTCGCGATGAAAGGGTTGGACGGCGACCTTCGCGACTGACGCTCCCGCAAGGCCATCAGCCAGCCGGATCAGCCTGCGCGCGACCCGCCTTCGTCCAGACCCACGTTGGTCGACGCCGCTTCGTAGACCTGGCGATCCAGCAAGCCTGTCTCCTTCGCCACCAGCACCGGCACCAGCATCTGCCCGGTGACGTTGGTCATCGTGCGCATCATGTCGAGGATGCGGTCGATCGCCACCAGCAGGCCGATGCCTTCCAGCGGCAGGCCCGCCGCACTCAGGACCAGCGTCACCATCACGGTTGCCGTGCCGGGCACGCCCGCCGTGCCGAAGCTGCCCAGCACCGAGGCGAGCAGGATGACGAAATACTGGTTCACCGACAGGTCGAGCCCGAAGTACTGCGCCACAAAGATCGAGGTGAGCGCCGGATAGATCGCGCCACAACCGTCCATCTTGATGCTGGCGCCGAGCGGCACGGCGAACGCGGCGTAGTCCTTGTCCACGCCCAGATTGTGGGTGACGCTGCGCAGGGCCACCGGCATCGACGCGAAACTGGACGAACTGACGAATGCCACCTGCATGCCCGGCGCGGCGCCGCGGAAGAACTTCCACGGATTCAGGCCATGCGCCAGCAGCAGGCTGCCGTACACGACGACGATGTGCAGCGCGCATGCGACGTACAGCGCGCCGATGTAGCTGCCCAGCGGCAGCAGTTTCTCGAATCCGTAGGTGCCGACCAGCGAGCCGATCAGCCCGAACGTGCCGATCGGCGTCATTTCCAGCACGAAGCGCGTCACCTGCACCATCGTGTCGCTGGCCTCGCCCGCGAGCTTGCGCAGGCCCGCGCTGCGTTCGCCCAGCTTCACCAGCGCAAAGCCCAGCAGGCCGGCGAAGAAGATGACCTGCAGGATCTTGCCCTCGGTGAGCGCCTTGAACGGATTCGCCGGCACGATATCGAGCAGGACCTGCACCGGCGTGGGTACGTCGCGCACCTGGTAGTCGGGCGCCATCATCAGTCCGGTGATGCCTTTGCCCGGCTGCACGATCCAGCCCACCGCCAGCCCCACGCAGACCGCCATGGCGGCCGTGATGGCGAACCACAGGAAGGTGCGTCCGCCGAGCGCCGCGACCGACTTCTGTCCGTGCAGACTGGACACGGCATTGATCACCGCGAAGAACACCAGCGGCACCGCGATCATCTTGATCAGCGTGACGTACAGATCGCCGAGCGGCTTGAGCCAGACACCTGCGGCCGGTCCCATCAGCCAACCCGCCACTGCGCCCAGCACGAAGCCGGCGCCCACGCGTTGCCAGAACGGAATCTTCAACCAGGCCGAGACCAGCTTCATCCAGACGACTCACAGAAACGGACGCGACACCTTAGCCCAAGCCCCTCCCTGCGGCGAGCCTGCACGCGGAATGCCGGGTGTCATCAACAGGACACTGCGCGGACGTCATAATGACGCGTCCGTGCTCTCCTGGTTCGCCATGCTCCTGCGCTCTTACGTGTCGCCGCTCGCCGGCATGACCCTGCTCATCGTCCTGGCAGGCTGCGCCAGCACCTCGCCCACGCCCTCTTCCACCCTCCACGTCGACGTTCCCTCTGTCGCGCACCCGCAGGGCGAGACACCGCAATGGTGGTATCGGAACGGCGCGGCGAAAGCCGCTGCCAACGGTGCAATGCGGGGCCGCGCGAAAAACGTCATCGTGTTCCTCGGTGATGGCATGAGCCTGACCACCGTGGCCGCCGCGCGCATCTTCGAAGGCCAGCGCAAGGGCACGCCGGGCGAAGAGAACCTGCTGAGCTGGGAACGCTTCCCGCACACCGCCTTCAGCAAGACCTACAACACCGATTCGCAGACGCCCGACTCGGCCGGCACGATGACCGCCGTCGCCACGGGTGTGAAATCGCACATGGGCGCGATCGGCGTGTCGGCCGGGCGCAAGGGCGAATGCACGCCCGACGGCAGCAAGGACCTGCTCAGCTGGCTGACGCTCGCCGACAGCGCGGGGCTGGCGACGGGCATCGTCACCACTGCGCGCATCACCCATGCGACCCCGGCGGC
>CAMPIO010000022.1 GCA_946886405.1 uncultured Pseudoxanthomonas sp.
ATCGTCAACACCGCTTCGGTCGCCGCCTACGAAGGCCAGATCGGCCAGGCCGCGTATTCGGCGTCCAAGGGCGGCGTGGTCGGCATGACCCTGCCGATGGCGCGCGAGCTGGCCCGCTTCGGCATCCGGGTGATGACCGTGGCGCCGGGCGTGTTCTGGACGCCGATGGTCGACGGCATGCCCGAATCTGTGCAGCAGTCGCTGGCCGCGACCATCCCGTTCCCGTCGCGCCTGGGCAAGGCCGAAGAGTTCGCCGACCTGGTCGCCTACATCCTTGGCAACACCTACCTCAACGGCGAAACCATCCGCCTCGACGGCGCCACGCGCCTGGCCCCCAAGTAAGGACACCGATGAAGGCTTACGACATCAAGAAGGGCAACGTCGTCGAACACAACGGCGGCGTGTACCAGATCCGCGACATCGAGCGCAGCTCGCCGCAGGGCCGCGGCGGTAACGTGCGCTTCCGGTTCATCATGTACAGCGTGCCGGGTGGCAACAAGCTGGATGCCAGCTTCGACGCCGACGACAACCTGAGCGAAGTGGAACTGCTGCGCCGGCAGTCGACGTATTCGTACAAGGACGGCGACGCGTTCGTGTTCCTCGACGACGAGGACTACACGCCGTACACGCTGGACGCGGACGTCATAGGCGATGACGCCGGCTACATCACCGACGGTCTGGCGGGCTGCTACGTACAGGTGATCGATGAACTGCCGGTCGCACTGCAGCTGCCGCAGCACGTGACACTGGAAGTGGTGGAAACGCCGCCGGAACTGAAGGGTGGAACCGCCACCAAGCGCCCGAAGCCGGCCAAGCTGAACACCGGCATCGAAATCATGGTGCCGGAGTACATCACCAACGGCGAGCGCATCCTGGTCAACACGACCACGGGCGAATTCGGCGGTCGCGCCGACTGAGGTAGCGTGCGATGTGCGCACGACCCGCTGAGCTTCTCGCCGCGCGATGAAGCACCCTGCGGTCGTGCGCATGGCGCACGCTACGGTTGGCGCAGGCGTGCACCAATTGTCTCAAGGTTCGCCTCTATGCCGCTCAGCACCTCGTGCTGGTCCGCCGGCAGCCAGCGTTCCAGTTCTTCCCGCAGCGCGTCGTCCTGCTCGCGTAGGCGGGTCACGCGCAGGCGCGCTTCCTCCGCCACGCGCACGCGCTCCTCGGACTGCGGGAGTCCGTATCCGTCCGCCAGAAGCTCCGACGGCCGGCTGACGAAACCGGTATCCCCCAGCCACGCACGCAGGGCGTACAGCGCCTGCGCAATATCGGCCGGTGCATCACGCCCAAGGTAGCGTCGCTTCAGCTCATCGCGCAGCAGCAATTGTTGCCGCCGTTGCGCGGCGTTCTCCAGCACCAGCAACGCCGCGCTGGCGCGCAGGTCGGCCCGCGGCAACCACACAGCCCGTTCGGTCGGTGACAGCGCCAGCCAGGCTTGTGCATCCTGCTGCGGCAGTGACAGCGACTCGCGTGCGACCGCGAACAAAGCGTCGTAGCGCGCGCTCATCGGCTCGAAGTAATGGCCGAGCCGTCTGGCTTCTTCCGCGTCGTCCAGCACGCCGGCATCGGCGATGCCACGACGTTCCAGCTTCGCCAGCAGGCCGGTGGGCGTGATGCTGGCGAGTGGCTCGGCGGCGAGTCGCGGCACGCCGTCACGCAGCAGCTTCCAGGTTTCCACCGCGCAGTTGTTGCTGATGAAGTAATAGTGCCCGTCGTAGCTCCAGTGCAGCTGGGCAGCGCGCTCCAGCAAGCCTGCGATTTCCGCGCCGTCGAGTTGCAGCGGAATGGACTGCAGGCCACGCAGCTCGACCCGGGTGTATTCCTCGATCACCTGATCCAGAGGCAGCAGGAACAGGCGCGACGGATAGGAACCTGTCAGACCGCGCCACCCCGAGATCTGCACGTCGCCGACGAAGGCGCGGAACGACAGCACACGATGATGCGCCAAGTCGAAACGGCAGTCCGGCCCCGGCATGCGTCCCGGCGCACAGATCACCAGTCGCAGCATGCTGTGGCCCCAGCGGCTCATTGCCTGCGTGTTGCCCTCCGCGAGTAGGTAGTCGACCGCATACACGCGCGAGGGATCCAGTGCGAGCAGCGATGCGTTGCCCGCCTCGGCGTCGACCTCCAGGAACGGCAACCCGGGCGCACACGCCGCAGCCGTTGCCGGCACGTCGAAATGCGCTGCGAAGTGACGATGCAGCGCCGGACGCCGACAGCCGTAAGTGGCGTCGAGAATGAAATGCTCGAGGTTCACCGCCACGAATTCGGACGGGTTCTCCCGTTCGTACGGATCGGGGGTTCGGGCGACGAAGTCGTTGCGCGAACGACGCCCTGCGACCTTGAAGACGCTGCGTTGCCATCCGGCCAGATCGCGCAGGCGTGGATCGCCGGAAAGGACGTTGCGCTGCGCACGGTCGTAAGTGTGGGCGAGTTCGTGCACCAGTGCCCGTCGGACAGCGAGGAGAGAGGCGTCTCCGGAAGGCAGGTCATCACGCACCAGCCACGTCTGCAACAACGCGCGCGGCAGCAGGATGCGATCACCGATCCGTCGCCCGGCGACGTGCGGCGGCAGGTCGTCACGCCATTGCAGGACCAGATCCGCCGGCAGACCGTTGCGCCATGCGTCGGGCAGCCGAGGCAGGACGTCTTCGACGAGCGCCAGGCTCGCTGCGACCTCCTGCGGTCGGAGCTGGGCCGGGTCGATCTCGAGCGCGGCCGCCGTCGAGGCCGCCGTGGAGGCCGCGCCCAGCCACGCCCACAACAGGAGCGCGACGATGCGCCGGCCGCGGGGCCGACGCGCGTCCATCAACGCGCCAGGATGGCCTGCGCCAGCTGCATGTCGCTGGCCTTGCGTGCGGCCTCGTCCTTCTCGCGCAGGTGGCGCAGTGCGGCTTCCAGTTGCGCGCCACGGATACGGCCATTGCTGGCGACGAAGCTGGCGGCGTCCTCGCGCGCCTGCACGACGATCTTGTCGTCACCGGAAGAACTGTCGGACGACGCCGACGAACCGGCCGAAGAAGCACCGGCCGACGAGCCGGCGAAGCTGCCGGCGAGCGCCGGCACGGAGAACGCCAGCAACACGCCGGCCAGGATCAATCGGGACATGGGATTTCCAAGCGGGGGAACGCCGTCGCCGGCGCGGTGCGCAAAGACTAACCGCAAACGCCCTGCGAGCGCCTGAATCCGGGCATCGCGTAGGACGAACAGCGTCGCGCCCATGAGGCGTTCCAAAGCGATGCGGCCCCGTAGACATCACACGCCATGTGGATGCATCAGCAGCCGGCACCTCTAGGAGCGGGCCATGCCCGCGATGCCCCTCAACACCGCGCACGAACGGCATCGCGCCCATGGGGCGCTCCTACAGCGATGCGGTCTGAGCAAAGGAAACAGCCGCGTCACCTGACCCGGCTCTTGTAGGAGCGGGCCATGCCCGCGATGCTCTTGGCGGCGCCCGTGAAAAGCATCGCGCCCGAGAGGCGCTCCTACAGCAAGGTGGAAACAGGCGGTTTCAGGTGTCGAACAGCTTGCCCGGATTCATCAGCCCGTTCGGGTCCAGCACGCGCTTGATGCCCCGCATCACCGCGATCTCTTCCGCGCTGCGCGTGCTTTCCAGGTAGCCCTTCTTGACCAGGCCAATGCCATGCTCGGCCGAGATGCTGCCCTGATGGCGCTGCAATGCGGCGGCCAGCACCTTGGTGACCTGCTCGCACTCGGTCACGAACGTCGCGTTCTCCATGCCATCCGGCTTCAGCACATTGATATGCAGGTTGCCGTCGCCAATATGGCCGAACCAGACCACCTCGAACTGCGGATAGGCCTCGCCCAGCAGCGCCTGCGTTTCGGCGAGGAACGCCGGCATGGCCGAGATCCGGACCGACACATCGTTCTTGTAAGGCACGTAGCGCGCCAGCGATTCGGTGATGCCCTCGCGCAGGCGCCACAACTGCGTGGCCTGCGCGTCAGACTGGCTGATCACACCGTCGCTGACCCAGCCCTGCTCCATGCAGGCCTCGAAGGCGGCCATTGCGGCAGCTTCCCTCGCTTCGTCACCGATGGCGAACTCGGTGACCACGTAGTACGGATGAATGTCGTCGAACGGATTCTGCGCGCCATGCGCCAGCACGTGGTGCAGCGCGCGGTCGGTGAAGAACTCGAAGGCTTCCAGTTGCAGCCGTTCACGGAAGGCCGCGAACACCTGCATCAACACGTCGAACGAAGGCAGCGCCAGCAGCATGACGTTGGTGGGCGGCGGCGGATCGGTCAGCCGGACGGTCGCTTCGACCACGATGCCCAGCGTGCCTTCCGAACCGATCCACAGGTGGCGCAGGTCGTAGCCGCTGGAATTCTTGATCAGCGCCTTGTTGAGCTCCAACACCTCGCCCGCGCCGGTGACGACCTTCAGCCCGGCGATCCACTCGCGCGTGTTGCCATAGCGGATCACGCGGATGCCGCCAGCATTGGTGGCGATGTTGCCGCCGATGGCGCAAGAACCACGCGCAGCGAAATCCACCGGATAGACCAGCCCGTGTTCACGCGCCGCGTTGTGTACCGCCTCCAGCGGCATGCCGGCCTGCACGGTCAGCGTGCGGTCCACGGCATTGAAATCCAGCGCCTGGTTCAGGCGCTCCAGGCTCAGCACGAGTTCGCCGTTCGCGGCGACGGCACCACCGGACAGGCCGGTGCGCCCACCCGACGGGACGATGGCCACGCGATGCGCGTTCGCCCAGCGCACCACCGCCTGCACCTCATCGACGGTGGCCGGCAATGCGATCGCGAGCGGCGCCGGTGTCCAGCGTCGGGTCCAGTCGCGGCCGTAGTGCTCCAGGTCGGCAGGGTCGGTCTTCAGACGCAGCGCCGGGATGGCGTGCTGCAGGGCTTCCAGGCGCGGATCGCTCATTGCGTGGCAGGATTTTCGGGGGCGCCCAGCGTGCCAGCGATGCCGTGCGGCGTCCAGCCGAATGCAGCCTTCGTTTCATGGGCAACAAAGCGGGGAAACAGCAACCGAGTTTTCCATGGCGCGCTGCACCATCGACCCTGCCCATCTGGCATAGTGACGACCCTTTCCCCCGCGACGACTTTTCCGGCAATGTCGATCAAGAAGACCTCGTACCCGAAGCAGGACATCCGCGTACTGTTGCTGGAAGGGGTCAGCCAGACCGCCGTCGAAACCTTCCGCGCCGCCGGTTACACGCAGATCGAACTGCACGAGAAGTCGCTGCCGGAAGACGAACTGAAGCGCCGCATCGCCGAGGCGCATATCGTCGGCATCCGTTCCCGCACCCACTTGAGCGAGGACGTGCTGGCGCAGGCGCGTCGCCTGATCGCGGTCGGCTGCTTCTGCATCGGCACCAACCAGGTGGACCTCGATGCGGCGGAACTGGCCGGCATCCCGGTCTTCAACGCGCCCTACTCCAATACCCGCAGCGTCGCCGAACTGGTGATCGCGCAGGCGATCCTGCTCATGCGCGGCGTGCCGCAGAAGAATGCGGAGTGCCATCGTGGCGGATGGAGCAAGTCCGCCGCCGGCAGCCACGAGGTGCGCGGCAAGACGCTGGGCATCATCGGCTACGGCCACATCGGCACCCAGGTCGGCGTGCTGGCCGAGGCGCTGGGCATGCAGGTGCTCTTCCACGACATCGAGACCAAGCTGTCGCTGGGCAATGCCCGCGCTGCCGTGGGCCTGGACGATCTGCTGGCGCAAAGCGACGTGGTCACCCTGCACGTGCCGGAAACCGCGGCGACCAAGGACATGTTCGGTGCCGCGCAGATCGCGCTGATGAAGCCCGGCGCCCACGTGATCAATGCCTCGCGCGGCACCGTCGTCGACATCGACGCGCTGGCGGAGGCCCTGAAATCCGGCAAGCTCGGCGGCGCGGCGGTGGACGTGTTCCCGCTGGAGCCGAAGGGCAATGCGGAACTGTTCGAGTCGCCATTGCGCGGCCTGGACAACGTCATCCTCACCCCGCACGTCGGCGGCAGCACGCTGGAAGCGCAGGACAATATCGGCATCGAAGTGGCGGCCAAGCTGGTGCGCTACAGCGACAACGGCAGCACACTGTCGTCGGTGAACTTCCCCGAGGTCACCCTGCCCGGCCACGACGGCAGCCGCCGCATCCTGCACATCCACCGCAACGTGCCGGGCGTGCTGTCGCAGATCAACGACATCTTCCGCGACCGCGGGATCAACATCGACGGCCAGTTCCTGCGTACCGACCCGAAGGTGGGTTACGTGGTCATCGACGTCACCGCCGACGAGGAACAGACGGCCAGCCTGCGCGACGCGATGGCGGCGATCGACGGCACGTTGCGGGTGCGCGTCCTGTATTGAGCGGGAAAGCAACGCGTCTGCGGGCCCGGCGGCGGCGCGCTCCGTCACATGGGCGCCTGTAGGAGCGGGCCATGCCCGCGATGCTCTTGCGGCCTCGCGCTGAAAGCATCGCGCCCATGGGGCGCTCCTACAACATCGCGGACTCTGCCATCGGAATCACCCGCACGCCTACCCGGATGCCCGTAGGAGCGGGCCATGCCCGCGATGCTCTTGAGACTTTGCGCTGAAAAGCATCTGAGACTTTGCGCTGAAAGCATCGCGCCCGTGGGGCGCTCCTACAGAGGATCTCCCTGGCCCACGGTAGTCTGCATGGCCAGCCATTTGCGCGCCATGCGGCTGAGGGATTCGTCCGGCTCGTCGGCGATCGGTCCGATCTCCCGCCATGCCAGGTCCAGCGACTCTTCACTGACCACATACGCTTCGCTGCCGGTTGCGCGCACGACGTAACGCACGTCGTAGTGCCAGTGGCCCGGAACGCCTTTGCGTTCGGGGATCCAGTGCCGGTCCAGATCGAAGATGTCGCCTTCGACACACAGATCGGACAGTCCCGACTCTTCCTCCGCCTCCCTCAAGGCGACCCGCGCCATGTCGCCGTCACCGTCGGCATGTCCGCCGAGTTGCAGCCAGCGGCCAAGCTTCCGATGGTGGGTAAGCAGCGTGCGACGGCCGTCGCCACTGACGAGCCAGGCACCACCCGTCAAATGACCCTCCAGTCGCTCGCGGAGCAGCGGATTGGCCGGGTCGTCCAGCAAGGCGAGAAACTGCGCCACGACAGCCTTCTCTGCTGGCCAGCGCGTGCCGTAGCCGGTGAGCTGGTCGCGGAGCGTGGTGTAAGCAGCTGACATGGCAGAGTTTTTCCTGGGGACGCGCGTGCAGGACCATGATTATCGCCTGCCATGCTGCGGTTGCGCTTGTGATCGAGAAGCCGGTTTGGCAAGGTACGGCGGATAAACCCCCTGCCGCCAGGCAGGGCATAGCCGTTCAGACATGGGGACCACACGATGCTTTTTTGGCGCGTCAAGCCGCTCGACAAGATTCTTGAAACGGCAGAGAAGAAATCTCTGAAACGCCAATTGGGCGGCTTCCAGCTGACGATGCTGGGTATCGGCGCGATCATCGGCACCGGCATCTTCGTCCTGACCGCCGAAGCCGGCCAGAAGGCCGGCCCCGGCATGATGATCGCCTTCGTGATCGCCGCCATCGTGTGCGGACTGGCCGCGCTGGCCTATTCCGAGCTGGCTTCCATGGTGCCGGTGTCGGGCTCGGCCTACACCTACACCTATGGCGTACTGGGCGAGGCCATCGCCTGGACCGTGGGCTGGGCGCTGGTGCTGGAGTACGCGGTCGCGGCAGGCGCGGTGTCGGTAGGCTGGTCGGGGTATGTCAACGGCCTGCTGGCGAGTGCCGGGATGGAATTGCCCAGGGCATTGCAGAGTGGCCCGATGGACGGGGGCGCGTTCAACGTACTGGCCTTCGCCATCGCGCTCGCTGTCACCGGCCTGCTCGTGATCGGCACGTCCAAGTCGGCCAAGGTCAACGCCATCCTGGTGCTGGTGAAGGTCGCGGCGCTGATCCTGTTCATCGCCATCGCGGTGCCGGCAGCGAAGGACACCAATTTCCAGCCCTTCTTCCCGACGGGCTGGGGTAGCCCGATGGGTGGCATCGGCGTGCTGGGTGCTGCGGCGTCGATCTTCTTCGCCTATGTGGGCTTCGACGCAGTGTCCACCGCCGCCGAGGAAACCAAGAACCCGAACCGCAACATCCCCATCGGCCTGATCGGCTCGCTGGCGGTCTGCACCGTGTTCTACATGCTGGTCAGCTACGGTGCCGTGGGTGCCAATGGTGCACAGCCGATGTTCGATGCCAACGGCGTCGCCTTCCATCCCGGCACCCCGGAGCTTGCCGCGGCCTGCGTCGGCAGCGATGCGCTGGTCTGCAGCAAGGAGCCGCTCGCCCACGTGCTGAAGGTGATGGGCTTCGCCGGCATCGGCAATGCGATCGGCATGGCGGCCGCCCTGGCGCTGCCGTCGGTCATCCTGATGATGCTGTATGGCCAGACCCGCATCTTCTTCACCATGTCGCGTGACGGCCTGCTGCCGCCGGTGCTGTCGAAGGTGCACCCGAAGTTCCACACCCCGCACGTGGTCACGCTGATCACCGGCGCGTTCGTGGCCCTGTTTGCCGCGATGTTCCCGGTCGGCATCCTGGCCGACATCTCGAACTCGGGGACGCTGTTTGCGTTCATGGCCGTCGCGGCCGCCGTGCTGATCCTGCGCAAGCGCGATCCGCAGCGCCACCGTCCGTTCCGCACGCCGATGGTGTGGCTGATCTGTCCGCTGGCGATCGCGGGCTGCCTGCTGCTGTTCCTGAACCTGTCGATGTACACCATCGGCCTGTTCTTCGCCTGGGCGATCCTCGGCCTGCTCATCTACTGGGCGTACGGCTACCGGCACAGCGATCTGGGCCGCAGCCTCAAGGGATCGTCCGGCGGTCCCCGGATCGATCCGGAACCTCCGTTCCACGAAGGCCCCCAGGCGTAACGCCCGAGGTGCCCCCGGATGGCGCGGAAACGCGCCATCCTTCGTTTGGGCGAAGGGACATCCCATCGCCGTCCCACGGTCCACGACGCCGCCCGCATGCCTGACGCAACACTCCGCAAGATCGGCCCCGTGCTGGCGACCTTCGCCGTCGCCAACAACATGATCGGCTCCGGCTTTTTCCTGCTGCCCGCGACGCTGGCGCGCTCGGGCGGCGTGACCGCAGTGAGCTGGCTGCTGGCCACGGTGCTGGCGGTCCTGCTGGGTGCGACGTTCGCGCGGCTGGTGCGCGACTACCCCAAACTGGATTGTCCGGACGACTACGTGCGGCCCGCGCTGGGCCGCGATCTCGGCTTCCTGTCCGCGACGCTGTACTGGATCTCGTCCTGGATCGGCAACAACGCCATCGCGGTGGCCGCGTTCGGCTATCTCGCGCTGCTGCTGCCGGTCGGCGACGGCACGACGACGCGCGTACTGGGCCAGATCACGCTGATCTGGCTGATGTTCGCGCTGAACCTGTTCGGTCCGCGCGCGATCGCCCGCTTCCAGTCGCTGTGCGTGGTGCTGGGCCTGCTGCCGGTGGCCGCGATCCTGATCTGGGGCTGGGGCAGCTTCGACGCGGAGATCTACCGCGCTGCGTGGAATGTGTCCGGGGAGTCGGATGCGCACGTGGTGCTCGGTTCGCTGGCGCCGATTTTCTGGGCCTTCGTCGGCCTGGAGACCGGCGCCATGGTCGCCGGCGTGGTGCGCGACCCGGGGCGCAACGTCCCCATTGCCACATTGGGCGGCATCCTCATCGCAGGCCTGATCTACCTGGTGTCGTCGGTGCTGATGATGGGGATCGTGCCGGCCGCCGAGCTGGCCGGTTCCGGTGCGCCGTTCGCACTGGTCGCAGGGCGCATGTTCGGCGAGTGGGCCATTCCCGTCATCGCTGCCGCCGCCGCGATCAAAGCCACGGGCACACTCGGTGGCTGGATGCTGGTGACCGGCGAATCCGGCGCACGGGCGGCGCAACGCGGTTTCCTGCCCGCCCTCTTCGGCCGCCTGCGCGCGAACGGATCGGCCGGTTGGGGCCTGCTGGTCATCGCGGCGTCGATGACCCTGCTCGCGGTGCTGACGCTTTCCTCCACCGTCGCGGGACAGTTCGAGACCATCATCAACATGGTGGTCACGCTGGTGGTCATCACGTACATCACCGCCGCGTTGAGCCTGATGCTGGGCACGCCTACCCGCCCGGCCTCGCGCGGGGACCGGATCATCGGCATGGGCGCGCTGATGGCCTGCGGCCTGCTGGTCTATTCGACGCCGGTGAAGACGCTGGTCGGCGGTATCGTGATCGCGCTGCTGGCCGTGGCCGCGTATCGCGGATTCGGGCGGCGGGACCGCGCAGCGGGCGCGGCGTAATCGCGACGCGGTAGACTTCGCGCATGAACACCCCTGCTTACGACGCCGACCAGTTGCGCGACCGCGCGCAGTCCATCATTTCCAACGTGCGCGAACTGTCGCAGCTGGGCTGGACGCCCGCCACCAGCAGCAATTTCTCCGAACGGCTGGACGAACGCCATGCCGCCATCACCGTCTCCGGCCGCGACAAGGGCCGGCTGGTGGAAGCGGACATCATGGTGGTGGACTTCGACGGCAAAGCCGTCGGCAGTGACCATCGCCCATCGGCCGAAACGCTGCTGCACACGCAGCTCTATCGCCGCTATCCCGAGATCGGGTGCGTGCTGCACACGCATTCGCTGGTGCAGACGGTGGCGTCGCGGCTGTTCGCCGGCGCCGGGCACGTGCGCCTTGAGGGCTTCGAACTGCTGAAGGCGTTCCACGGCAACAGCACGCACGAGATGGCGATCGACGTCCCGGTGTTCGCCAACACCCAGGACATGCCCACGCTCGCGGCGCAGGTGGATGCCCTGCTCGACCGCCAACCCTTGTGGGGCTATCTGATCGACGGGCATGGCCTGTACGCCTGGGGCCGCACGATGGCCGAGGCACGCCGCCACCTGGAGGCCTTCGAGTTCCTGTTCGCTGCCGAACTGGAGCTTCGCAAGCTCGGCTGCCGGCGCTGACAGCCGGCGGTTATCGCAACGTTCCGTTTCCGCAACGGGCCGCGCGGATGGGTCTGGTAACCTAGCCACCCCTCGCCGCCTCACGCCACATCGCCATGAGCCGCCTGCGCATTTTCAGCGAATCCGATCCCGCCACCCCGGAATTCGCCAGCTACGATCCCGACTTCATCGCCACCGAACTGAAGAAGCTGGGCGTGACCTTCGAGCGCTGGAAGGCGACCAAGGCGATCGCACCCGGTGCCGCGCCGGAAGACGTCATCGACGCCTATCGCGCCGACATCGACCGGCTGGTTGCCGAACGCGGCTTCAAGACAGTCGATGTGGTCAGCATCGCACCCGACAACCCGCAGCGCGAAGCGATGCGCGCCAAGTTCCTGGATGAGCACTACCACAAGGAAGACGAAGTCCGTTTCTTCGTCGCCGGATCGGGGCTGTTCACGCTGCACGTCGGCGGCAAGGTGTACGAGATCGAGTGCGTGCAGGACGACCTGATCGGCGTTCCCGACAGCACGCTGCACTGGTTCGACATGGGCCCGGAACCAAGCTTCGTCGCGATCCGCTTCTTTACCGAGCCGGACGGCTGGGTCGGCCATTTCACCGGCACCACCCTGGCACAGCAGTTTCCACGCTATGAGGGCCTGACGGACGGGCACTGATCCATCCGGTAGAGCCGAGCTTGCTCGGCTGCACGACGGCCCCACAAACCCGGCGGAGCGAGCTCCGCTCTACAGCAGACGACACCCAAGAGCACCATGCCCGTTTCCGCCATCCTCACCGACATCGAAGGCACCACCAGCAGCATCTCGTTCGTGAAGGATGTGCTGTTCCCGTACGCGCGCCGCGCCCTGCCCGGCTTCGTGCGCGATCACGGCGACGACCCGGAGGTGCGACGCTGGCTGGACGTGGTGGCGACCGAGCACGGCAGCATCTGCAGCGACGACGTCATCGTCGAGACGCTGCAGGGCTGGATCGACCAGGACCGCAAGCACACCGCGCTGAAGGCACTGCAGGGCCTGATCTGGGAAGCCGGCTACCGCGATGCCGATTTCACCGCACACATCTATCCCGATGCTGCACCCGCCCTGCGCGAATGGCATGCATCAGGTTATCCGCTGTACGTGTACTCATCCGGCTCCGTGCCCGCGCAGAAGCTGTTCTTCGGCCACAGCGATGCCGGCGACCTGACGGCGCTGTTCTCCGGCTGGTACGACACTGAAGTCGGCGGCAAGCGCGACGCGGGGAGTTATCGGGTGATCGCCGAGCGTATCGGCGTGATGCCAAGCGAAATCCTGTTCCTGTCCGACGTGGTCGAGGAACTGGATGCCGCGCGCGACGCCGGCCTGCAGACACGCCTGGTGGACAGGCGCGAGGACTATCCTCAGCCGCGCCTCGGCGATGCCGCGCGCGGCCACCTGCGCGTCGAATCGTTCGCCGATATCCCGCTGCCCGCCGCGTGAGCGATGCCGTCGCACTGCGCCGGGCCACGCTGGTCGGGCTGGTGGCGATCCTGCTGTGGGCCTCGCTGGCGCTGCTGACGACGGCGACGGGCAACTTGCCTCCCTTCCAGGTACTGGCGATCAGCTTCGGTATCGCGGCTGGCGTCGGCCTGCTGCGTGCGTCACTGCGCGGCAACGCCGGCTGGCGCGAACTCCGTCAGCCGCTTCCCGCCCTCGTCCTGTCGACCCTGGCCCTGTTCGGCTACCACGCGCTGTACTTTATCGCGCTGAAACGCGCGCCTGCGGTGGAAGCCAATCTGTTGAACTACCTGTGGCCACTGCTCATCGTCGTATTCGCCGGCCTGTTCGGCGGCGTGTCGGTGCATGCAGGGCAATGGGTGGGTACGGCGCTGGGCCTGGTGGCGGCCGTGCTGCTGGTCACCCGTGGCCGCGGCCTGGAGGTCGATCCGGCCCACATCCCCGGATATCTCGCAGCGCTGGGCGCTGCGTTGATCTGGTCCCTCTACTCCGTGCTCAACCGTCGTTTCGCCGATGTGCCCACCGCCGCCATCACCGTGGCCTGCGCGGGTGTCGCGGTACTGGGCGCCATCGCCCACCTCGCCGGCGAACAGACCATCGCGCCGACGACCAGCCAATGGCTGGTGCTGGTGCTGATGGGAATCGGACCGGTAGGCGCCGCGTTCTGGCTGTGGGACCACGGCACCAAGCGGGGCGACATCGCCTTGCTTGGCAGCCTTTCCTATCTGGCTCCGCTGCTGTCGACGCTGTTGCTGGTGGCATCGGGCCGCGCGCAGGCGCACGCGATCCAGGCCGTGGCGGTCACGCTGCTGTTGACCGGCGCATGGTTCAGCGTGAAAGCGGGCTCGCCTCGCGACTGATGCATCCCCGCTTCACGGGACTGGCTCACGCACCCAGCATCGCCGCCATCGGACTTTCCAGCCAAAGCGCCATGGCCACCATGGCAGACGTGCCCGACGCCGGACGCGCAGCCCGCAGCCAGCGCTTCACGCGGTGGAATGCCGTGCCCGCTCCGGTCACGGCGGGCAGCACGCGCGCCTTCATGTCGTCGCGCGTGGACGACAGGCCGACGGGATGGGGCGAAAACCCGACCGGCCGACCCCACTTGCGGAGGCGATGGTTCAACTGCATGGCGTTCGACCAGCGCAGGGTTTCGTCGGTCTGGAAAAAGAACGACAGCGAGATCGAGACGTCCTCGGCGCCGTTCTTCACGTAGTGACCCGATATATAGGGAATGTGCAGCGCATCGCCGGGCTGGAAATCGAACTTCTCCGCATGCTGGTCGAGTTCGTCGCGCCACAGCGGCACCGACGGCTCCCGCGCCATGTACGCCTCGCACACGTCATTCGGCACGATGTCGTTCCGGAAATTCGGGAACACCGCGACCTGCTTGCTTCCCCGGATCTGCATCAGGAAGTTGGAATAGCGATCGAAGTGGAACGGCGTCACCGCATTGGGCGAAGCGATGAACAGCCACATGCGCGGCTCGTAGACCGCGCGCGACTTGCCTCCCTGCCGCAGCAGGTCGGTGACCTCGGCGCGCAAGTCCGCGTAAAGCCCGCGGAACGCAGGGTCGTCCTCGGGATCGCGCACGGCGATATAGGAGCTGGACGTCCGGATGGTCTCGATCGTCTGTTCCAGGCTGAGTTCGTTGCGATGATCGATGTGGGCGCGGTCGAAATTGACCGCCAGGTCCGACAGACCCTTCGAGAACATCACCTTGTCGCGCGGCAGTCGCGGCAGCGACGCAGCCAATCCCTCGATGGTCAGCGCCGGATGTCCCACCAGCTGATGCTGGAACTTGAATGGCGACCGATCCATCTGTGCCGCAGGCACGCCGGCAGAAAACCAGGCACTCATGACTCCCCCTGTACACCCGTGATGCGGTACCCGCGCACCCCTTGCGCGCGGTTTCCCCGTGTCCTTGAACGCCGGACCCGGGGCAGACCGGCCACGCCCGACCGGCCAGCCTATGCTGTCGCGGTCCTGTCGGTCTGCGAAGGGCCGTTGAGCGTGTACGCTCACCCGCCGATGCCGGACGTGCCTGCTTGACACGCGTCCGCTGCCTTGAGGACAGGGCCGGCGCCGCCCATGGCATCGATGACGCGATGCGGTACCTGTTCATCGCGGCTCCCGGCAGCGTCACGCCCTTCCCTATCGACCGCTATTCCACATCGATCATCTTCAATACCGCGCAGCCCCGCAGGCTGATCCGGGCGCTCGCCTTCAACCACCCGAAACGGCCGCTGATGCAGCGCGTGGGCCTGCAACCCCGGCGCGTGGCCATCGATGGCGGGGGTTTACCGTTCAAAGCGATGGCCTGGCGCGCGGGAGCCCGCTTGCGGCGGCGGGCGCCTTCGTCCGCCTGACCCCTTTCCGGGTTGCGTCAGCCGTGGATTTTCTCGCCGCGCGCCAGCATGGCGACCAGCTTCTCGACCCGCGCGCGCTTGGTTTCCGGCTTCACGGCCGTCTGCACCCGCCAGCACACGGCGTAGCGGTTGGTCTTGTCCAGCGTGTCGAAGAAGGCCTTGGCCTTGCGATGCCTGGCCAGCGCCAGGGCCTGCGCCAGTTCGGGTGGCACGTCCATGGATTTCGCGCCGTCGTATGCGGCATCCCAACGCCCGTCGGCCTTCGCCGCCTCGACCTCGCGCAGCCCCGCTGGCCGCATGCGGCCGGCGGCGACAAGGACGTCGATCTTGGCCACGTTGATCTTCGACCAGGTGCTGCGCGCGCGGCGCGGGGTGAAGCGCTGCAGGAAGAAACGGGTGTCGAAGCTCTTCTTCTGTCCGTCGATCCATCCATGGCAGAGCGCGACATCCAGCGCTTCGGCATAGGTTACCGAGGGGATGCCGGCATCCTTCTTCGCGATCTTCAGCCATACACCCGCGGATTCGGGGTGGCGCTCCAGCCAGCGCTCCCAGGCAGCGGCGTCGGCAAAATGTTCAGTCGGAAGGTCGGGCGCGGCCATGCTCAGGGCTCCGCCGTCTGCAGGCGGTAGGTCGTGTGGGCCGTCGTTTCGCCACGCCAACGGTCGAACGCTCGTACCTCCACGCGATGCTCGCCCTCGGCCAGGTCGGTGGGCAGCGCGCCGCGCCACAGGTGGTGCGACGGCTCGGCTTCCGGCGAGCGATCGTAGCCACGCAGCGCATCGGCCAGATCGTCGCGCATGTTCTCCACCCGCAATGACGGATCGGGCTGTTCGACACGCTTCATCGTTTTCCATTCACCGCCATCGACACGGAACTCGACGCGGGTATCCGAATCGCCCATGTAAACGTTGGCATACACGCCCCAGGCGGGATATGCGCCCTGTCTCAGCACCTTCGGCGCATGCAGGCCGATACCGTTGTCGTCGACCGCGCGCGCCGGATGCCACGACAACGTGTATTCCCCGCCGGCTCCGACGCGCAGGCGCGCGTAACCGTTCGGCGTGCCATCGGCCATGGTCGTGTCAGGGATGCCCTGCACATCCTTGACACCGGACCAGTACGCGCCACAGGCGGCACCCACGTTGTACTCGTGCAGCGGCTTCATGCCGTGCCAGCCGGTGGCGGCATCGTGGTACCAGTGCCGCTGCGTGTGGGTATGTCCGCTCAGCAGCAGCACATGCGGAAAATCCTTCAGCAGCGCGAACAGCCGTTCGCGGTCGGCGACACGGAATCCCCGCGCGCCTTCTTCGAAGAACGGAATGTGCACGCCGATCACCAGCAACCGGTCCTTGCGTACGGTCGGCAGGTAGGCCTGCAGGAACGCGAACTGGTCCTCGCGCAGCCCACCGACATACGCCGGCGACTTGCTGGGCTGGTAGATGATGTCGTCCAGCCCGATGAAGGTCATCGCCTCCTCTTCCCAGGCGAACGTGTCCGGGCCGAGATAGTGGCGGAAGGTGCGCAGCGATGCCTCGTCGCCGACAGCATCGACATCGAGATCGTGGTTGCCCGGAATGAACAGCCAGGGCACCTGCAGGCTCATCGTCGTGCGCAGCAACGCGGGATAGAGCGACAGGTCGTCGTTGACGACGTCGCCCAGTGTCAGTCCAAGCGACACACCGTGCTTGCCGACCAACGGCTGCACGATGTCGCGCCAGTAGTAGTCCACGTCCTGCAGCGATGCGGTCTGGCTGTCGGCCAGCAGCAAGGCCTCGAATGGACCTTTGCCCGCGTTTGCTTCGCGTGGGCGAAGGCCGAAATCCTTGCAGCCGGGCTGGCGTTGCGGGATACCCCCGTACTTCAGCGCGGGGCCGGCATGGTACTGCCGGTTGTGCCAGAAATCCGGCATGCCGTCGGGCCTGACCGATAGCGTGTAGCCGGCAGGCTTGATGACGAACAGCGTGCGCCCGTCTTCGTACGGCACGTTGTACTCGCCGTTCGCGTTGGTGGCTACCAGCTTCATCCCGTCGGACACCTTAATGCCCGCGATACCGGGTTCGTCTGCATCCCGCACGCCATTGCCGTTACGGTCCTCGAAGACCAGGCCGCTACTGCACGGTGGAGGCAATGCGTAGGCGGGAACGGCCAGGCAGGCCAGCAACATGACGATCAGCGAGGTGCGCACGGCAACTCCAGCGGGGGCGACCGGCGGATTATGGCGCACGCCCAGCAGTCATGACGGTGTGCTTGTGGGAGCGACGTGCCGTTCCAGGCTCTGTAGGAGCGCGTCGGGCGCGATGCTTCTTCTTTCCCCGCAGCACGAAGAGCATCGCGCCCGAGGGCGCTCCTACAACCGACTGGGATGCGTCATCAGGGAGCGTGGCGCTCGCGCAGTACGTCGACCGCATCCGCCAGCGACAGTCCGCGCGCGCGCAGCAGCACGGTCAGGTGGTACAGCAGGTCGGCGCTTTCTCCCAGCAGGGCGGTGTCGTCCTGCGCTACGCCTGCCAGCGCGGTCTCCACGCCCTCCTCGCCAACCTTCTGCGCGATCCGCCGCACGCCACCCTCGAACAGCCGCGTGGTGTAGCTGTCCGCCGGGCGTTCGCGCTCGCGCCGTGCGATCAGGGCGTCGAGTTCGGACAGGAAGGCCGACGGTGCCGCCGGGAAACAGCTGGGCCGCTGCAGGTGGCAGGTAGGCCCCTGCGGGTGCGCGAGCACCAGCAGCGTGTCGTCGTCGCAGTCCACATCGACCGATACCAGCTCCAGCACATGGCCCGAGCTTTCGCCCTTGGTCCACAAGCGCTGCTTGCTGCGACTGAAGAAGGTCACGCGACCGCTCGCCAGCGTGCGGTCGAGCGCTTCGCGGTTCATGTAGCCCAGCATCAGTACGCGAAGGTTCGCCGCGTCCTGCACGATGACGGGCAGCAGGCCGTCGCCCTTGTCCCAGTCCAGGCGCGCGGGATCGAATACCGGTTGTCCGTTGTCAGTCGCCACGTCGCACCTCGATGCCCTGCCCTGCCAATGCCTGCTTCAATGCCGGAATCCGGATCTGCCCGCTGTGGAAGACACTGGCCGCCAGCGCGCCATCCACATCCGCCTGCTTGAACACATCCGCGAAGTGTCCTGGTTCGCCGGCCCCACCCGACGCGATCAGCGGCACTTCGCACACGGCACGCACGGCCCGCAGCTGCACCAGATCGTAGCCCCGACGCACGCCGTCCTGGTCCATGCAGTTCAGCACGATCTCGCCCGCACCCAATTGCTGCGCCTGCACCACCCAGTCCAGCGTCCGCAGTCCGGCGCCCTGCATCTTCGAGGGATCGCCGGTATAGCGGCGCACGCGCCACTCGCCATCCGGCTCGCGAATGGAATCGATACCCACCACCACGCACTGCACGCCGAAGGCTTCGGCCAGTTCGCCGATCAAGGCGGGGCGCTCGAGCGCCGGCGTATTCACCGACACCTTGTCGGCGCCGCTGTACAGCACGCGTCGTGCTGTCTCGACATCGCGGATGCCGCCGGCCACGCAGAACGGGATGTCGAGCAGGCGCGACACCCGCTCGATCCAGGCGTAGTCGACCGAGCGTCCCTCGGGACTGGCGCTGATGTCGTAGAACACCAGTTCGTCAGCGCCTTCGTCGCGATAGCGCAGCGCCAAGTCGGCGATGTCGCCCATGTCCACGTGATCGCGGAACTTCACACCCTTGACCACGCGCCCTTCGCGCACATCGAGGCACGGGATGATGCGCCGGCTCAGCACGCCAGGGCCTCCGGCAGCGTGAAGCGGCCTTCAAGCAGCGCCCGCCCGAGCACGATGCCGGCGCAACCCGCCTGGCGCGCGCCGTCGACATCGGCGACCGCGCTGACGCCGCCCGAGGCCTGCACGGCCAGTGACGGCACCGAATCGTGCAGGTAGGCGTACAGGGCGAGGTTCGGGCCGGTCAGCATGCCGTCGCGGGCGATGTCGGTGCACAGCAGGTGGCGAAGGCCGGCGGCGGCGTAGCGCGTGGCGAGTTCGTCCAGGGTTTCCGACGCGGTCTCGGTCCAGCCATGCACGGGCAGGCGCCAGATGCCGTCGCGGTCACAGCGCGTATCGAGGGCCACGGTAATGCGTTCGCTGCCGAACTCGGCCAGCCAGGCCAGCACGGTGTCCGGTTCGCGGACCGCCAGCGAACCGATGACCACGCGGTCGGCGCCCGCATCGAGGATGCGGGCCACGTCGTCGCGCTGGCGCACGCCGCCACCGGTCTGCACCTTCAGCGCGGTCGCACGGGCGATGTCGCCCAGCAGCGGCGCCAGCGTGTAGCCGCCGGCACGGGCCGCGTCCAGGTCGACCAGGTGCAGCCACTCCGCGCCCTGCTCGGCATAGCGCGACGCGACGTCGAGCGGCGCGTCTTCATAGCGTGTTTCGCGCGCATAGTCGCCCTGCGCCAGGCGCACCACGCGGCCATCGCGCACGTCGATGGCGGGATAGACAGTGAAACCGGTCATTGCAGTCCGTAGTCGATGAAGTTCTTCAGGAGCCGCGCGCCCACGGCGCCGGAGCGCTCGGGATGGAACTGCGCGCCGGCGACATTGCCACGCTGCACGACAGCGGCGAAGCGCTGGCCATGTTCGCTGCTGCACAGGCAATCGTCATCGACCGCTGCGGCATAGCTGTGCACGAAGTAGGCGTGGTCGCCGTCGGCGATGCCTTCCAGCAGCGAGGCGTCGCGGGTGCGGTGCAAGGTGTTCCAGCCCATGTGCGGCACGCGGATGCCGGGTGCCGTCGGCAGCTTGCGCACGCGACCCGGCAACAAGCCCAGGCAGGGCGTGTCGTCTTCCTCGGAGTGCGCGAACAGCAACTGCACACCGACACAGACGCCGAGCAACGGCGTGTCCAGCGTGCGCAGCACGTCGACCAGTTCCAGTTCCCGGAGCCGCGCCATGCAGACCGCTGCCGCGCCCACACCGGGCAGGATCACCCGGTCGGCGGCCCGGATGGTCGCCGCATCACCGGTCAGTTCCGCTTCCACACCCAGGCGTTGCAACGCATAGCGCACCGACCCGATGTTGGAGCCACCGGCATCGACCAGGACCACCTGCATCACAACGCACCCTTGGTAGTAGGCAGTTCGGCACCTTCGCGCTTGATCGCCTGGCGCAGCGTGCGCGCCAGTGCCTTGAAGCTGGCCTCGACCTTGTGGTGGTCGTTGTCGCCTTCCACCTTGAGGTTGAGGTTCATGCCCGAGGCATCGCAGAGCGAACGGAAGAAGTGCGGCACCAGTTCGGTCGGCAGGTCACCGACGCGCTCGCGGCGGAACTCGCCGCTGAAGACGAAGTACGGCCGCCCGCTGAAATCCAGCGCGGCGCTGGCCAGCGTCTCGTCCATCGGCAGGGTGAAACCGTAGCGACCGATGCCGCGCTTGTCGCCGAGCGCCTCCTTCAGCGCCTGGCCCAGCGCCAGGCCGGTGTCCTCGACGGTGTGGTGCTCGTCGATGTGCAGGTCGCCCTCGGCGCGCACCTCCAGGGCGAAACCGCCGTGCTTGCCGATCTGCTCCAGCATGTGGTCGAAGAACGGCAGGCCGGTCTTCGCGACCGGCTCGGCGACGCGGTCGAGGTCCACCTCGACGCGGATCTTCGTTTCCTTCGTGTTGCGCTGGACCACCGCACGCCGCGGCGCGTCCGCCAGTTCGTGCGCGATGCCGGCCCAGTCCCATTCGCCGCCGAACTGCGCGGTCTTCAGCTGGAAGCCTCGGATCTTCAGGTTGTCGGCGAACTGGATGTCGGTCGGCCGGTCGCCGACCATGCCCGAGCGCGCCCAGTCGATGCTGCGATCCTGCAGATAGGGGACCATCAAACCGATGCCCGGCTTGCGCGTCGGCTTGTTCTCGTGCGGCCAGCTCTCATCGATCAGCACGTCGCGGAAACGGATGCCCTGGCTCTCGAACACCTGCATCATCAATGCCTGCGGGCCGTCGAAGCTGGCGCGCGGATACTGCTCGCTGCCCAGCCCGTCCTGGTTGCTGACGATGACGAACTGGTAGCCGGCGTCGCGCAACTTGAGCAGCGCCGGAATGACGCCGGCGACGAAACGCACCTTCTCGTACGCATCGATCTGGAAATCCTCGGGCTCCTCGATCAGGGTGCCGTCGCGGTCGATGAAGAGGATGGGCGTCACGCGGCCTGCTCCTGCGCGTTGAGGGCCGCGATGACGCGGTCATTCTGTGCCGGCGAGCCGACGGTGATGCGCAATGCGTCGCCGAGTTGCGGCGCGGCGCGCTGGTCGCGCACCACCACGCCAGCCGCGAGCAACGTGCGGAAAGCACGTTCGGCATCGACGAAGCGCGCCAGTACGTAATTTCCCTGCGATGGATAGACGCGGCGGACGCCGGCCGTCCTTTCGAGCGCGGCGCGCAAGCGTTCGCGTTCGCTACGCACCAGGGCGACGCGCTCGCGGGTCTGCGCCAGTGCGGCATCGGACAGCCCGTCCAGCGCCAGGTCGGCGCAGGGCGTCGGGACCGGATACGGCGCCTGGCAACGCTGCAGGACCGCGATCAGGTCCGCATCGCCGATCACGACACCGATGCGCGCCGCCGCCAGGGCATGCGCCTTCGAGAGCGTACGCAATACCGCGATGTTGGCCTGCGTCTCCAGCAGCGTCGTCGCAGAAGCGCCTTCGGCGAACTCGCCATACGCCTCGTCCACCACGACCAGTGCACGGCCGTCCAACCCACGCGCCAATGCGGCGACGTCGTCAAGCGGAATGGCCGAGCCGGCCGGATTCGAGGGCGAACACAGGAACACCAGCTTGGCGCCCTGCGCCAGCGCCGTGTCGCGAATGGCATCAAGGTCGGCGGTGAAGCCGGTGTCGCCATCGACCAGCGGCACCTCCACCACGCGAGCCCCTTGCAGGCGTGCACAGACCGCGTACATGCCGAACACCGGCGGCGTCACCACGATGGCGTCCTGTCCCGGCACGCACAGCGCACGCACCAGCAGGTCGATGGCTTCATCGCTGCCGCGTCCTACCAGCAACTGTTCCGGCGCGACACCGTAGAGCTGCGCCAGACGCGCGCGCAAGGCCGGCGGTTGCGGATCGGGATAACGGCGGCTGCGGCCCTGCCCGTCCGCCGGGTTCGCCCAGGCAGACTCGTTGGCGTTCAACCACACGTCCCCACGCAGGGCTTCGCTGCGCGCGGACTTGTACCCGGCGAAGTCGCGGAGGTCGGGGCGAACCAGAGAGAACACGGCGCTCATGCGGCCGCCTTGCGCAGGCGCAGCGCGACCGCGTTGGCATGTGCGTCCAGTCCTTCGGCGCGCGCAAGCGTCAGGGCGCAGTCGCCGATGGCGACGATGCCGGCACGGCTGGCCGACTGCACGCTGACGAAATTCTGGAAGCTGGCCACGCTGACGCCGCTGTAAGCACGTGCGGCGCCGCTGGTCGGGAGCACATGGTTGGTGCCGCTGCAGTAGTCGCCGAGCGCTTCCGGCGTGTAATCACCGAGGAATACCGAACCGGCTGCCTCCACCTTGTCCAACCACGCGCGCGGCTCGCGCAGCGCCACGATCAGGTGTTCGGGTGCATAACGGTTGCTGATGGCGAAGGCCTCTTCCAGCGTCGCCACCTTGACCAGCCGCGACGCCGATAGCGCCTGCCGCGCGATGTCGGCACGGTCCAGCGTGACGAGTTGCGCGATGAGTTCGGCTTGCACCCGCTCGATCAACCCCTCGTCATCGGTCAGCAGCAGCACCTGCGAGTCCGGACCATGCTCGGCCTGCGACAGCAGGTCGGCGGCGACGAAGGCCGCATCCGCACCGGTATCGGCGATCACCAGCACTTCCGAGGGACCTGCCGGCATGTCGATGGCGGCGGCGCCGGCCTGCGCGACCTGCTGCTTGGCTTCGGTCACGTAGCTGTTGCCGGGCCCGAACAGCTTGTCGCACGCCGGCACGCTCTCGGTGCCGAACGCCATTGCGGCGATCGCCTGCGCGCCGCCCAGCTTGAAGACGCGGCGCACACCGGTCAGCTGTGCGGCCACCAGTACGGCAGGATCGGCGGTGCCGTCCTTGCGCGGCGGCGTGCACAACACGACCTCGCGGCAGCCGGCCAGGCGGGAAGGAATGCCGAGCATCAGCGCCGTGGATGGCAGCGGCGCGCTGCCGGCCGGCACGTACAGGCCAACCCGCGGGATCGGCAGGATCATCCGCTCGCAGACCACGCCGGGCGCCGTTTCCACGGCGTAGGGCTGCGCCATGCCGGCGCGATGGAAGGCTTCGATGCGCGCGGCGGCGTCCTGCATCGCCTGGCGCAGGTCGGCCGGCACGGCCGTGTGCGCAGCGGCGAATTCTTCTTCGCTGACCTCGAACGCGGCGAGTTCCACGCCGTCGAAGCGCGCGGTGACCTCGCGCAGCGCAACGTCGCCGCGCGCCTGCACATCCGCCAACACGCCGGCCACGGCGTCGCGTGTGCGCTGTGCGACGGACTGGACCGGTCGTGCGAGCAGGGCCGCACGCGCGGCAGCGTCCAGCACTGTCCAGTCGTACACGGGGGCGGGAGATGCGGTCATGCCAACGACCTCTCGACCGACAGCACCATCAAGCCCTGCGCACCGGCACGCTGCAGTTCTTCCAGCCGCTGCCAGGTAACGGCGCCGTGACACATCGCCTGCAAGGACAGCGGACCCTCTTCGCCACCCGGCAGCGTGACCAGGCCTTCGCTGTCGGTCAGCAGGCGCGACAGCGCCGGCACCGTGTCGCGCTCGGCGCGGAACATCAGCAGCTTGCTGTCCTTCAACTTCAGCACCCCGTCCAGGCGACGCAGCAACATGTCGGCGAGCCCGGCGCGGGCGTCGTCGAACTCGCGCGCAGGACCGGCCAGCACCGCTTCGCTGTCGAGCAGGGTTTCCACGGGCTTCAGCTGGTTCGCGGCGAGCGTGGCCCCGCTGGAGACGAGATCGCAGATCAGGTCCGCCGTGCCCAGCTTGGGGGCGATCTCGACCGAGCCGGACAGTTCGACCACTGCCGCGTCGATACCGCGCGCCTGCAGCCACTGGCGCAGCACCGACGGATAGCTGGTGGCGATGCGCAGACCTTGCAGTTGTTGCGGCCCCTGCCATTCCCAACTATCGGGCACGGCCAGCATCAACCGGCAGCTGCCGAAGCCCAGCGGGCGCAGTTCCCGGTACGCCTGCGGCAGGCCGATCAGGACGCGCTCGCCGGCCTGCTCGTCCAGTTCGTTGCGGCCGACGATGCCGAAGTCGCAGACGCCATCGGCGATCAGGCCGGGGATGTCGTCGTCGCGGACGAGCAGCAGGTCCACCGGCAGGGATTCGCCGTAGCAGAACAGCTTGTCGCGGCTCTCGCGCCAGCTCAGGCCGCAGGCCGCCAGCAGCGTGCGCGCGGGCTCGGCCAGCCGGCCGCTTTTCTGGATGGCGATGCGCAGGCGATCGCGCGTCGCGGGGGTCAGGGAGGGACTCATGGAAGGACTCAGTGGGAAGCGGAAGCCGTCGCGGCCTGCTGGCGCTGGACAGCGGTGGCGTAGCCGCCGGCGCCGCGTTCCAGCGTGCGGGCGACACGGCCGATGGTGGTGACGCTGACCTGGGTCAGGTCATGGATCTCGCGGTAGGGCACGCCTTTCAGCAGCAGGGGCACCACCCGCCAGCGGTCGGACATGGCCTCCAGCTCCGCCGGCGTGCACAGGTCCTCCAGGAAAGCACGTACCTCGTCGACCTCCCCCAGCGCCGCCAGCGCGTCGGACAGCGCCTGCAGCGGGCCGTCGGCAGCATCCGGGAGGTCGTTGGCGGAGCGACGTTTCATGAGGATTCGAGTTCCAATGTATTAATGCGCTAGTACATTAGCCGGATTGCTGCATAGCGTCAACCGACGCCCTGTGAACGACCCTGTCTGGATACGGCCGCCGATTGCGTTGTCCTGGACAGGAAACAAGGGGACGCGATGGACGGGAGCGGACAGGGACGATGAGTACACTGCCAAGGACGCCTGACCGCCGCATCGGGAACACCGACGGCCCAACGGGCACCCCGGGGGGGACGGGTATGCCGCCATCGCTCAGATCGCGCTTCACACGTTACAGACTGGCGGGCTGGCTCCTGCTGCTGGCGCTCTGTCCCTTGCTGGCGGCCGCCGACACGCCGGCCCGCATCGCGCCCGATACCAGCTACCTGCCACTCGCACCGCAGACGACGTACCTGCACGACGCAGGCGGAGCGGCGACTCTGGACGAGGCGCACGACCTGCTCGACAGCGGGCATTTCGCCGCCTTGCCGAATGGCGATGCCTCGTTCGGCTTCCAGACCGGCGCCTTCTGGTTCCATGTCCGCGTGACCAACGCGAACCCGCGCGAGCAACGCTGGCTGCTGGTGCAGCAGTACGCGCTCAGCGACCGCATCGACGTATACGCGCGCTATCCGGACGGCCGCACCGTGCACCACGCCGGTGGTGACACGTTCCCGTTCGAACAGCGCAGCATCCGCTACCGCCACCCAAATTTCTGGCTCGACCTGCCGACCGGCGAAGAAGTCGACCTGCTGGTCCGCGTGCAAAGCCAGAGTTCGATGCAGGTGCCGCTGTTCCTGTACACGCCCGCAGCCTTCGCGGAGCTCTCGCGCGACGGCCAACTCGGCATCGGCATCTACTACGGCATCCTCATCGCGCTGTTCTTCTACAACCTGGTGCTGTGGCTGGTGCTGCGCGATGGCAGCTACTTCTGGTACCTGTTCCACATCACTGCCTTCGGCCTGGTGCTGTTCACCCTCAACGGACTGGGATTCGAATACTTCTGGCCGCACTCCACGTGGCTGGCGGACAAGTCGGTTCCGCTCTCGGTCTGCCTGGCGCAGATCGGCATGCAGCAGTTCTCACGCACCTTCCTCGATCTCAACACGCGATGGCGACTGGGCGACCGCATCAGCAAGGCGATCATCGCGTTCTTCGTGCTGCTCGGCATCGCCGCCACGCAGCTGCCCTACCACGTGGCCACGCCGATCGCCTCGGCGGCGGTGTTCCCCAGCATCGTGTGGATCGCCGTCATCACGCTGATGGTGGTGCGCACCGGGTACCGGCCCGCGAAGGTGTTCCTGCTGGCATGGGCGATGTTCCTGCTGGGCACCGGCGTCTTCGTGGCGCTGGCGTTCGGCCTGCTGCCGAAGACCTTCCTGACCGAGTACGGCGTGCAGATCGGCTCGGCGCTGGAGATGCTGCTGCTGTCGGTGGCGCTGGGATACCGCTACGCCGCCCTGCGCAACGAAAACGAACGCATCGTGCGCGACGCGAAGAACCTGCTGGAGGAGCAGATCGTCGTCCGTACCGGGGAACTGCGGCAGGCGATGTCGGAACTGCAGACGGCACATCATCGGCTGCGTGAATCCAGTCGCCTCGACGGCCTGACCGATCTCTACAACCGCACGCACTTCCGCGAGGCGTTCGAGCACCTGCTGTCGCAGTCGCGCAATTCGCAGCGGCCGATCTCGCTGCTGATGATCGACCTGGACCACTTCAAGCGCATCAACGACACCTACGGCCACCTGGTCGGCGACGACTGCCTGCGCTGGACGTCGAACACGCTGGCCGAGACGCTGCGCCCGCATGGCGCACTGCTGGCGCGCTTCGGCGGCGAGGAGTTCATCGCCGCCCTGCCCGGCATGGGCCTGGGCGAAGCCAGCGTGGTGGCCGAAGAGCTGCGCCAGGCTCTGCGCGCGCAACCGTGTCGCAGCGGCGCGCTGGAGATCGCGGTGTCCGCCAGCATCGGCGTGCACTGCGTGGATCTTGAGGCGCGGGACAGCCTGGAATCAGCCCTGCAGGTGGCCGACCAAGCGCTGTATGCCGCGAAAGCCGAAGGGCGGGACTGCGTGCGGACGTTGTGAGGCGACCGGGTCAACTGTAGGAGCGACGTAAGTCGCGACCGTGCACCGTAAGCGCATGGACCTGTGTCAGACAAACTACAAGATCGCCGCACCATCCTTGGCTGCCCTGTCGTAAGGGCAGCTTCATTCATGCGGTCGCGACTTACGTCGCTCCTACAGGAAGCAGCTCAGCGGTTCCGGACGGCGGCGAGGATCTCGCCCGACTCCACCAACCGCACGGCAGTGGCGACTTCGCCGTCGAGCGCGCGGTCGCGGTCGAGGAAGGGAATCTTCGCGCGGATCGCCGCATGCGCCGCCGCCACCGCGTGACCGGGATGGAAGGCCTCGCTGGCCGCCAGCGCGGCACGCAGGGCATCGACTTCGGCCAGGAAGGTGTCGCGTTCTTCGGCACCCGGCTGCGGACCACCGGCCACCTTCACCGCCAGCCCTTCGGCGTCGGTACGGTCGGACAGCGCACGCGCGGCGTTGATCATGTCGCGCCGCAGGTCCAGCGCCTGGGCGGCGGTGTACAGCTCCAGCGCCAGCACCTTGCCCAGGTCCTGCACCATCGCCAGTACATGGCGTGCTTCGTTGGCGCCCATCGACACATGGTCCTCCGCGTTCGCGCTGGTCGGCACCGAGAACACGCTGGCCGGGTGCGCACGGCTGGCCAGGTCGTTGACGATGGCCGCCGCCGAGTACTGCACGATCATGTGGCCCGACTCGGTGCCATCCTCGTTGCCGATCAGGAACGCAGGCAGGCCGTCATTGGTGGATGGATCCACCAGTTTGTTGAGCCGGCGCTCGGAGATGGAGGCCAGCGTCGGGATGGCGGCCTTCACGTAGCTCATGGCCAACGCCAGCGGCATGCCGTGGAAGTGGCCGGCGGAGATCACCTGCTCTTCCACGTGATCGGCGTGCTTGTCGGGGAACACCAGCGGATTGTCGGTGACCGCGTTGAGTTCGATCTCCAGCACGCGCTTGGCCTGTTCCACCGCGTCGCGCACGGCGCCGTGCACCTGCGGAATGCAGCGCAAGGAGTAGCTGTCCTGCGGCTGGTGCTTCTTGCCGCCACGGAACGGCATGAAGCGGTCATAGAACTTCTCCCGACCGTGGCGCTGGTCCGTCGGCACCCAGTCCCAGCCGATGTCGAAACGCAGCGCCTGCGCCTCGGGCGTATCCCAGCTGCGCGGCAGCCACGGGCGGAACTTCGGCACCAGATGGTAGGGAATGTCGGCGAGCGTCGAACCCTCGAGAAGATCGCGCAGGCGAGCAGCCACATGCACTTGGCCCGGATGCGGCCGCAGCGCGTGGACCTCTTCGGCGAACGCGCCCAGGCGGCCCGCGAACGCATCGATCGTCATGGCCGCGGCCAGATCAGCGGTGTCCAGCAGGTTGTCCAGCCGGTAGGTCGCCAGCACGCCCATCGCCAGCATCTGCGCGGTGCCGTTGTTCAGCGCCAGCCCTTCCTTGTACGACAGCGAGACCGGCGACAGCCCCGCGCGCTTCAGCGCGTCCGCACCGGACATGCGCTCGCCTTCATGGAAGGCTTCGCCGCCACCGAGCAGCACGATGGCCAGGTGCGACAGCGGCGCGAGGTCACCCGACGCACCCACCGAACCCAGCGACGGCACCACCGGCACGATGCCGGCGTTGAGCATCGCCGCCAGCGCCTGCAGCGTCTCCACGCGGATGCCGGAGTGGCCCTTCAGCAGCGTGTTGATGCGGATGCCGAGCATGGCGCGGACGATCTCCGGCGCCATCGGTTCGCCCACGCAGACCGCGTGGGTGACGATCAGGTTGTACTGCAGCTCCTCGTGCAGCGAGCGCCCGGACTTCACCGCGCCCGGCAGTTCGTCGCGCAGCGGATGCGCGCCGAGCAGTTTGTCGGCATTGCTGCCGAAGCCGGTCGACACGCCGTAGATCGGTTCCTCGCGGCTGACCTGTTCGGCGAGGAAGTCGGCGGCGCGCGCGACGGCCTTCAGTGCGCCCTTGTCCAGCTCGACGCTGGCACCGAAGGCGATCTCGACCAACCGGTCGCGGGTGAGCGATTTGCCATCCAGCAGGATCGGTTTCATGTCAGCGCCCCGCCAGTACGCGGGCCTGTTCCAGCTCCACCTTCAGGCTGCTGGCCAGTTCCTCGCGCGTCACTTCGAACTGCTGCTCGCGCAGCAGGTCCTTCACCGTCACCACACCGCGCGCCAGCTCGTCCTCTCCCGCCAGCACGACGAACCGGATGCCGGCACGCGAGGCGTACTGGAACTGTTTCGCCAGCTTGCGGCTTTCCATCTGCACTTCGGTGTTGATGCCGGCCGCGCGCAGGCGGCGCGCGATGTCCAGCGAACCGGCCAGCTGGCCGTCTTCCATCAGGGCGACCATCGCCTGCACGCTGCTTTCGTCGCTGCCGGCGATCAGACCGGCCTCGCGCAGCTGCCAGAACAGGCGGGTCAGGCCGATCGAGATACCCACGCCCGGCAGCTTCGACTTGGTGTAGTGGCTGGCCAGGTCTTCGTAGCGGCCGCCTGAGCAGATCGAGCCGATCTGCGGGTAGCCATCCAGCTGGGTCTCGTAGACGGTGCCGGTGTAATAGTCCAGGCCACGGGCGATGGAGAAATTCAGGCAATACGCATCCTCGGGCACGCCCAGCGCCTTGACCAGGTCCAGCACCTCGCGCAGTTCGGCGACGCCCTGATTGAAGGTGTCGCTGCCCTGCCCCAGTGCATCGAGCTTGGCCAGCGCGTCCGCATGACCCGTGCTGCGCATGGCGACGAAGTCGAGGATGCGGTCCACGCCCTCGGCCGACATGCCGAAGCCTTCACCGGTCAGCGTCTCGCGCACGTAGTCGGCGCCGCGCTTGTCCAGCTTGTCGACCTCGCGCAGCACCAGCGCCTGCTGTTCGCCGTCGGTGACGCCCTGCGCCTCGAAGAAGCCGCGCATCAGCTTGCGGTTGTTCAGCTGGATGGTGAAGTCGCCGATGCCCAGTTCGCTGAAGACGGCGTGGATGACCGCCAGGATCTCGGCATCGAAGCGCACGCTCAGCGCGTCCTTGCCGATCACGTCGATGTCGCACTGGTAGAACTCGCGGAAGCGGCCGCGCTGCTGGCGTTCGCCGCGGTAGACGCGCTGGATCTGGTAGCGGCGGAACGGGAAGGTCAGTTCGTGCTCGTGTTCGGCCACGTAGCGGGCCAGCGGCACGGTCAGGTCGAAGCGCAGGGCCAGTTCGGGCAGGCCCTCGCCTTCTTTCGCGAGCGCGCCGGTGGACTGGACGAAGTAGACCTGCCGTTCGGTCTCGCCGCCGGACTTGGTCAGCAGGGTCTCGGACAGTTCGAAGACGGGGGTTTCCACCGGCAGGAAGCCGAAGCGCTCGTAGTTCCGGCGGATGGTGTCCAGCATGCGCTGGAAGGCGATCTGCTCGCGCGGGAGCAGTTCCATCACTCCGGGCGGGGTACGGGGCTTGATCAAGCGGGCAACTCCGACATGCGTAGACCGCGCATTTTACGGGTCCGGCGCCATCAGCCGCAGCCTTCCGGCTGTGCGGGCCCGGCCGGGGTGGAAAGTCGGCTCCGGGTCTTGCCGGGACCGGGGTCGTTCACTACAATGGCGCGCTCAGTCGGGGTGTAGCTCAGTCTGGTAGAGCGCTACGTTCGGGACGTAGAGGTCGCAGGTTCGAATCCTGTCTCCCCGACCAATAGATTCAGAGTGTTACGACGAAACCGCCCTAGTGGCGGTTTTTTCGTAAGTGCACGGTAAGTGCAAATTGACTCTATTCGCGAAAAAGATCGGCGAATGTAGGGTCCTGCTCCATGGCTCGCCGAAATTCGAAGCGCGCCGTACTTCTTCCCTCGGGAAGCAAACGCTGAGCTATCGCCACGTCGATTACGGCGTCAACTGCTTGACCCTTTCGTGTCGGAAGTGGACTGGCCAGCATTTTGTAGACACCTGCAAGCCTGACGATGTAGCGGCGAATCAGAACGCCACAAACGCCTGCAACCGCAGATACCGGTACGAATAGCTGTCCGTCCCCGTATCCGTCAGCACCGGCGTATCCGTGTACCCCGCATCAAGCCGCAGCCACGCATCCTTCCAGCGCGGCGTCTCCACGCCCACTTCCAGCATCCGCGCCCGCTTGGACGTATCGCCCGCGCTGCGCTGCCGGCCCAGGCCCGCGCGTGCCGTGTACTGGTAACCGCCCACATGCCGGCGCCAGCCCACCACACCCAGCGCCTCGCCATACCAGCGCGGCGAGTAGTAGTCCGCCTCGCGTGGCTCGCTGTTGCGGTAGTAGCGCGTGCGCAGCTGCAGGCTGACGCCCTGCTCCGGCGCCACCGCGAACACCAGGTTGCCGCGCAGATGCGTGCGCAGGTTGTCGCCCACGCCGAAGTCCTGCAGACCGGCCACGCCGCTGGCCGACCACCGCTCGCCCATCGGCACATCAATGCCTGCGCCTGCAAAGGTCTGCACCCAACCCTGCGCGACGCCGTTGCGCGTCTCCAGCACGTCGCGTTCGACGAAGAACTCCTTGCGGTACGCATCGCGGCTGTGGATCGAGGCACGGCCGATCAAGTCGTCCCCGTTCGTGCCCACATCGCCGTCCCACCGCCACCGCTCGCCTGCATCGCCCGCGCCACTGACGAACACGCGGTCCTGGTCGTCGCGCCAGCCACGCCCGGAGAAGCGCGCGTGCTCCACCTTCACGCCCCACCAATGCTCGATGTCGCGGTGGTCCACGTCCCAGCCCACCGCCAGCTTGCGGGCCTCGTTGCCGTCCGCATCCGAACCCACCCACAGATCGGTGCGCACGGCCTGCTTGTTCCCGTCGGTTTCCGTCTGCGCCAGCGCAGCAGGCGCCGTGGCGGCCAGCGCCAGCGCGGCGCTCAGGAGATAGCGCTTCATCATTTGGTCCCCCAGGTCTTGCGCAGGCGCAGCAGTTCGGCGGCGTAGCCCATCACGCACACCGGCTGCAGGATCATGGTGTAGGCCAGCGTGTAGAACACGAAGCCGGAAATGTTCCGCCGCACCCGCAGGTCCTGGCTTTTGAACATGCGCGACTGCACGCGGAAGATGACGATGTTCCACAGCGCCGCCAGCGGCAGCACCAGCAGCGTCATGATGCCGGCGATCCAGTAGTAGCCGAAGCAGGCCAGCACGATGCCCGGAATGAAGGCGAACGTGTAGACCAGGTCCAGCGGCAGGAACAGCAGGTTCCACCAGATGAACAGCGTGGTCATGCGTGGCTTCACCAGCAGGCGGCCGTGGCGCGCGAAGGCTTCCATCAGACCACGCGACCAGCGCTGCCGCTGGCGCGCGAACTGGCCGACCTTGGTCGGGACCTTGGTGAACAGGCAGGCTTCCTCGCAGTAGCCGATGCGCGCGCCGGTCTCCAACAGCGCCCACGACACCACGATGTCCTCGCCGACGCACTCCGGCCAACCGCCCACGCCTTCCAGCGATTCGCGGGTGTAGAGCGAAAACGCGCCCTGCGCCACCAGCGTGCCGTGGTACATGCTCTGCATGCGCTTCACCGCGGCGATGCCGTGGAAGTAGTCCCACTCCTGGCTGCGCGTCAGCCAGTTCTCGCGCGAATTGCGCACCAGTACCGCGCCTGCGACGGCCACCGTGCCGGGCGGATCGGACAGGAAGCGTTCCACCAGCTTGCGCAGCGCGTCGGCGCGCAGGTAGGAGTCGCCGTCCACGGTGACCACCAGCGCCTGGCGCGTCTCGGCCAGGCCGCGGTTCAGCGCCTTGGACTTGCCGCCGTTCTTGGGCTGTGCCAGCACGCGGATCTGCAAGCCGGGGCGACCCAGCTGTGCCGCCATCGCGCGGGCGATGGCGAGGCTGTCATCCGTGGAGCCGTCATCGATCACCACCACTTCCACGTTGCCCGGGTAGTCCTGGCGCGCGAGGCTGGTGAGCGTGTCGGCGATGTTCTCGCTTTCGTTGTAGCTGGCGACCAGCACGCAGACATCCGGCAGGCGGTCGTACTTGCGCAGCACCGGGCGACGGTCGGACAGGATGGATCCGATCAGGAAGGCATTCATGAAACCCGGCACGTAGGCGATGAATGCAATCACGAACAGGGCCAGCCCGAAGCCCAGCGGCCTGGACAGTTCGGACAACCACGGTTGGGACAGCTTCACCGACAGCGCGGCCCACGCCAGCGAGGCAAGCAGGATGAGCGTGTACTTGAGCCGGATCGGCACGTAGAAGCGCCGGTGTGCCGGAGCCGCAAGGCTCACGGACAGTGGCAACAGCTCGGTGACGGGCTCCGGGGCGGGGGTGTCCGGTGCCTGGAAAGAAGTCTTGACGTCGTACATGGGGGGGCTGCGTCGACAAGGGGGCGCACCCAAGGACGCAAGTACCGTGCCACATCTCACACTACTGAATAACGCGCTGTTAACTCATTTTTGCGACATGCATCACAAATACATGACGCTCCGCGTCACTTTTCGCCCCGCGTCGCGATGAGCAGGTCCGGATGCCGCACCTGCCCTTCCCCACGCACGACAAACCGCTCCACCGTCAGCGCCTCCAACCCCATCGGTCCATACGAATGCAGGCGCGTGGTCGAGATACCGATCTCCGCGCCCAACCCCAACTCACCGCCATCCGAGAACCGTGACGAGGCATTGACCATCACCACGGCGGACCGCAATGCGTTGAGGAACTTCTCCGCATGGACGGAATCGCGAGTGACGATGACCTCGGTGTGATCGGACGTATAACGACGGATATGGGCGATGGCGGCGTCCAGGTCGTCCACCACGCCGACCGCGATCACCAGATCGAGAAACTCGGCGGCGAAATCCTCGTCCGTCGCAGCAACCGCGCCCTGCATCAGCGCCCGTGCCTCCGCATCCGCCCGCACCTCGACACCTCGCGCACGCAGCGCCTCAGCCGCGCGCGGCAGGAACGTCGGTGCGAGGTCGCGATGGACCAGCAGCGTCTCCAGCGAATTGCAGGCCGACGGCCGCGACACCTTGCCGTCCAGCAGCAGCGCCAGCGCCAGGTCTTCGTCCGCACCCGCATCCACGTACTGGTGGCAGACACCCTTGTAGTGCTTGATCACCGGCACGCGCGCGTGTTCGGCGACGAAGCGGATCAACCCCTCGCCCCCCCGCGGGATCACCAGGTCGATCACCTCGCTGAGCTGGATCAGTTCCAGGATGGTTTCGCGGCGCAGGTCCTCGACCAGCGTCAGCACCGCGTCCGGCAGGCCCGCCTCGCGCAGGGCGCGCTTCAACGCCGTCGCGATGGCGGTGTTGGAATGGATCGCCTCCGAGCCGCCGCGCAGGATCACCGCGTTGCCCGCCTTCAGGCATAGCGCCGCGGCGTCGGCGGTGACGTTCGGACGTGCCTCGTAGATCATCGCGATCACGCCCAGCGGCACGCGCACGCGCTCGACGTGGATGCCGTTGGGCCGGTCGTAGGCGCGGGTGACCTGACCGACCGGATCCGGCAGCTCCGCCACCTCGCGCACGGCGGATGCGATGCCGTGCAGGCGCGCAGTGTCCAGCCGCAGGCGATCCAGCATGGCGCTGCCGATGCCTTTTGCCGCGGCTGCTTCGAGATCGCGCGCGTTGGCCGTCAGGATCGCGGCTTCGTCGGCCAGCAGTGCATCGGCCATCGCACGCAGCAGGGTGTTCTTCGCCGCTGTCGGCAAGCCCGCGATGGCGGTGGCCGCGTCGCGGCATTGCAGCGCCAGCGTCTTGATGTCGGTCATGCGACCTCCTTGCTCACGATCGATCATGAGATCCCTGTCCTTGTAGGAGCGCCCTCGGGCGCGATGCTTTTCGATCCGGAAATCCGAGCAGGGGCATCGCCCCCGAGGGCGCGCCTACAAAATCACGTGATCCATGGGCGGCCAGCATAACAGCAGCACCAGGTCGTCGCGATGGACGACGTTCTCGCCGTACGTGTAGCCGAGGATGGCTTCGATCTCGCGCGAGTGACGGCGCGCGATGCGGCGGATGTCGATCGCCGAGTACTGGCTGACGCCACGCGCGATGCGGTGGTCGCCCGTCTCGTCGCGCAGCACCAGCTCGACCATGTCACCACGGCGGAAGTCGCCCTCCGCCGTGGTCACGCCGCCCGGCAGCAGCGAGGCGCCCTTCTGGCCCATCGCATTCGCCGCGCCGGCATCGACCACGATGGCCCCGGCTTCCACCGGCACGTTGCGCAGCCAGTACTTGCGCGCCGCAAGCCGGTTCTGCGCCGGGCGGAAGCGCGTCCCGAGCAATGCGCCGCGCGAGAGCGCCGACACCGTTCCGGCCTGCGTGCCGTTGAACAGGAAGGTCTCGATGCCGGCCGCCGCCGCCTTCGCCGCCGCTTCCAGCTTGGTGTGCATGCCACCGGTGCCGACGCCGCTGCCGGCGCCGCCGGCCATGGCGAAGAACGCCGGCGTCAGTGCTTCCACGTCGAGGATTGGCTGCGCGTCGGCGCGCGTGCGCGGGTTGGCCGTGTAGAAACCATCGATGTCCGTGGCGATGAACAACGCGTCGGCGTCGATCAGCGCCGCGACAACCGCAGCGAGATTGTCGTTGTCGCCGAGCTTCAGTTCGTCGACGGAGACGGTGTCGTTCTCGTTGATCACCGGCAACGCACCCAGCGCCAGCAATTCCTGCAGCGTGGCGCGCGCATTGAGGTAGCGACGGCGGTTGCGCAGGTCGTCATGGGTCAGCAGCACCTGCGCCACGGGACGGTCGAAGAAGCGCTGCCACAGCGCGATCAGCTGCGCCTGCCCGAGCGCCGCCAGTGCCTGGCGCTCGGCCATGGCTACGCCCGCCTGCGGCTTGCGATGCAGCAGGCCGCGCCCCGCCGCCACCGCACCGGACGACACGATGACCACTTCGCGCCCCACGGCGATGCTGGACGACACGAACTGCGCCAGGTTCAGCGCATGGCGTGGACTGAGCCCCTCGCCTTCCGCTGCCAGCAGGCTGCTGCCCACCTTGAGCACGGCGCGACGCCAGGCCGGCAACGGTTGTTCGGTGAACAGCGGCGGCGTGGCGAGGGTCATGGTGTCAGCTCAGCGGGTGTTCCATTCGTACACGGTGAGATCGGAGGTGCCGGTCAGCGCCAGGGGATCGCGCGCGGCGATCGCCTTCGCTTCCTCCAGCGAGGCGACGTTCACGAGCACGTAGGCGCCGCCGGTCCTGTCGCTGAAGCCACCGGTCATCTCCAGTTGCCCGGCGGCGCGCAGTTCGTCGAGGAACGCGAGATGCGGCGCGATCACGGCATCGTCGAACGAAGGACGGCGCATGGCCATGACGAGGTAGCGCGTCATAGCGCATCCCAGCGAGCGAGCAGTTCGTCCAGACGCAGGTCGGCGGCAGCACCGGGCGACACGCGCGCGGCGAGGCTGCCTTCCGGTGTACGTCCCTGCCCCGCGCTGTCGGCCGATGCCGCGGCGGCTTTGTAAGCCTCGCGGAACGGCACGCCGGCGACCGCCGCTTCGACGGCGACATCGGTGGCGTACATGCCGGAATCGATCGCGGCACGCAGCCGATCCTCGCGCCATTCCAGGTTGGCCAGCAGCGCCGGCAACAGTTCCAGTGCCGGCAATCCGCGGCCGAAGCCATGGAAGATCGCGCCCTTGCTGGCCTGCAGGTCGCGGTGGTAACCCGAGGGCAGCGACAGCAGCTGTTCGATCTCGGTACGCGCGGCGGCGACGCTGGCGTGGGTGGCGCGCATCAACTCGATGACGTCGGGATTGCGCTTGTTCGGCATGATCGAACTGCCGGTGGTGTACTGCGCCGGCAGCGCCACGAAGCCGAACTCGGCGCTGGTGAACAGCGACAGGTCCCACGCGATGCGGCGCAGGTCCAGCGTGGCCCCGCCCAGCGCTTCCAGCGCAGCCAGCTCGAACTTGCCGCGCGAGAGCTGCGCGTAGATCGGACTGACCTGCATGCGCGCGAAGCCGAGCGCGGCTGTGGTGTGCTCGCGGTCGAGCTTCAGGTTGACACCGTAACCGGCGGCCGTGCCGAGCGGATTGGCGTCGACCAGCTTCAGCGTGTCGCGCGCGCGCGTGGTGTTGTCGATGAAGGCTTCCGCCCAGCCCGCCCACCACATGCCGGCCGACGACACCACGGCGCGCTGGATATGGGTGTAGCCGGGCAGCGGCAGGTCGCGTTCGGCCTGCGCACGGTCGAGCGCGACCTTGGCGATTTCGCGCGACAGCACTGCCACGCGGGCCAGTTTTTCCTTCAACCAGAGGCGCGTGGCGACCAGGATCTGGTCGTTGCGGCTGCGGCCGGTGTGGATCTTGCGACCGGCATCGCCGAGGCGCTCGGTCAACCGCGCCTCGATGGCGGAGTGGCCATCCTCGAAACGCTCGTCGAGCACGAACTCGCCGCGACGGAAATCCTCGGCAAGGGTCGCCAGTTCACGCTTCAGGCCGGCCAGTTCGTCGCCCGACAGGATGCCGATGCGCTGCAGGCCTTCGGCATGTGCGGTACTGGCCTGGATGTCGTGCAGGAAGAACTCACGGTCCAGCACCACGTCATCGCCCGCCAGGAAACGCTGGATCTCCGCGTCCACCGCCACGCCGGGTTTCTGCCACAACAGGTTCGTCATCGATATCTCCATGAAACTGTAGGAGCGCCCTCTGGCGCGATGCTTTTTCGTCCATCCCATGGTCGCGCCCCAGGGCGCTCCTACAAGGGCACGCCTTCGAGTTCGTCGAAGCCGAAGGCGAGGTTGAGGTTCTGCATCGCCTGCGTCGCCGCGCCCTTGAGCAGGTTGTCCAGCGTCGCGACCACGACCAGGCGCTTGCCGCCGGGGGCCAGGGTGAAGCCACCGATCTCGACGCCGTGTTTGCCTGCAATGCGGCTGACCCACGGCGCGTCGTCCAGGACGCGGACCAGCGGCTCATGCGCATAACGTTCGCGATAGAGCGCGCGGATGTCGTCCACCTTGGTTGCCTGCTGCAGCCACAGGTTCACCGTCATGGTGATGCCGCGGAAATGCGGCGCAACGTGCGGCATGAACTCCACCGGTACGCCCAGCTGGCGGCTGACTTCGCGCTCGTGCATGTGGTCGGTCAGCGCGTACGGCATCAGGTTGTCGCGCAACAGGTCGGTATTGTTCTTGTCCGACGGCGTGGTGCCCGCGCCGGAATAACCGGACACGCCGAAGCACTGCGGCGGACCGGCCAGGCGACCGAGGAGTGGCGCAATAGCCAGTTGCATGGCGGTGGCGTAGCAGCCGGGATTGCTGATGCGCTTCTGGCCGGCGTACTTCTGCCGAGTGAGTTCCGGCAGGCCGTAGTACCAGCGCTCGTCGAAGCGGAAATCCGCCGACAGGTCGACCACGACGGTGTCGGGCGCCTGTGCGTCGATGGCGGCAACCAGTTCGGCCGCCTTGCCGTTGGGCAGCGCCAGGATCACGGCATCTGCACCCTTCGCACCGACCTGTTCGTGACTCAGGCTCTCGTAGCGCAGCTCGCCGGCGAACCCTTCGATATGATCGCTGACCTTCTGCCCTTCGAGCTCGCGCGAGGACACGAACACCAGCTCGAAGTGCGGATGGCGGGCAATCAGGCGGATCAACTCGGCGCCGGTATGGCCGCGGGCGCCGACGATGCCGACGGTATTGGTGGTGCTCATGGGGAATCCTGTTCGTGCCGGGCCAGCTTGGCCAGCAGGTTGCGTTTCACCGCCAGCCATTCGCCGTCGATGATCGAGAAGACAACGGTATCGCGCGGCGAGCCGTCGGTGTGGCGCTTGTGGTTGCGGAGCACGCCGTCCTGCTTGGCGCCCAGCCGGGCGATGGCCGCGCGCGAGCGATGGTTGAACCAGCTGGTCTCGAACACCACGCTGATGCAGCCCAATGTTTCGAATGCATGGGTGAGCAGGAGCAGCTTGGTTTCCGTGTTGACGCCGGTGCGCTGAACATCGGGCGCGTACCAGGTGTAGCCGATACTGAGCTTGGGCACGTCCGCTTCCAGCCCGTAGAAGCGGGTGCTCCCGACGATGCGGCCATCCGCGCCCCGCACCACGAACGGCAGCACGCGGCCATCGGCCTGCGCCGCCAGCACGGCCTCGACGTAGTGCTCGACGTCCGCCGCCTTCGGCACCTGCGTGAACCACAGCGCAGACAGCGCGCCGCCTGCCAGCGCGGCACGCAGGCCGTCGACGTGGTCGCGCGACATCGGTTCAAGCCGTGCATGGCGCCCCGTGAGGACGGGAACCTGCTGCCATGCGGCGGGAAGCGCGGTGGCCATGTCAGTCCTTCAGCGTCGGCAGGCGCGTACGGCAATGCGCCACGCAGCGCTCGATGTCGCCGAAATCCTCGATCCCGTACCAGAACACCTTCCACTTCTCCTGCTTGTAGCAGCCGTCGGACTCGGCGTAGTAGAAGATGTTGACCTGGTTGTTGTGGCGCGAGCGCCAGAACAGCCGTGGATTCTCCTCGCGCATCACATGCCAGACCGCGCGACCCAGGCCTTCGCCCTGCGCATCGTCCAGCACGGCGAATTTGTCGAGGTAGGCGAAGCCCTCTTCCCGGGTCAGGATCAGCGCGGTGCGGTAGTTCTCGCTGATGTAGACGCGGTGCGGCGTGGTGCGCTCGAAGTAGTCCGGCAAGAGCGTCCGGCCGAAACTCGATTCGATCAGCGTCTTGAGGCGCGGCAGGTCCACGCCGCCCCACCCGTCCTCGAACCGCAGCACGCGCTCACCCTTGCGCACCAGGGTGCCGGAACCGCGATGGGTGAACAGTTCCTTGGCCAGTTCCGCAGGCTTGGTGATGGACACCGAGGAGGTCAGCGGTAGCCGGTCCAGCAGATCCTTGATCTGCTCGATCTTCACCCGCATGCCGCCGTTGATCCACGGCTGCGCCATCAGCTCGTCGTATTCGGTGGACAGGTTGATCGAATCGATGACGCGGCCTTCCGCATCCAGCAATCCGCCGGTCCCGGTCAGGAAGATGATCTTGTACGGCTGCAGCACCTGCACCAGTTCGTTGGCGGCGAAGTCGGCATTGATGTTGAGGATCTGCCCGCCCATGGTTTCGCCCATGCTGGCGATCACCGGGATGGAGCCCGCCTTCAGGCTGGCCTCGATGGGCGACTGGTTGATGCGGATGACATCACCGACCAGACCGTAGGTCGCCTGGTCCTTGTACTCGGCCTCGAACACGCCGGAGACGATGGACGTGGCACGCGCACCGACCTGCTGCAGCGCCTCGACCAGCGCCAGGTTCTGCTGCAGGAACACCTTGCGCACGATCGCCAGCACTTCGGGTGTGGTCACACGCAGGCCGTTGACGGTCTGCTTGGTGATGCCGGCGGCGGTCATCTCTTCATCCAGTTGCGGACCCGCGCCGTGCACGACGATCGGTGTCAGGCCCACCTCCTGCAGGAACGTCAGCGACGATGTCAGCGCTTCGAGATCATCGCGCAGCACTGCGCCGCCGACCTTGACCACGGCGAAGCGCTTCGCGTCCAACTGCGAGAAGCGCTTGACGTACTGCGAGATCTCCTTCGCGCTGGCCATGCTGGACAGCAGGCGGATGATGGTCTGGCGGGTTTGCTTGTTCGATTCCATGTCTTCTTGCTTTGTGGGGTGGGCCTTGGCCAACCTTGGTTTCGCTCATGGCGGGCCTGGGCCCGCCCTACGCGTTATTGGAGGATCCTGACGATGCTGTCGGCATACCGCTGCAATTGCTCCAGCGAGACCCATTCGTCGGCGGTGTGCGCCTGCGCGATGTCGCCAGGACCGTAGACGAACGCGGTGAGACCTGCCGCCGAGAACAGCGATGCCTCGGTCCAGAAGTCCACCGCGTTGCCGATCGGCAGGTCGAGTTCGTCGGCGAGATCGCGCGCGGCCAGCCGACGCTCTTCCGCGCGGGCGACGTCGCCGGACGGCAGCGAGGGCCCGCGGAAGGTCTCTTCGTACTCGGCCAGCGCGTCGGCATTGGCGAAGCTGCGGAAGGTCGCATGCAATTCGTCCATGTCCTGCGACGGCAGCGGGCGGAAGCCGAAGCGCACCTCCGCACTGGGCGCGATCATGTTGGCCTTGATGCCGCCTTCGACCCGGCCGATGTTGAAGCGCAGACCGGTCAGCCCACCGAAGCGCAGGTGATGCTGGGCCTGCACGAAATCCAGCGCGCTCGTGCCCCAGCGCATCGCGTTGTGAAGCGCGCTCAGCGACAGCGCGTTCTCGGCAGAAGCATGGCCTGCCTGTCCCTTGAAGGCCATGCGCACGGCGCTGATGCCACGGTGCGCGAGCACGGCTTCGCAGCGGGTCGGTTCGGCGATGATCGCCTCGCCGAACCCGTGGTCGCGCGCGAGGAACGCGGCGATGCAGCGGGCATCGTTCGCTTCCTCGTCGGTGGTGAACAGGAACGCGGCGTCGCCCTGCGTCACCTGCGCTGCGGCAACCAGCGCCGCTGCCGCACCCTTGATGTCGCAGGCGCCCAGACCGATGGCGCGGTCGCCTTCGATGCGCAGCACATGTGGGCTCGCATTCCACGCGGGCGAGGATGGCACCGTGTCCAGGTGCACGTTGAACACCCGCTTCGGCTGTCCGCGCACGGCGAAGAACGACACCGCGCCAGCGCCGTGGTCGGTCACTTCGATGGTGAAGTCCGCCAGTTGCGTGCGCAGATAGTCGAATATGCCGTCGGTGCCGATGTCGCGCGGCGGGTTGCGGGTGTCGAAGGACACCAGCTTGTCGAGGTGTTGGAGAACGGATGGCAGCATGGTGTGTCTTGTCCGTGGTCGATCAACGTTCCAGTCGTCATCCCGGCGCATGCCGGAAGTGCTTTTCAACAGCCGCAGGCTGGTAATCCATTCTGCTCTTGCTTCTGGAACGTCCGAAGCAGAATCAACTTGGATTCCAGCTTGCGCTGGAATGACGGCAGGGCTTTTCCTGAAGACTCAGCGGTTGATCTCGGCCCACAGCGTCGAGCTCATGCCGAACAGCTTGATGAAGCCCTCGGCTTCTTCGACGCCCCAGTCCGCCGACTGCGCGTAGGTCGCGCCCTTGGCATTGAGGATGTGCGGGGACTTAACCGACACCGCATCGACGCGGCCACCGCGGGTTTCCAGCATCACCTCGCCGTTGACGGTGGCCTGCGAGGATTGCAGGAACGCTTCCAGATCAGTCTTCAGCGGATCGTGGTAGAAGCCTTCGTACACCAGCTCCACCCACTTGCGCGCGACATCGGGCTTGAAGCGGTTCTGCTGCTTGGTCAGCACGGTCTCTTCCAGCGCGCGGTGCGCGGCCAGCAGCGAGATCAGACCCGGGGCTTCGTACACGATGCGACCCTTCAGGCCGATCACGGTGTCGCCGGTGTACACGCCACGGCCCACGCCGTAAGGCGCGAACAGCGCGTTCAACTTCGCCAGCAGCGCGGCACCGGCGACGGGCTGCCCGTCCAGGCTGACCGCTTCACCGTGCTTGAAGCCGATCGTGACGCGCAGCGGCTCTATCGGCCACTCGACGCGCGGCGCGCACCAGCCGCGGGCACCTTCGCCCGGCGCTTCCCATTTGTCGATCTCGCCGCCGGACATGGTCAGGCCCAGCAGGTTCTCGTTGATGGTGTAGCTCTTCTGCTTGGCGCGCACGCCGAAGCCGCGCTCTTCCAGATAGGCCTGTTCGTAGGCGCGGGTCTGGGTGTGTTCCTTCTGGATCTCGCGGATCGGCGCCACGATGCGGTAGTCGCCGCTGGCTTTCACGGCGAGGTCGAAACGCACCTGGTCGTTGCCCATGCCGGTGCAGCCGTGCGCGATCGCGCGGGTGCCGAGATCCGCCGCGCGCGTCAGCGCGGCGTCGACGATCAGGTAGCGGTCCGACACCAGCAGCGGGTACTGGCCCTGGTAGCCCTCGCCCGCCCACACGAACGGCTTGACGAAGCCCTCCCAGATCGCCGGGCCGCCATCGACGGTGACGTGGCTGGCCACGCCCAGGTCGGCGGCGCGCTGTTCGATGTAGGCACGCTCTTCGGCATCCACGCCGCCGGTGTCGGCGAACACGGTGTGCACGTTCCAGCCGCGCTCCTTCAGGTAAGGCACGCAGAAGCTGGTGTCGAGGCCGCCGGAGAAGGCGAGGACGATGTCTTTGGATTCGTGGGGGGTCGTCATCTTGAAGTCTCGTAGGGTGGGCCTTGGCCCACCGGGTTGGTGTGTCGTGTCGGAGTGGCGGGCCGAGGCCCGCCCTACTTGATCAACGCGGCCATGATGGCCTTCTGCACATGCAGGCGGTTTTCGGCTTCATTGATCGCGATGCACTGCGGCGAGTCCATCACGCCGTCGGTGGCCTTCACGTTGCGGCGCAACGGCAGGCAGTGGCTGAAGACGCCGTTGTTGGTCAGCGCCATCTTTCGCTCGTCGACGATGAAGTGCTTGTACTGGTCGCGGATCGGTTTCTCCGGCTCCCAGTTGCCGAAGAACGGCAGCGCGCCCCAGCTCTTGGCGTAGACGACATCGGCGCCGGCGTAGGCACTGTCGATGTCGTGGCTGACCTGCAACGAACCGCCGCTTTCGGCCACGTTCTGTTCGGCCCAGCCCATGTAGCGCTCATCCAGCACGTAGTCCGGCGTCGGGCACAGCAGGGTCACGTCCATGCCCAGGCGCGTGGCGATGGTCAGCGCGGAATTGGCGACCGCGGTGTTCAGCGGCTTCGGGTGATAGGTCCAGGTCAGAACGTACTTCTTGCCGCGCAGGTCGGACGTGCCGAAGTGCTCCTGCAACGCCAGCGCGTGGGCCAGTTCCTGGCAGGGATGGGTGATCGTCTCCATGTTGATCACCGGCACCGGCGAGTACTTGGCGAAGGACTTCAGGACGATGTCCTCGCGGTCATAGGCCCAGTCGACGAACTTCGGGAAGGCCCGCACGCCGATCAGGTCCACATAGCGCCCCAGCACCTTCGCGACTTCGGCGATGTGCTCCTCGGTGTCGCCGTCCATCAC
>CAMPIO010000023.1 GCA_946886405.1 uncultured Pseudoxanthomonas sp.
GCGCGTTGATCGCGCGCACGCCCACGTCCAGCGGTTGGGTGATGGGTTCACGGGAAAGGGGATTGATCGCCATGCCGGCGAGGCTGACGCTGCCCTCCGCGCGGATCGGGCCCCGGCCGTCGAGCGGCACGCCATCGCTGTCGATGACGCGACCCAGCAGGCCTTCGCCGACTTCCACGCCACCCCGGCGGCGCGAAGGTACGACGCGCGCGTTGGGCAGCAGGCCGTGCAGTTCGGCGCTGGGCATCAGGTAGGTGCGTTCGCCGGAGAAACCGACGACTTCCGCATCCACCCAGCCGCCGTCGACGACTTCGACCTTGCAGGTGGCGCCCATCGGCGCTTCGCAGCCGATGGCTTCCAGGGTAAGTCCGACGGCGCGGCGCAGGATACCTTCGCGGATCAGGCCGCGACCGCCGAGTTCGGGATTGATCTGCGACAGGCGCGCGGACAGGCGCAGGTCGCGGGCGGTCAGCCACTCCAGCGGTTGCGCACTCATGCGCGTGCACCGCGGTTGAGTACCGTTTCCAGCGCGCCGCGCAGGCGCGCTTCCAAAGTGCCGTCGATGCGCACGCTTTCGGCATGCACGCGCAGGTCGCCGCGGCTGAGCGAGGTGTCCGCAGTGAGGCGGGTATGCGCGGTCATCGCCAGCACCGGCGTCAGCGCCGCGATGTCGTCCGGGTGCAGGCGCAGTTCGACCTCGCGCTGCGAACCGCCGACCGCGTCCAGCGCGGAGGTGGCCAGTTCCTGCAGCAGGACCGGATCGGTCTGGTAGGCGCGGCCGACCAGCGCGCCGGCGATGCGCACGGCGAGCTCGGACAACGCGGCGATGACTTCGTTCTCCAGGCGGTCGAGCGGGCGCGAGAAATTGTCGAGGATGCCCTCCATCTGCGCGGCGAGGCGGCGCACCTCGGCCTGGCCCTGGGCGAATCCTTCGGCATGGCCTTCGGCAAGACCGCGATCCAGGCCTTCGCGATAGGCCGCGTCCTGGATGGCCTGGATCTCTTCCAGCGTCGGCGGTACCAGAGGCGGCGCATCCTGTTCGGTGGTGGCAGCGGACACCACCACGTCGAGCGGTGCCGGCATCCAGCGCAGCGGCGACGGCGCGCTCATACCATCTCCTCGGCGCTGGCGGTGAGGGCGATGACGCCCTGGTCAGCGAGGCGGCGCACGATGGCGAGGATTTCCTTCTGCGCGCCTTCCACGTCGGACAGGCGCACGGGACCGCGTGCCTCCATGTCTTCGAGCAGGATCTGCGCGGCGCGCTGCGACATGTTGCGGGTGATCTTTTCCTTCACCTTGGCATCGGCACCGCGCAGGGCCAGGCCCAGGCGGTCGTTCGGGACTTCACGCAGCAGTGCCTGCAGCTCGCGGTCGCCGAGTTCGGCGAGGTTGTCGAACACGAACATCAGGTCCTGGATGCGCGCGCCGAGGTCGGCATCGACCTGCGTGATGCTGCCCAGGATCACCTGGTCCTGTCCCGAATCCATGAAATTGAGGATGTTCGCGGCCACCTTCACCCCGCCGATGCTGGAGGCCTTGAGGTTCTGGTTGCCGGCGAACTGGCGCTCCATGATCTCGTTGAGCTCGTTCAACGCGTTCGGCGGGATGCCATCCAGCGTGGCGATGCGCAGCAGCACGTCGGTACGGGTGCGCTCGGGCAGCAGCTTGAGCGTGTCGGCGGCCTGGTCGCTGTCCAGGTGGGCCAGCACGATGGCGATGATCTGCGGGTGCTCGTTGCGCACCAGGTCGGAGATCGCGCGCGGGTCCATCCACTTCAGCGTGTCCAGGCCGGTGGTGTTGCGGCCCAGCAGGATGCGGTCGATCAGGCCACCGGCCTTGTCTTCGCCCAGTGCCTGCACCAGTACCTTGCGCACGTAGTCGTCGGCGCCCATGCCCAGCGAGGTCTGCTTGTCGAGCGCCTCGCCGAAGGTGGCCATCACCTGCATCACCTGCTCGCGGCTGATGCCGGAGATGGTGGCCATGGCGATGCCGAGCTTCTGCACCTCCTTGGCGTTCATGTGCTTGAGCACCTCGGCGGCGTCTTCCTCGCCGAGGGAGAGCAGCAGCACGGCGGCGCGCTGCACGCCGGTCAGCGTGTTGTCCTGTGCGTTATTCATCGTTGGCCACCCAGTCCTTCACCACCTGCGCGACCTGTTTGGAATCGGTCTTCACCGCTTCGCGCGCCTGGCGCAGGCGATCTTCATAGGCATCGGAGGGCAGGGCGCGCATCGGCGGCAGCTGGTCGTGCGAGAGCGTGGCGACCACGCCGTCCTCGTCTTCTTCGTCCACCACGCTGACGTCGATACCGTCATCGTCGTCGCGCTTGTGCTTCGCGGCGGGATTGATGATCTGGCGCATGGCCGGGCGCAGGACGCCGAACAGCAGTGCGACGACCACCAGCGCGCCCAGACCGTAGCGCGCGATGTCGCGCACCATCGGGTTGTGCAGCCACGGGCTTTCCCAGAACGGCACGTCGACCGGCGCTTCGGTTTCGCGCACGAACGGCGCGTTCATCACCGACACCGAGTCGCCGCGCGCGGCGTCGAAACCGACGGCTTCCTTCACCAGCGCTTCGATGCGGGCCAGGGTGGCGGCGTCCAGCGCGGTCATGACGACCTTGCCGTTCTCGCCGGTGCGCGGTACGTGGTCGACCAGCACGGCCGCGGTGACGCGGCGCACGCGGCCGGCGGGCTGGCGCGTGTGCTGCAGCGTGCGGTCCATTTCGAAGTTGCGCGTGGCGCTGCTGCTGGTCTCCACCGGCGCGGCGGGATTCGCGGCGGCGGCGGCATTCGGACCCGGCGGGGTGTTGCTGGTCGCGCCCGGCACGCCTTCGGGACCGGTGCCGGCGACGCTGTTCTGGCTGACCTGCTCGCTGCGGATCTTGGCGGGATCGTTGGCGAAGGTTTCGCGGGCTTCCTCGGTGACCGAGAAGTCCATGTCCACCGCGACTTCGGCATTGACGCGGCCGGGGCCGGTCAGCGGCTCCAGCAGTTCGCGGATGCGATCGTTGAACGAGGTCTCCAGCTTGCGCACGCGCTCGAACTGGGCGGCGTTCAGCGCGGCCTCGCTGTTCGGGTCGCTGATGGTCAGCATGCGGCCGCTCTGGTCGACCACGGTGACGCGCTCCGGCGCCAGGTCGGGGATCGACGAGGACACCAGGTGCACGATGGCGTCCACCTGGTTGCGTTCCAGCATCGCGCCCGAGCGCAGGTCGAGCACCACGGACGCGCTGGCGACTTCCCGCTGGCGGGTGAAGGCGGACGGCTTGGGAATGGCGAGATGCACGCGCGCATCGCGCACCGGGCGCAGCGTGGTGATGGTGCGCACGAGTTCGGTTTCCAGCGCATGCTGGTAGCGCGCGTTCTCGACGAACTGGCTGACGCCGAAGCCCGGATCGCGCTCCATCATCTCGAAGCCGAGGCGGCCGCTTTCGGCCAGTCCGGCACTGGCGAGCTTCAGGCGGGCGTCGTGCAGGTTTTCTTCCGGCACCGAGATCGCGCCGCTCGCCTGGTCCAACTGGAACGGGATCTGCGCGGCGCGCAGCATGTCGGTGGCTTCGGCGGTGGCCTTGGCATCCAGGCCGGTGTAGAGCGGGGTGTAGGCAGGCTTCTGCGACCAGAAGAACACCATCATGCCGACCGCGACCGCGCCGGCGATCAGCAGCAGCGTGCCCATCTGCTTGAACACGCGTGCGTCCTGCATCTTGGTCAGCGCCGCGCCGGCCTTGTCGGCGGTCAGCGATTCCTTCAGGGCTTCCTTGGACAGCGTGAGGGCCATGGCGACGGGTCGGTTCTAGGAGAAGGAAAGGGAGGGTGCGCGCCGCATCACAGCGGCATGTTCATGACGTCCTGGTAGGCCTGCACCAGGCGGTTGCGCACTTCAACGGTGGCGCGGAAGGCGACCTGCGACTGCTGCGCGGCCACCATCACCCGGGCCAGGTCGGCGCGCGGATCGCCCAGTTCGAAGGCCTGCGCCAGCGCACCAGACGTCTTCTGCGCGTTGTTCACGCCTTCCAGCGCGTTCTGCAGGGTGTCGCCGAAGCTGGGCGCCTTGATGCCCGGTTGCTCCAGCCCCACCCGGCCCGGGCCGATGGCATCCGGGTTCGGCATCGGCTCCAGCGCGCGGGTACCGACCTGGTGCTGGTAGCTGCGGATCTGCGAGAGGATGGAAGTGACGTCGGACATGGGCGGGTGCTTCGGTCGTCAGGTGTCTTGCGTAGTCAGCTGCAAGACCCGTGCCGGAAACCGCGCCCGGGGCCAGTCAGTTTTCCGTCGCCAGCGCGACTTCTTCGCGTTCGATGCCGTACTTGCGCAGTTTTTCCACCAGCGTGGTGCGGCGCAGGCCCAGCAGCTGCGCTGCATGCGCCACTACGCCACCGGCGCGGTCCAGCGCGTCGCGGATCAGGTTCAGTTCGATCTGGGCGATGTGCTCGCGCAGGTCGATGCCGGATTCCGGCAGGCGATCTGCGGGCGTCACGGCGGCGGCGACGACGGCCGAGGGAAGGGGCGCCGCGACGGCGGGCGGGGCAGCCGCAGCGACCGGCGTCGCAGTCTCGACGACCAACACTTCCACGCCTTCCGGCTGGTAGCGCTTGGGCAGGTCGGCCACGCGCACCAGGCCGCCCGGATGCAGCACGGCGAGGCGCTCGACCAGGTTGGTCAGCTCGCGCACGTTGCCCGGCCAGGCGTACGAACGCAGCGCCTGCAGCGTCTCGTTGGCGAAGCGCACTTCGCCGCGGCCGGTGCGGGACAGCTGGGCCGCAATGGTCATCACCAGGTCCGGCAGGTCGTCGGCGCGCTCGCGCAGCGCCGGCATCTCGATGGGGAACACGTTGAGGCGGTAGAAAAGGTCTTCGCGGAAGTGGCCGTCGGCGATGCGCGCTTCCAGGTTGCGATGGGTGGCGGCGATCACGCGCACGTTGCAGCGGATGGTCTGGTTGCCGCCGACGCGCTCGAAGCTGCGCTCCTGCAGCACGCGCAGCAGCTTGACCTGCATCGGCAGGCTCATGTCGCCGATCTCGTCCAGCAGCAGGGTGCCGCCCTCGGCCATTTCGAAACGGCCCTTGCGGGCGCTGAGTGCGCCGGTGAAGGCGCCCTTCTCGTGGCCGAACAGTTCGCTCTCCAGCAGGTCCGGCGGAATCGCGCCACAGTTGATGGCGACGAACGGCCCGTCGCGACGCGGCGACTGGTCGTGGATGGCGCGCGCCACCACTTCCTTGCCGGTGCCGGACTCGCCCAGCACCAGCACGGTGGTGTCGAAGCTGGCGACCTGCTCGATCATGCGGCGCAGGCGGGTAACGGCCGGGCTGCTGCCGGTCGGGCCGCTGGTGGTGACCTGCTGCGCCTGGTGTTCGGTATCCAGGCGCTTCAGGCTGGCGCGGCGAAGGCAGGCTTCCAGCTGTGCGTGGCGGATCGGGCTTTCCAGTGCCCACACGCCGGCTTCGTGCAGGCCATGGGCGGCGGCGAAGCTGGCGGTGTCGCCTTCCAGCAGCAGCACCGGCGGGGGCAGCTGCGCCTTGCCGAGCCAGGCGAAGAAGCTGTCGAGAGCCTTCCGGTCGTCGAGCGAGCCGACCACCACCGCGAGCCAGTCGTGCTGGCGGGCGCGGCGGACATCCACGTCACCGGCGCTGGAGACCCAGCGGGGCGTCAGGTCCATGAATTCGAGCAGTCCGGCCAGGCGTTCTGCACGCGTGGCGTCGGCGTCGATGACGAGGATGCGGGATTCACTCATGGCGGCGGTCTTTGAATTTTTCGAGGATGGGCAAGACTTCCTGGATGTAGGAAAGCTTGCTGACGAAGTCGTCGGCACCGGCGCGCATCGCGTGTTCGCGGTGCTCGGCGTCGTCGAAGTGGCTGGCGATCACGATGAAAGGCGGTGCGTCCTGCGTCTTGATCAGGCGGGTGGCCTGCAGCCCGCCCATTTCCGGCATGGCGAGGTCCATCAGCACCACGTCCGGACGCAGGGTCTCCGAGCGTTCGATGGCCTCCAGGCCGTTGCTGGCGCGGCCCACGATGTCCAGCCACTCCACCTTGCGCAGGTGGCGCAGGGCGGCGTTGATGAAACCTTCGTGGTCGTCCACCAGCAGTACGGTGATCTTGCTCATTGCGGTCGCGCTCCGTTATCCAGCCTTGGCCAAGACGGATACGGTAGCGCGTCGGCGTTCCCGGGCGGGAGCGATATCGAGCTGTTCCCGGTATTTCGCCACCGTTCTGCGGGCGATATGGATGCCCTGGCGGGCCAGCAGGCCGGCGATGGCCTCATCGGCCAGCGGCTTGCCGGCCGGCTCGGCGTCGATCAGGCGGCGCACCATGGCGCGCACGGCCGGGCCGGACACGTTGGCGCCTTCCAGGCGCACGGCGAAGAAGTGCTTCAGCTCGAACGTACCCCGCGGGGTCTGCATGTACTTGCCGGTGGTGATGCGCGAGATGGTCGACTCGTGCATGCCGATGGTGTCGGCGATTTCCTTCAGCGTCAGCGGGGCCATCGCTTCGTCGCCCTGGGTCAGGAAACCCGCCTGGCGCTCGACGATGGCGCGGGCGGTGCGCAGCAGCGTGTCGTAGCGGATCGAGAGGCCGCGGGTCAGCCAGCGCGCTTCCTGCAGCAGCTCGCGCAGCTTGCCGGCGCCTTCGGAGGCTTCTGCCTGGTCCAGTGCGCGCTCCTGCATCGGATTGACCCGCACGCGCGGCGTGGTCGCCGGGTTCAGGGCCACGCGCCAGGCGCAGTCGGCATGCCAAGCGACCACGTCCGGGACGATGTAGCCGGTCGGTGCCGGCGCCAGCGACGCGCCGGGGCGGGCGTCCAGCGACAGCACCAGGCGCACGCCTTCCATGACCTGGTCCAGCTCCAAGTCCAGCAGGCGGGCGAGGGCGTCGTATTCATGCGCGGCCAGCAGCGCCATGCCGTCGGTGACGATGCGGCGTGCGACGTGGCGGGCCGGCACGCGTCCCTGCAGGCAGTCCAGCTGCACCAGCAGGCATTCGCGCACGTCGGCGGCGGTCAGGCCGGGAAACTCGCCGCGCAGCAGGCGATCGCGCAGGGCGAGTGCCGCGCCGGTGGTGAGGTCGAAGCGGGCCGACGCGAGCAGCGCCAGCGTTTCCGGTGCCTGCTCCAGGTAACCGGCATCGTTGGTGTGTTCCAGCCAGAACGCGACCACGTCGAGTGCGCGGTCGTCCAGTTCCAGCGCCAGGCGATCGAGTACGCGCACGTGCGGGTCGCTGGATTCGCCGGCTTCGACGCGCTGCATGCGGTCTTCGTCGCCCTCCTGCCAGCCGGCACCGGGGACGTCCCACAGGCTGGATTCGGGCAGTTCGTCGAAGGCGGCGGTTTCCAGTGTGGCCACGTCCTGCGCGGGCAACACCTCGATCTCGGCGGTCTGGTCGGCGTCGTGGGTTTCCTCGACTTCCAGCAGCGGATTGAGGTCCAACGCGCGGCGCACTTCCATTTCCAGCTGCAGGCCGTCCAGCTGAAGCAGCCGGATCGACTGCAGCAGTTGCGGCGTCAGGTGGAGTTGCTGGCCGAGCTGTGTGGAAAGTCCCGTCTTCATTCCCGTCATCCCCGATTCGATGGCGTGCCGTGGTCGGCTTCACATCGTGTTGACACTGTGCGGGGCGGGTGACGGAAAAAAAATCAGGGCGTTTCTGGTTCTGCTGCGGGCACGCCCCACGTGGCGTCAGGGTTTCCCCTACGACGTCGGTTCAATGGCGGAGAAGGGCGCCCCGGGAGGCGCTGCGATCACGGAATTCCGTCACGGAAAGGGCGTCGCCCCCGTACTCCTGCAAGGCTCAGGCCAGTTCGTTCTGGTGGCGTGCGGCGAGCAGCAGCAGATCGTTGGCGCGGCGGCAGCCCAGTGATTCCATCATCCGCGCGCGGTGCGTTTCGACGGTCTTGACGCTGATACCGAGCTGCGCCGCGATTTCCTTGCTGCTCATGCCGCTGCCCAGCTGACGCAGGATCTCGCGCTGCCGCGGCGACAACGCGGCAATACCGGTCGGGCGTTGCGGATTGAGCATCGGCGCCAGCATCTTCGACGACACCTGCGGGCTCAGGAACACCTGGCCGTCGGCCGCCGCACGCAGGGCGAGTTCCAGTTCCATCGGTGCGGCTTCCTTGACCACGAAGCCGGCGCAACCGCGGTCGAGCGCCACGCGCACCTGGGTGGGATCGTTGTGCATCGACATCATCACCACGCGCGTCTGCGGCAGCGAATCGCGCAGCAGGGGCAGCAGGTCCAGGCCGCTGCGATCGGGCAGCGACAGGTCCAGCAGGATCAGGTCGGGGCGGTGGATGGCCGCCATGTCGAGCGCCTGCTGGGCATTGCAGGCTTCGGCCACGACATCGACGTCGGGCAATGCCTGGAGCAGCCGGCCGATGCCGGCACGGACCAAGGTGTGGTCGTCGACGATGAGTACACGCACGGAATGAACCAGGAATATCGCGTTGCAGATTTGATGTCACGATAGCGGCGCACTGCGTGGACGCCAATTCAGAATCGCGATGGAGAAGTGAAACCACGACAGGGGTCACACTTGCGGCGTCCGTACCCTGCCGGAAATCGCGAATACCGCAACCAGGGGCTGTGATGCGTGCCCGCCCCTGGCCGGCGGAAGGGCGAGGTTGCGCGAAATGCGTTTACGAACGGATCGCCTGCTGGTGCTGCCTCGCCTCCGCGACCTGACGGCGGTGCAGGCGGAACAGGTGGCGGTCCATCGCTTCGGCCAACCCGGCATTCAATGCGTCGAACTGCAGCCAGTGATGGAACAGGCCCTGCGATCCTTCGACATGGTCCAGCACCGTGGCAGGGAGTTCGATCTGGTCGCTCAACCAGGTCGCCGGTTGTACGGTGACGATGCCCGGCGTGCCGACGGGGCACGCGAGTGGGGCTGCGGCATCCAGGCGCACACCGCGATGCGACCAGCGCAGGGTGGTCACCGGCAGGGCGTCTTCGTGGCGCCGCGCAAGGCGACCGAGCAGCGACAGCACCAGGTCCAGCTTGGCCTCGATGCGCTGCTGCGAGGGCGTGGCTTCCTTGCGTTCTTCCGGATCGTCTCCGCGGACATCTTCGGCGATGGCCAATCCCTTCAACAGCGCCTCCGAAGGCGCCTGCATCAGGGCACGGCGGCCAGCGTCGAAGCGCGCCGGCAGCACCACATCACACGTGAGTGCGCCGTCGAACAAGGCGTGCTCGGCCGGGTGCTCCACCAGGACGATCGGGGTGCTCATGGCTCATCCCTCGACGACGGAAAGGTAGGCACGCGCGGCGCGGTCGGCGCGCTGCGTGGCATGCATGCGGACGCGCGCCTGTTCGCGGGCATCCTGCATGCTCTTCTGCAGCTCCAGTTGCGCGCGCAGCAGCACCGCCAGCGCGTCGTAACCGGCCGTCTTGCCGCCGTCCGCGTGCAGGAACGCGCGCACGTCGTGGTCGTGGCGATTCAGCAGGCGCTCCACGTCCTCCAGTTCTCCGGCGTGCAGCGCATGGCGCATGCCGTCCAACTGGGCGAACAGATCGTCGAGGGCCGGGGCGGTGTTCATCCTGCGGCGGCCATCGCCGGGACCTGGCGCTGCTCGTTGGGAATGGCGTTCCAGGCGGATTCGATCTCGCCCAGCAGGTCCAGCGATTCGCGCAGGGCGGCAGGATCGTTGTGCAGGTTGGCTTCGATCAGGCGGGTCTGCACGTAGTCGTAGAGGGCCGAGAGGCTGCCGGCAATCTCACCGCCCGCCTCGTGGTCGAGTGAACCGTTGAGATGGCCGATGATCGCGCTGACTTCGCCGATCGCCTTGCCCTTGCGCGCCAGGTCGCCACGGATCACGCAGGCTTCGGCCAGGCGCAGTCGCTCGCAGGCGCCCGACAGCAGCAGGGCGACCAGGCGGTGCGGATCCGCTTCCATCACCGCGCTGCTGAGGCCGGTATTGCGGTACTGCGCGGCATAGGACTGAAGTGACATTTCCCTTTCTCCTGGCAATCCGGTCGCGGGAGGCGGTCCGGATCCGCGGTGTTTAGCTGCTCGTCTGAGCGGTGAGCGACGCCAGCTGCTGGGCAAGGGCGGAGCTGGTGGTGTTCATCTGCGAAATCATGCTGTCCAGTGCGACGAACTGCGCCTTGTAGCGGTTGCCCACCGCTTCCATGCGCGCGTCCAGCGCAGTGCGCTGCGAGGTGACGTCCTTGATCTGGGCGTTCAGGCCGTTGCTGCGCAGCGTGAACGCGCCATCGGTGCCGATGTAGCTGCCCACCGCCGTCTGCAGGCGGCCCGCGAACGCGGTGTCGCCGGTGAAGGCGGTGCGGATCTTCTCCGGGTCGGCCGTGAGGGCGGCGGTGAACTTGCTGCTGTCGAACACCAGCGTGCCGTCTGACGTCGGGTAGCCCTTGGTCTGCAGCCCCAGCGTCTTGGCATCCAGGCCCTGCGCCGCGAGGCCGCCGAGCAGGTCACCCATCAGGTTGCGCAGTTGTCCGGACGCACTGCGCATCTGCGCATCGCCGGTCAGCGCGGACGGCTCATTGCTTTCGGCGTTGTACTTGGTGCTGCTGTTGATCGCGGTGATGGCGGTGTTGTACGCCGTCACGAAATCCTGGATCAGTTTGCTGGCAGCGGCAGTGTCGGTGGACACCGTGACCGTGCTGGTGCCCTTGGTCTTCAGGTCCAGCGTCAGCCCGGGCACCGCTTCGGTGATCTTGTTGGTGGTGGCGGTGACGGTCAGGCCGTCGATCACCACCTCGGCATCGGCGGCCGGCACGCGCTCCTGCAGGCTGGCAGCCAGCGACTGCAGGTCGCTGCCGCCCGACGCGAAGGCGAGGGTGATGCCGTTCGCCGCACCGGTCTTGTCGGACGACACCGACAGGTACTGGCCGTCATTGGACGTCAGCACGCTGGCCTGCACGCCCTTGCTGCGCGCCACGTCGTTGATGGCACTGCGAACGTCCTGCAGCGTCGCGCCCTCGGCGATGTCGATGGCGAGCGACTCGCCGCCGACGGTCAGCGTCAATTGGCCGGCGCCGAAGGTCTGGCTGGCGGTGACCGGGGTGTCGGTGATCCATTTGTTGGCGGTGGCCAGTTCGACCACCTCCACGTTGTAGATGCCGTTGGGCGTGCCACTGGAGACGCTGGCGCCGGCGACTGTGTCGGTGCCGGATTTGACCGTCCGCACGTCGAACGCGGTGGCGGACTTCAGCGCCTTCAGCGCGGTGTCCAGGGTGCTGAAGGCCGAACTGACGGTGCCGATGGCGGACAGCTTGAACTTCGCCTGGCTCTCGATGCGGTTCAGGCGGTTGTCGGCGGGTTTGCGATCGGCCGCGACCAGCTGTTCGACCATGCCGGTGATATCCAGCCCCGAACCGATGCCGCCGTAACCCAGCGAGTAATCTGCCATTGCCCTGTCTCCTGTCTGGCCCTTTCCGCAGAAAGGGGAGGCCGGGCGGGCCACCATCCGATGACGAATGGGACCCGCCCGTGCAGTACCAATAACGGCCCGGCTGAGCCGTTCTTTAGCCGCATTTCTCCGTCTCCCACCGCCGCCGTGGGTCCGGCGTGCTGGTAAGAAATGCGGGCGCGTGGAGTGATGCAGGGTTTGTGCCAGAAGGGCTAGGAGTGAGGGGAGAGGAGTGGGGAGTGAGTGGAGGCGAAAGCAGCCGAGCCCGCTGAACGCTTTTGCTCACTCCTCACTCCTCACTCCTCACTCCTCTCCGCTCACTCCTGCCCAAAAAAAAGACCCCCGCCGTCGCCGGCAGGGGTTGGGGTACTGCCAAACGGAGGGAGACGAATCCGTCCGTGACGACAGGGAACTACTGAGGCGGGTACTGCCGGCGGCGCGTCAGCGCAGCAGGGACATCACGTTCTGGGGCACCTGGTTGGCCTGGGCCAGCATGGCCGTACCGGCCTGCTGCAGGATCTGGGTGCGGGTCAGTTCGGCGGTTTCCTTGGCGAAGTCGGTATCGCGGATGCGGCTGCGCGAGGCGGCCAGGTTTTCCGAGCTGGTCTGCAGGTTGGCGACCACCGAGGTGAAGCGGTTCTGCACCGCACCCAGGTCGGCGCGTGCGCCGTTGACGGCGGTCAGCGCCTTGTCGACGATTTCCAGGGCTTGCTGCGCACCCTTGACCGAGCTGATGTCCAGGTTGGCGGCGTACTGCTTCGTGGTCGCTACCGTGCTGGCGGCGACGTCGGCCGGGGCGGTGCCGCCGGTCCAGGTGCCGGTTTCGATGGCGATGCCCTTGAACGCGCCGCTGGTGCCGACGCTGTCCTTGACCGAGGTCAGGCTGATCGCGCCAGCCGCGCCGAGTTCGGCGTACACGCCGCTCTCGCCGATCTTGGCATTGATCGCGGTGACCAGCGCCTTGGCGGCGGCGTCGCGGGTGCCGGTGGCTGAACCCTGCGCGGCGACATCGATCGTGTCGATGGTGACGGCGGCGCCGTCGGCGTTGGTCAGCTGCAGACCTTCGATCTTCAGCGCGGTGACGCCGTCGGCCGGGCTCGCGGTGGTGAAGGTGGCCGTGGCGAACATCGCGCCGCCCAGGGCATTGGCCTTGGCATCGACGGTCTTGTCGATGGCGATGGCCTGTCCGGCGTTGGCGCCGACCTGGAACAGCTGGCTGGAGAACGAACCGTCCAGCAGCTTGGTGCCGTTGAATTCGGACTGCTTGGCGACGCGGTCGATTTCCGACGTCAGCTGCTTGACTTCGGCGTTCAGCGCGGCACGGTCGGACGAGGAGTTCGTCGCGTTGGCCGACTGCACCGACAGCTCACGGATGCGCTGCAGGTTGTTGCCGATTTCGGTCAGCGAACCTTCGGCGACCTGGGCCAGCGAGATGCCGTCGTTGGCATTGCGCACGGCGACATCGAGGCCGCGGATCTGGGTGGAAAAACGCTCGGAGATCGCCAGGCCGGCGGCGTCGTCCTTCGCGCTGTTGATGCGCAGGCCGGACGAAAGACGCTGGATGGTGGTGGCGAGCGAGGCGCCGCTGGTGCTCAGGTTGCGCTGAGCGTTGAGCGACATCGTGTTGGTATTGATGACCTGTGCCATGACGGGGTCCTGGAGAATGGGAGGGTGCAGCGTGGAGCGTGGGAACGAAGCGAAAAGGAATGCCCGGCGCCCGCCACCAAGCCGGTGGAGGGCGGATGGATGGCAGGGCCATCCATCCCGGCGTCAATCGGAGGGAGACGAATCCTTCCGGGACGCCTGCGCCAGGCGACGATTCCTGTAAAGCGGTTTAGCGGAGCAGCGACATCACGTTCTGCGGCACCTGGTTGGCCTGGGCCAGCATGGCCGTACCGGCCTGCTGCAGGATCTGGGTGCGGGTCAGTTCGGCGGTTTCCTTGGCGAAGTCGGTATCGCGGATGCGGCTGCGCGAGGCGGCCAGGTTTTCCGAGCTGGTCTGCAGGTTGGCGACCACCGAGGTGAAGCGGTTCTGCACCGCACCCAGGTCAGCACGCGCGCCGTTGACCGAAGTCAGCGCCTTGTCGACGACTTCCAGCGCCTGCTGCGCGCCCTTGACCGAGCTGATGTCCAGTGAGGAAACGAAGCTCGAGCTGGCGGTGGCGGCGGCGGTGACGGCGGTGACGCCGGTCAGGCCGATCTGGGTCGCGTTGGTCGGGACCGCTACGGTACCGGCGCCGCCGGTGATCGTGCCTGCGGTCAGCGTCACGTCCTTGTCGGCCTTCAGCGATTCCAGCGTGATGCCGCCCGTGCTGCTGACGGTCGCACGCAGGCCGGTTTCACCCATCTGCGCGTTGATGCCGTTGGCGACGGTCTTGGCGACGTCGACGCCGGTGTCACCGGCCTTCCACGAGATGTCGCTGATGGTCACGCCGTTCAGCACCATGCCGGACAGCTTGCCGTCGGACGTCGCAGCAGCGGCGTCGGTGGTGGCCACGCGGTCGGCGGCGAACTTCACGCCACCCAGGGCATCGGCCTTGGCGTTGACGACCTTGTCGATGGCGATGGCCTGGCCGGCATTGGCGCCGACCTGGAACAGCTGGCTGGAGAACGAACCGTCGAGCAGCTTGGTGCCGTTGAACTCGGACTGCTTCGCGACGCGGTCGATTTCCGACGCCAGCTGCTTCACTTCGGCGTTCAGTGCGGCACGGTCGGACGAGGAGTTCGTCGCGTTGGCCGACTGCACCGACAGCTCACGGATGCGCTGCAGGTTGTTGCCGATTTCGGTCAGCGAACCTTCGGCGACCTGGGCCAGCGAAATGCCGTCGTTGGCGTTGCGCACGGCGACGTCGAGGCCGCGGATCTGCGTGCTGAAGCGCTCGGAGATCGCCAGACCGGCGGCGTCGTCCTTCGCACTGTTGATGCGCAGGCCCGACGACAGACGCTGGATGGTGGTGGCGAGCGAGGCGCCGCTGGTGCTCAGGTTGCGCTGAGCGTTGAGCGACATCGTATTGGTGTTGATGACTTGTGCCATGGAGGGTTCCTCAAGGCGTTGGAAAGGGTGGGCACCAGGCGGGCGAGGAGAGAGACGCCCGCCCGATGCCGGTCAGCGGCTTAACGCAGCAGGGACATCACGTTCTGCGGCACCTGGTTGGCCTGGGCCAGCATGGCCGTACCGGCCTGCTGCAGGATCTGGGTGCGGGTCAGTTCGGCGGTTTCCTTGGCGAAGTCGGTATCGCGGATGCGGCTGCGCGAGGCGGCCAGGTTTTCCGAGCTGGTCTGCAGGTTGGCGACCACCGAGGTGAAGCGGTTCTGCACCGCACCCAGGTCAGCACGCGCGCCGTTGACCGAAGTCAGCGCCTTGTCGACGATTTCCAGCGCCTGCTGTGCGCCCTTGACCGAGCTGATGTCCAGGTTGCTGGCGTACTGCTTGGTCGGGGCCGCACCGGCGGTGTAGCCGGCCGCCGTGGTGGCGAAGGCGGTGAACGCGCCGCTGCTGTTGACGCTGTCCTTGACCGAGGTCAGGGTGACCGCGCCTGCCGCATTGGCTTCGGCGTAGACGCCGGTTTCGCCGACCTTGCCGTTGATGTGCGCGGCCAGCTGCTTGCCGGTCTCGCTGGCATTGGCGGCGGCCAAGCCGACGCTCTTGACGGTCAGGGCGTCGAAGCTGACCGCCGTGCCCTTGCTGTCGGTGATGGTGAAGGCCGCGACCACCTGGTCGGTGTTGTCCGTGCCGGTCACCGCAGCGATGGTGCCCGTGGCGAACTGCGCACCGCCCAGGGCATTGGCCTTGGCATCGACGGTCTTGTCGATGGCGATGGCCTGGCCGGCGTTGGCGCCGACCTGGAACAGCTGGCTGGAGAACGAACCGTCCAGCAGCTTGGTGCCGTTGAATTCGGACTGCTTGGCGACGCGGTCGATTTCCGACGTCAGCTGCTTGACTTCGGCGTTCAGCGCGGCACGGTCGGACGAGGAGTTCGTCGCGTTGGCCGACTGCACCGACAGCTCACGGATGCGCTGCAGGTTGTTGCCGATTTCGGTCAGCGAACCTTCGGCGACCTGGGCCAGCGAGATGCCGTCGTTGGCGTTGCGGACCGCGACATCCAGGCCGCGGATCTGGGTGCTGAAGCGTTCCGAGATCGCCAGACCTGCGGCGTCGTCCTTGGCGCTGTTGATGCGGAGACCCGACGACAGACGCTGGATGGTCGTGGCCAGCGAGGCGCCGCTGGTGCTCAGATTGCGCTGAGCATTCAACGACATCGTGTTGGTGTTGATTACCTGTGCCATGAGAAGTTTTCCTTAGGCGTGTGTCGCACGGGGGATGGAGGGTTCAACGCTTCCCGGCCGTGCAACCCGGGACGCAAAGGCTTAGTTGCGGAGCAGGGACATCACGTTCTGGGGCACCTGGTTGGCCTGGGCCAGCATGGCCGTACCGGCCTGCTGCAGGATCTGGGTGCGGGTCAGTTCGGCGGTTTCCTTGGCGAAGTCGGTATCGCGGATGCGGCTGCGCGACGCGGCCAGGTTCTCGGAGCTGGTCTGCAGGTTCGCGACCACCGAGGTGAAGCGGTTCTGGATGGCACCCAGGTCGGCGCGGGCGCCGTTGACCGAGGTCAGCGCCTTGTCCACCACTTCCAGCGCGCGCTGCGCACCGGCGAACGTGGTGATGTCCAGCGCCTGGACGAAGCTGTCGGTGGCTGCGAGGTCGCCGCCGTTGGTGCTGGTCTCGGTCAGGCCGAGGTTGACCAGCGACGACGCGGTGGCGCCGGCGACGGCCGGGCCGGCGAACGCCAGGGCGAATTCCTGCTCGCCCTTGATGGAGGTCAGGTTGATGACGCCGGCCTTGACCTCGGCGTACACGCCGGTCTCGCCCAGCTTGTTGTTGATGGCGGCGGCGGCACCCTGGGTGATCGACTGGCCGGACTTCACTTCGAAGGCGCCGATGTTGACCGTGGTGGTGGTGCCGGCGGCGTCGGTGACCGCGACCTGCAGCTGCGAGAAGGTCGTGTCGGCCGTTGCGGCATCGGCGCCCAGCGCCGTACCCGTATAGACGTTGGCGAAGCCCACGCCGCCCAGGGTCTGCGCACGGGCGTCGACGACCTTGTCGATGGCGATGGCCTGGCCGGCGTTGGCGCCGACCTGGAACAGCTGGCTGGTGAAGCTGCCGTCGAGCAGCTTGGTGCCATTGAAGTCGGCCTGCTTGGCGACGCGGTCGATTTCCGACGTCAGCTGCTTGACCTCGGCGTTCAGCGCCGCACGGTCGGACGCGGAGTTGCTGGCATTGGAAGACTGTACGGCCAGTTCGCGGATGCGCTGCAGGTTGTTGCCGATTTCGGTCAGCGAGCCTTCGGCGACCTGGGCCAGCGAGATGCCGTCGTTGGCATTGCGCACGGCGACGTCGAGGCCGCGGATCTGCGTGCTGAAGCGTTCGGAGATGGCCAGACCGGCGGCGTCGTCCTTCGCACTGTTGATGCGCAGGCCCGAGGACAGGCGCTGGATGGTGGTGGCCAGAGAGGCGCCGCTGGTGCTCAGATTGCGCTGAGCGTTGAGCGACATCGTGTTCGTGTTGATTACCTGTGCCATGTTCGTCTCCTCTTATTTGGATTCACGGCGTTGAAGGGAAAAGACGCTGCCGGTTTGTTTTGTTGGGCTAGTCGTCTTCGTGTTGCGAAATGAATAACGGCGCTGCCAAAAAAACCTTTAGGGGGTGTTCGAAAAAATGTGGTAGGTCGCGAAAACCCGTGTGCTGCGGGCGTCTCCACAAACGTCGGGAACCGTGACGAAGGCCCTAAAGAAGGCGCGCGGGCTGCCGTTAAGCCCGCCCGTCAGGACGGCGCGGCGCGCGGGAATCGCGCAGGCGCGCGCCATCGCGCATGCGAGGCGCGGTCGTAGGGGGCACGAAGGGCGTGCGCGCGATGCGCACGTGGACGATCAGGGCGTGGCCGTACGCCAGGCGTCGTCGGGATCGGCGAGCAGCGAGAGGTCGGGCGTGCGGTACTCGCAACCCACCAGCGTGCGTCCCTGCAATCCCGGGTGTTCTCCGGGATACACCACCAGCGCATGCGCGTCGTCCAGCGCTGCGGCCAGGGGCGCATCCTTGCTCTCTTCCAGCGCGCGTTCGAGCTGGGCAGTGGCCTGCTCGATCGGACTGTCCACCAGCAACAGCACGCGAGTGTCCGTGATGACCACCGCATTGCTCCGATGACCCCAGGCCTGTACCGGATCTTCCAGGTGATAGAGATCCATCATCGGCGCGCTGTACTGGCGTTCCGTCTGCACGAACTCCGTCGGCCGTTCGCGGCGGAGGCGTTGCAACAACCCCCGCAGATCGGCAATCGCGGTACGGCAGGCGAGCGCGTCCAGCAACGTGTCCGTGGGGCCCGCTGTCGGGGCCGGCGGCGGAGCAGCGGCCGCTTGTGCGGATACCGGGCTGTGCGCACCGGCCAGCGACAGGGCCGCCAGCACGAGGGGCAGGGCCTTACTCGATCTGCGCATTCGCGTGGGCGGCATCCAGTGCTTCCATGGCATCGCGCGGCTTCAGCTTGCCCGCCTTCTCGAACGCCGCCGCCGCCGCATCTTCCTTCTTGTCGCCATGCAGGAGCAGCAGCACGTTGGCGTATTCGACGTGGGCGATGGGTGAATCGGGTGTCAGCTTCAGGGCGGTCTTGATGTGCGTTTCCGCTTCGCTCGCCTTGGCGCCATAGGTCAGCCCGCCGATCATGGCGCCGATCTTGTCGATGATCTCGGCGTGGTAGAGCGCCAGCGCGGTGTGCGCTTCGGCATGCTTGGGTTCCCGCTCCAGCGTGGCGTCGAGCGCCGCGCGGACCTTGCCGGCAATGCCCTGCTTGAGCGCCTTGGCGATGCTCAGGCCCTGGCTGTAGCGGCCCAGCGCGAAGGCATGCCGGTAATGGCTGTTCGCCTCGTCCGGCAGTGTCTTGATGGCAGCTTCGGCCAGCTTGGCGGCCTGTTCGAAGCGCTTCAGCTGCTCGGCGTCGTCGTCCACCAGGTAGCTGGCATGGATGCCCATGGCCTTCACCGCGACCGATGCGCCGAGGGGGCCAAGTGCTTCACCGGCGTCGTAGGCTGCCTGGAAGTCGCCCCGATGGAACGCGCGCCACGCCTCCTGCAGGCGCTCCGCAAGATCGGAAGGCTCGATGCCCTTCGCGGCTTTGCCGGCGGCGGCGATCAGCGTCTTGGCGCGTTTCTCGTCGGGGTAGGGCTCCTGGTCGCCGGCATGAAGCGCAGGCCAGGCTTTCTTGAGCGCGTCGCCCGCGTAGGCGTACGCCTTGGCGTCGTGCGGAAACGGAGCCCACTTGGATGATTTCGCTGCCATCGATCGTCCCTCCCAGGATGCGGCGAGCATCGCCGCGAACGCGGTCCGCAGGCAACCCCTACGCAATCCATCGCGTCAGCGGCCAATAGTGTGATTGCTCGACGCAGGCCGGACAGCATCCCGTCATGGAAGCCGGCCATCGCGGTCGGCATGTGGATCGCCCCATGGCCACCAAGAAGAACACCCGCAAGACACCCGAACCCACCCTGCGCCATGTCTGGCTTGCAGGACTCGGCCTGATCGCTGTTGCCCGTCGTGAAGCCATCAGCACCGTGGCCGACGCCACCGGCAGGCTGCAGGCGGCACGCCAGCAGGCGGAATCCCTCGCAGAACAGGCCCGGCGCGATGTGCGGGAACGCCTCGCGGATGCCCGTGAGCAGGGCGAGGCCCGTGTGGAGCGCTTCAGCGCCGATGTCGAAGCGCGCCTGGAACCCGTACTGGTCAAGCTGGGCCTGAAGCAGGCCGCCCGCAAGCCGGCAACGCGCGCCCGCAAGAAGCCCGCCGCCAAGCGCCCGCGGGCTGCCGCCCCCCGCAAGACCGCAGCGAAGCGTCCGGCCCGTCGCAGCCGCGCCTGATCGCTGGCGCCAGCTGACGGCAAAGAGAACGCCCCGGCATGCCGGGGCGTTCTGCTGTGCGGGCGATCAGAGGTGGCGCGTGACGGCGGGTTCGGAGAACCAGTCGTTGTCGCGTCCGTTGGCGTAGCGGATCGGGATCTCCGCCAGCAGAGCGGGTTCCACGCCCTCCAGGCAGGCCAGGTTCACCGAGTAGTAGCGACCACCCAGCACCTCCAGTTCGCCGCGTCCGAACGATTTCACGCCGCAGTGCCTGCAGAACAGGTGTTCCACCAGCCCGGTACCGAACGGATAGCGCGTCAGTGCGTCTTCGCCCTGCTGCAGGCGGAAGGCATCCGGCTTCACGATGGCCCCCCCAGTAGCGCGTCTTGGTGCAGACCGAGCAGTTGCAGCGCCCGCTGCCCGCAGACAGGTCGAGGTCGGCTTCATAACGGACGGCGCCGCAATGGCAGCTGCCGGTATACGTCTGGACGGTCATCAGGACATGCTCCCCGCTGGATAACAGGCGCCAGTATCGTGGCTATCGAGGACAGAATCAGTCCTCAATGGGTGTGCATACTGCGTCCATGCTCAGCACCTCCAACCGCCTTCTCCGCCTGCTGTCGTTGATGCAGTCCCGTCGCCACTGGACCGGCGGCGAGCTCAGCCAGCGGCTCGAGATCGACCGCCGCACCCTGCGACGCGATGTCGAGCGCCTGCGGGAGCTGGGCTATCCCATCGACGCCTCTCCCGGGCTGGGGGGCGGCTACCGGCTGGGCTCCGGGTCGGCCATGCCGCCCGTGTTGCTGGAGGACGACGAAGCCGTCGCGGTTGCCGTGGCGCTGCGCACGGCCGCGGCCAGCGTCGGTCGGATGGAAGACACGGCGTTGCGCCTTCTGTCCAAGCTCGACCAGTGGCTGCCCGCACGCCTGCGCAAGCGCGCCAGTGCGCTGTACTCGGTCACCCTGTCGCTCGCTGGTGGCGTGCCGACGTCCGACGTGGACCTGCTGCTGCGTATCGCCGGCGCCTGCCGCGACGGCTTCCGCCTGCGCATGCACTACCGGGACCGCAGCCAGCGCGCCACCGAGCGCCTGATCGAGCCCTTGCGCCTGGTGCACACCGGCAGCCGCTGGTACCTGGTGGCGTGGGACCTGAAACGTGAGGACTGGCGGACGTTCCGCGTCGACCGCGTGCAGTCGCTGCACGACACCGGCACGCAGTTTCCGCCGCGCGAGTTTCCCGGTGATGTGGCGGACTATGTCGCCAAGTCGATCACGCAGCCGTTCACGCGTTACCAGATCCGGTTGCGGTTGCCACGCTCCATCGAAGAGCAGGCGGCGCGCGTACCGACGTGGTGCGGGATCCTCGAGGCCGGCGATGCACACCATTGCATGCTCGAACTGGGTGCCGAATCCGTCGATGCGCTGCTCGCGCTGATGGCGTTGATCGGCCCGGACTTCGAGATCGTCGATGATCGCGGCCTGCTGCCGGAGTTGCGCGCGGCGTCGGCACGGCTGGGCGATGCGCTGGCCGCCTGAGCTCGGCCTACTGGGCATCCACCGGTCCGCGTAGAGCGGAGCTTGCTCCGCTGCTGTCCGTTTCCCGAGACACCGATGCCGTCCGGCGTCGAGCAAGCTCGACGCTACGCCGCAGGGCACAGGCAACGATGGGGCGGCGTCAGACGGTGTACGCCTGCGTCAGCGTATTCAGGTGCACGCGTTCCGCATCACGCAGGAACGGGGCCACCAGCATCATCACCTGCACGATGCCCTGGCGGATGGCGACTTGCTCGTCCTTTTCGCCGCGCGTGGACGCGTAGTTCAGCCAGAACGTGGAGATCACCAGCACATTGGTGGCAGTGGCGGCGAGTTCCGCCGCTGACGCGCGCATCACCCCCGCGTGTCCCATCCCGCGCATCACCGCGTGTGCGCTGTCGTCGGCGCGCTTGAGGATGCGGGCGAAGCGCAGGCGCAGTCGACGATTGCGGCTGAGGATCTCGACCAGGTCACGGTAGAGGAACCGGTAGTCCCAGATGCACTCGAACACCAGGTGCAACTGCAGCCAGATGTCTTCCAGGCCCGGCAGGCGTTCGGTGGGCGGCGTCAGTGCCGCGTCCATGCGCTCTTCGTACCGCGCGAAGAGCTGCTCGATGATGTCGTCCTTGTTGCGGAAGTGGTAGTACAGGTTGCCCGGGCTGATCTCCAGCTCGTCGGCGATGTGATTCGTCGTGACATGAGGTTCGCCCTGTGTGTTGAACATCGCCAGGGCGGCGTCGAGGATGCGCTGGCGCGTGTCGCGTGCCACTACGCGATGAGCTTCTTCACCAGGTCCACGTACTTCTTCTGCGCGTCTTCCTGCGCGGTGCCCTTCAACTTGGCCCATGCCTCGTACTTGGCAGTGCCGACGAAGTCGAAGAAGCCCGGCTTGTCGCCCTTCACGTCGCCCTCGGCGCCCTGTTTGTACAGGCCGTAAAGCCGCAGCAGGGTGTCGTTGTCCGGGCGCTCGGAGAGCGTCTGGATGTCCTTGGATGCCTGCTCGAATGAACTCTTCAGATCTGCCATGGATGATCCCTCCCAGTGATCGAGGCCATCTGACCACGGGCGATGGGGGCGGTCAATCCGTGACGGGATTGTCGAATCCGGGTCGCTCTGGCAAGTTAGCCCGCAGGGCGGTCGGAGGGGCTGGCCCACACAACTCGAGGATTGGGTCGTCATGAGCTATTTCGTCACGGGCGCCACGGGATTCATTGGCCGCTACCTGGTCGGCAACCTCCTCAAGCGCAGCGGGACGGTGCATGTGCTCGTCCGCAAGGACTCGCAGAAGAAGTTCGATGCCATCGCCAAGAAGGCGGGCTGGGACATGAAACGCGTGTCCGTGGTGCATGGCGACATGACCAAGCCCAGGTGCGGGTTGACGCCGGCTCAACTGCGCGCCCTGAGCGGCAAGGTGAAGCACTTCTTCCACCTGGCTGCCGTCTATGACCTGACCGCGAGCCGCGAAGCGCAGCAGGCCGCGAACATCGACGGCACCCAGCATGCGCTCGACCTGGCGGCTGCGTTGAAAGCCGGCTGCTTCCACCACACGAGCTCCATCGCCGCCGCCGGTCTGTATCCGGGCATCTTCCGCGAGGACATGTTCGACGAGGCCGAAGGCCTGGACGATCCCTACCTGCGCACCAAGCACGATTCCGAAGGCCTGGTGCGCAAGGAAACCCGCATCAAGTGGCGCATCTACCGTCCCGGCATGGTCGTGGGGCACTCGAAGACCGGCGAGATCGACAAGATCGACGGTCCGTATTATTTCTTCACCCTGATCAAGAAGCTGCGCGAGTTGCTGCCGCCGTGGATGCCGGTGCTCGGCATCGAAGGGGGCAGGATCAACATCGTCCCGGTGGATTTCGTGGCCGATGCGATGGACCACATCGCGCACAAGCCGAAGCTGGACGGGCATACCTTCCACTTGACCGATCCGGAGCCGATGCGCGTCGGTGAAGTGCTGAACACCTTCGCCCGCGCCGGCCATGCGCCGGAGATGACCATGCGCCTGGATGCGCGCATGTTCGCGTTCGTGCCCGGGGGCATCCGTACTGCGGTCGGCAACCTGCCGCCGGTGCGGCGCTTCATCGGCATGCTGCTGCGCGACTTCAAGATTCCGAAGGAAGTGCTGAAGTTCATCACCTATCCCACGCGCTTCGACAGCCGCGAGACCGAGCGCGCACTGAAGGGAAGCGGCATCGCGGTGCCGCGCCTGGACGACTATGCGTGGCGCCTCTGGGACTACTGGGAGCGCCACCTCGACCCCGATCTGTTCATCGATCGCTCGCTGAAGGGCAAGGTGCGCAACAAGGTCGTGGTCATCACCGGCGGCTCATCCGGCATCGGCTTGTCCACCGCGCAGCGTGTCGCCGAAGCCGGTGCGACGACGATCATCGTGGCGCGGGGCGAGGAAGAGCTGTTCAAGGCGCGCGACGACATGAAGAAGGCGGGCGGCAAGGTGTTCGCCTATACCGCCGACCTGGCCGACATGGCCGACTGCGACCGGCTGGTGAAGACCGTGCTGGACGAGCACGGCCATGTCGACATCCTGATCAACAACGCAGGCCGCTCGATCCGGCGCTCGATCGAGGCCAGTTACGACCGCTTCCACGATTTCGAGCGCACGATGCAGCTGAACTACTTCGGCAGCATCCGCCTGATCATGGGCTTCCTGCCGAAGATGACCGAGCGGCGGAAGGGACACATCATCAACATCAGTTCGATCGGTGTGCTGGCGAACTCACCGCGGTTCTCGGCGTATGTCGCGTCGAAGGCAGCACTGGACGCATTCAGTCGCTGTGCGCAGGGTGAACTGTCGGGCAAGGGCATCAGCTTCACCACGATCAACATGCCGCTGGTGAAGACGCCGATGATCGCACCGACCAAGATGTACGACAGCGTGCCGACCCTGTCGCCGGACGAAGCGGCCGACCTGCTGGTCAAGGCCATCATCGAGAAGCCCAGCCGCATCGCGACCCGCCTCGGCATCTTCGCCGCGCTGGTCAATGCGGTGGCGCCGAAGGCCTACGAGGTGGTGATGAACACGGCGTTCGAACTGTTCCCGGATTCCGCCGCCGCCAAGGGCGACCGCAAGGCGCTGAAGGAAGCGGCGCCCAGCCAGGAGCAGATCGCGTTTGCGTCGTTGATGCGCGGCGTGCACTGGTAGGGGCATCCAGTAGAGCCGAGCTTGCTCGGCTTACCGTCGATCCAGTGTCGCCGGACAGTGAGAGCAGCGGAGCAAGCTCCGCTCTACGCGTCCTGGGGATCTGCCCACCGTAGCGGCACCGCCTGCATGTTCCGCATGTGCAGCGCCAGCGGCTCGATCCGCGACCACAGGAACTCACGCAGTTCCGCGTCTTCGACCGTTTCCACCATCGCCCCATGAAAGCAGGCCAGCCAGCCGCTGGCTTCCTCCATGCCGATCCGGAAGGGCAGATGACGCGCGCGCAGCATCGGCGCGCCGTGTTTCCGGGTGAACAGCGGTGGGCCGCCGAGCCAGCCGCTCAGGAACTCGAACAGTTTCTGTTCGCTGCCTTCCAGCGATGCCGGGTGCTGCGCCCGCACGGCAGCGGCTTCCGGCAACGTGTCCATCAAGGCATACATGCGCTGCGTCATCCGCCGCAGGCCGGCCTCGCCGCCAATGCGGTCGTAGGGCGTGGGTTCGGAAACGTCGGTCATCGGGCGAGGGGATGGAGCGGTGTAGGCATCATCCCGGAACCGAGGTGACGCGCACAGCGACGGAGTGTCGCGGTGCGCTGACGGTCACATCGTCTTGCACTGGCGCCAGCGTACCGGTTCGCTGCTGCCCGGCGGCGGGTTGAGCTGCACGCGGGTCGCGCGAAGGGCCGGATAGCGCTCGAGTTCCAGGCAGATCCATGGCCAGATGTCTTTTTCGCTTGCGACGCGATCGATGCTCAACGTCAGCTTGGTCTGCCAGACGCCGCGCGTGATGCCCGGAGTCTTCGACAGGGCCTTGAGCACGTCGCGCATCTGCGCTTCCAGTTCCGCTTCCGTCGGTTCGCGGAACGCCGCCTGCGGTGCGGTTGCGGCCGGTGTTGCGCTGGGGCGGACCGCAGGTGCGGGGGCCGACGCGGGCGGTGCATTGTCCGTCGAGGCGGGATGTCCGCTGGACCAGGTCACCATCGCCAGTGCGCCCAAGGCGACTGCCCCCAGCCATGAAATGCCCGTGTGGCGTTTGGCGCGGCCACTGGCGTACTGGGCGATCTGCTCGCGCAGCGCGGGTTCGATCAGGTGGCGTACCTGCGGCCACAACCGGGGTCCATCGAGCAGTTCGATATTGGTGCCCTGCGCCGCGTCGCGACCTTCCTTCTCCACCTTGCCTTCGGTGGCGAGGATGCCGCCTTGCGCGGCACCCAGGCGGATGCTGGCCGCGAGTTCCTGCACGGGTGCGGCCGCGATCCGGTAGGCCGAGCCATGCTTGCACGACAACAGCCAGCGCTCGTCACCGCGCTCGAGCAGGAAGGTCGACTGGGGTTCGCGGGATTCCTGAGGCTCTGGCGAGGCTTCCACCAGTCCGCGACCGGCCATCGCCGCCAGCACGAGTTTGGAGAATTCGCGCCAGCGCAGCCCGGACAGCGCGTGCAGGCCGTAGGACATTTCGTCGCGGGGACGGCGCACCAGCCAGAGATAGGCGGTGGCCGCAATGCCGCTCACGAGGGTGACGGCCAAGCCGAGGAGCCAGATGGACATGCGTCGCAGTGCGTTGTTGTTATTAGGACCGCGATTCTACCGGGCCGGCCCTGCGCATGTCTTTCGATTGCCTGCCGGCATTCCGGAAGGCGGGCAAAGAAAAGCCCGCCAGTCCGAAGCCGTAAGGGGAGGGGAGCAAACGAACTTCGATGGACTGGCGGGCGGAATGATTGTTACGCCATTCGATGTTGCCGCGCAACAAATTTTTGTTCAGAAAAGCGCACGAAAAACCCTGTGCGACCTTATGGTGCAGCCTTCCTGCGCGATGCACGTTTGGCGGGCGTTTTCTTCGCGGCTGGCGCCGGTTTTTTGGCGGTCGTGGCCTTGCGCGGGCGTGCGGCGCGCGTCGACTTCACGGCGGGTGCGCCACCCAGCTTGCGCAGCTCGGCATTCAGTGCGTCCACGCGGTCGATCAGCGCGGACAGGTCTTCGCGACTGGGGACTTCGAGGCGACGCAGTGCGCGGTGCACGCGTTCCTCGAACACCTTCTCCAGGCGATCCCACGTGTCGGATGCGCGCTCACGTGCCTGGCCCACCGTGGTTTCCACCGCATCGCGCATGGCCTGCGCCTTGCCGCCGGCCGCTTTGCGCGTGACGTGTTCCAGGGACAGCCCTTCCTTCACCAGCGTTTCGAACAGCTTGGTGCCCTCGGCCTGTGCACGACCGAACGCGCCGACACCTGCCAACCACACCTGCTGCGCGGATTCGCCCAGGCGCTTGGACATCTGTTCGGCCTGCGCCTGCAGGTCTTCATTCTTGGAAGCGGAAGCGGTCTTCTTGCGTGCGGATTTCTTCAGCGTGGCCATGGCGTTCCGTCGTGTCGTTGGAGAAGGGAGTGCGCGCCAGAATCGACGGCGCGTCTAGAGTTTTCACACCAGCCGGTGATGCGTCCGTGATCGGCTCAGGAACCCAGCGTCGCCCGGCGGCGCGACACCAACTGGTCCACATCGTCCAACGCACGGCGCAGGCGGGCCGTGGTCTCGGTCATGCGCGGGGTCACGTCCAGGCCGTCGAGGATCGAACGGTGGCGGCTGTTGACGATGTCCTCGTTGTAGCGGATGCCGTGGGCGGCCAGCATCGGCTTGAGCACGGCGGCGCGCTTGCGAAGGTCGGCCAGCGTGTTGCGGTAGGCCAGCTGGCACACGCGGTGGCGCGAGGAGAAGCTGAAAAGATTGGTGAAGAACAGCTCGCTGTCGTCAGAATTCGGTTCGAACACCAGCTGGTCGATGTCCGGGTAGCGATGCGGGTACTTCTCCATGCCGATCTGCATGCGCGACTGCAGCAGGGTGCGCAGTGTCTGCGACAGCACGGCGGGCAGCCCGCCGCTGGCCAATCCGACCTGTTCGGCCTGGTCCGCCTGCGGCGCGGCCTGGTTGGCGTCGAACGGGACCAGCGGATTGATGCCGATCATCAGGTCGATGCCACGGTCCAGCACGGTGCTGGCGTGCATCGTGCGGCGCAGCGCACCATCGAGGAAATGCCTGCCGCCGATCTCTACCGGCGGATACAGGCCGGGCAGGGCGGAGCTGGCCTGCACGGCGCGTGAGATCGGGATGTCGTCCCAGCCCTTTTCACCGAACCGCACGGCCTCGCCGCTGTCCAGATCAACCGCCACCACGAACAGGTCCGCGTCCAGGGTACGGAAATCGTTGCTGCGGCCACGGCGGCTGAAGATGTCGCGCAGGAAGCGCTCCACTTCCTCGTTGTCGAAGATGCCGGTCGGCACCAGCCCGCCAAAGCGCAGGAACAGGTCCGACCAGCGCGTCGCGCGACGCGGATTGCGTACCAGCCGCTGCAGCCAGTCGGCATACAGGCCCGGCAGGCTGGCGGCGCGCCGCAGGTACTCGCCGACATTGGGGCGCAGGAAAGTCTCGGGGCGGAATTCGGCGTCGTCGCTGGTGCCGGTGATGAAGATGCGGCACATCTCCGCCGTACCCATGCGGTTGGCGAGCCCGGCTGCGAGGAAGGCCCCCGAACTGACGCCCACGTAGCAGTCCATTCGGGTCAGGTCCAGGCCGTCCAGCGCTTCGTCCAGGGCGCGCAGCGCGCCGAGTTCGTACATGCCGCCGATGGGACCGCCGCCGGCGATGGCCAGCCCGATCTTGCCGTTGTGGCCCCGCTGCCGCGCGCTGTGGATCGAAAGCATGTACTACCCGTGGTGACCTTGCCGCCCGAGTGTAGCCGACCGGTCGCCGGGTTGCGGTGGTCGCGCCGGCTCGGGATCATGGGGTCCATGGCCCGAGGAAATCCGCTGATCGAACGTGTGGGCAGGCGCCTGGCTTGGCACCAGGCCGCGCATGACCCGGTGCAGCAGCCGCGCAACCGGCTGCGATGGCTGCCGGAGGTGCGACGCTGGCAGGCGATGCGCCTGGAGGACAGCTTCGCGCACTTCCTGAACGATCCCGCGCGGCGTGCAGCGGCGATGTTCTTCCTGACCGATGTGTACGGCGACCACGATTTCAGCGGGCGCGATGCCAATGTCGCGAAAGTGATGCCGATGATGCAGCGCCTGCTGCCCGGCGCGGTGCTGGAGACGGTGGCCTATGGCATCGAACTGGGCGTGCTGACGCACGCGCTGGACATGCGCATGGCCGAGGCGCTGCACCGTCTGGCGCCCAGTCGCCGCAAGCTGGATGCCGAGCTCTATGGCCTGGCTTATCGCGAGGTGGGCTTGCCGCGCCTGCGCGGCCATCAGATCGATCTGATCGCGGAAGTGGGCGTGGGTCTGGCCGGCGCGGTGAAGACCCCCGGCGTGTCCACGCTGCTCAAGCTGTCGCGGGGCCCGGCCAAGGCGACCGGACTGGGCGAGTTGCAGGGGTTCCTCGAACGCGGCTTCGCGGCGTTCGCGGCGCTGGGGGATGGCAAGGCGTTCGTGCGCGATATCGAACGGGCGGAGCGGGCGGTATCGCGCCGGCTGTTCGCCGGCGATCCGGACCCGTTCCGCGACTAGTCGAACTTCTCGCTCAGCACCCGTCGGATCTCGGTCTCGATGGGCCCCTTCATCGCTGACAGCAGGAAGCCCAGGTTGGCGGTGACGCGCAGTTTGTCGGCGAGCAGCGCGATCTTGCCCTCCACGCCGGAGCGGCTGAAGTTGAGCGTATCGCCGTCCCAGCCGTAGTCCATGTCGAAACGCTCGGCGAGCTTCTTCGCGACGCCTTCGACGGCCTTGCGCGCCTGCGCGGGCGTTTTGGAATGCGGGTGCTGGATATCGATACTGGCCATGCGCGGGCTCCTCTGAAGAACCGTCATTCTGCGCGGCGTGGCATGAAGATGCCAAGCCGGGGCTGCCGCCCGCGTGCCAACCTGCTAGGCTCCCGTCGCGTGCAGAACCTCAGACTTCATTTCGGCAACCGCTCCGCGCCTGATCGGCCGCTCACCACCGGTGTGCACCGCATCGTGCGCGAAGCTGCGGGCACGATCGGCGTAGGGGATGCGCCGCAGGGCGCGCTGCTGGCCCAGATCTGCGTCGATCGGCGAGGGCTGTGGCTGCAGGTGGCCAACGGCATGCGCGGCGTGCACATCAATGGCCGGCCGGTGAAGCGCATGGCGGTGCTCCGGCCCGGCGATGCGGTCTACGTGGAAGGCGTCGAGCTGTTGCTGCAGTCCGGATACGCGCCTGCCTCGGAACTGCACGACAGCGATGCCGGCCAGGGCGATGCGCGCGTCGTGCTGCGCGGCTTGGGCGGCAAGTACCACGGCAGGAGCGTCTCGCTGGAACAGCCACGCCTCGTGGGCCGTGCACGCGACGCGCATATCCGCATCGACGACCCCGGCTTCGCCGAACGGCATGCGCGGCTCGAACTGCGCGGTGAGCGGGTGCTGCTGCGCGACCTGGGATCGTCCGAAGGCACGCGCGTCAATGGCATCGCGGTGCGGGATGCGCTGCTTTCTGCTGGCGACCAGATCGTCTTCGATGCCCAGCACCGCTTCGTGCTGGAAGTGCCGTGGGCACCGACGGCCAGGGTTGAAGAACCCGCCGCGCTGGAGGATGACGGCGTGGATGCTTCGATGGGCGACGCACGCAGCCCATCCGGCGCCTCGGCGCTTCGCTGGCCCTGGTTGCTGCTGGCGGCGCTGCTGATGGCGGGCGCGCTCAGCGCCCTGCTGCTGTTCGGCGCGGGCTGAAGCGCTTCCACGCGCGCCAGCCCAGCAGCGCGGCGAGGATCACCGCGTACAGCAACGGCTCACGGATGTCGGATTTCACCAGCCACCAGAAGTGCAGCACGGCCAGCACGCCGATGGCATAGACGAGCTTGTGCAGCTGACCCCAGCGTCGGCCGAGTCGGCGCATCCACCCTTGCGTCGATGTGATGGCGAGTGGCACCAGCAGCAGCCAGGCGGTGAAGCCGACCGTGATGTACGGCCGCTTGACGATCTCCTCGAAGATCTGCGTCCAGTAACCGCGCAGGTCCAGCCCCAGGTACACCGCCAGGTGCAGCGTGGCGTAGAAGAAGGCGTAGAGGCCCAGCATGCGCCGGAAGCGCAGCAACACCGGCTGCCCCGTCAGCTGGCGCAGCGGCGTGACGGCAAGCGCCACCATGAGCAGGCGCAGCGCCCACAGCCCGGTTCGATGTTCGATCTCCGCGACCGGGTCCGCGCCCAGCGCATCGCTGCCGCGCTGCCAGACATCGAAGAACTGCCACCCGAGGATCGCCAGGGGTGTCAGTGCCAGCGCATGGACCAGGGTCTTGGCCGCGACCAGGCCTGCGGACGCCTTACGCATCGCGTCGACTCAGTACCATTTCTTCAGGTCCATGCCCGCGTACATCGAGGCGACCTGGTCGCCATAGCCGTTGAAAACGCGTGTGGGGATGCGGTCGACGAACAGCCTGCTCTGCGTGCCGGCGATGCGGCGCTCGGTCTTCTGGCTCCAGCGCGGGTGGTCGACGCTCGGGTTGACGTTGGAGAAGAACCCGTACTCCGACGGTTGCAGGTCGTGCCACGCGGTTTCCGGCATGCGTTCGACGAATTTGATCTCCACGATCGACTTGATGCTCTTGAAGCCGTACTTCCACGGCACCACCAACCGCAGCGGGGCGCCGTTCTGCTGCGGCAACGGCTTACCGTACAGGCCGGTGGCCAGCAGGGTGAGCGGGTGCATGGCTTCGTCGATGCGCAGGCCTTCGCGGTAGGGCCAGTTGATGGAGGAATAGCGTACGCCGGGCATCTGCACCGGGTCGGCCAGGGTGGTGAAGGCGACGTACTTGGCCTTCGACGTCGGCTGGAACTTCTTCAGTACGTCGGCCAGCGGCACGCCCAGCCACGGGATCACCATGGACCAGCCTTCCACACAACGCAGCCGGTAGATGCGCTCCTGCGGTGCCAGGCCTTTCACCAGGTCCTCCAGCGACAGCTTGCCCGGCTTCGCGCATTCTCCGCCCACCACCACCGACCAGGGCGAGGTCTTCAGCGTTTTGCGTGCGGTGGACGGGTCGGCTTTGCCGGTGCCGAACTCGTAGAAATTGTTGTAGCTGGCCACGTCTTCGTAACGCGTCAGGGTCTCCGTGGTACGGAATCCCGAGCGGGCCTGTTCCGGCGTCACCACGGGTCTGGGCGGTGCGGGGGGCTCGGCTTCCGCGCATCCTGCCAGGGCAAGGGCCGGCGCGGCGGCGAAGGCCTGGAGCAGGCGACGGCGATCCCGATAGACCGATTCGTCGGTGACTTCGGAGGCGGGAATCCTCAGGGCGTCGCGCAATGACATGGACATCTCCGGCAGGGGGTAGCGGTTGGACGACCTTCGCGTCCGAAAATTCCCGCGCAAGCGATCGAACAGCAGCGTATACGCACCCGGGTGATCGCGGGATGCACGGCGTACGCGATTCATGCCCGCGCGTCCGCTTCGTTGCCCCTGCAACTGATGCGCTGCGGCATACTACGGGTCCTCCTGTTCAGGTGCCCCATGACGCGCGCGTTCAACTTCAGTGCCGGCCCCGCCACGTTGCCCGAGTCCGTGCTGCGGCAGGCCCAGGCCGAGATGCTCGACTGGAACGGCATCGGCGCGTCCATCGTGGAGATCAGCCACCGCAGCCAGGATTTCATCGCGGTGGCGGCCGAAGCCGAGGCGGACCTGCGCGCACTGGTCGGCATCCCGGACGACTATGCGGTGCTGTTCCTGTCCGGTGGCGCCACGACCCACCAAGCCCTGCTGGCGCTGAACTTCGCTGCCCCAGGCCAAGTGGTGGATTACGTGGTGACCGGGCACTGGGGCAAGACCGCCATCAAGCAGGCCAGGCCGTACTGCACCGTCAACATCGCGGCCGATGGCGAGGCCGGCGGCTTCCACGACATCCCGGCGCGCGACACCTGGCAGCTCACGCCGGGTGCGGCCTACGTGCACATCACCGCGAACGAGACCATCCACGGCGTCGAGTTTCGAGATACTCCGGATGTGGGCGATGTGCCGTTGTTCGCCGACTTCAGTTCGTCGATCGCCTCCGAGCCGCTGGATGTGTCGAAGTACGGCGTGATCTATGCCGGTGCGCAGAAGAACCTCGGCCCGGTTGGCGTGGCGGTGGTCATCATCCGCAAGGACCTGTTCGAACGGAGCGGCCAGCCGCGCGCCGACATCTTCGATTACCGCTCGCACGCCGCGCGCGACTCCATGCTCAACACGCCGCCGACCTGGAACTGGTACCTGGCCGGGCTGGTGTTCAAGTGGATGCTGGCCCAAGGCGGCGTGGCCGAGTTCGCGCGCCGCAACGCCATGAAGTCGTCGCTGGTCTATGGCGCCATCGATGCGTCGGGCGGCTTCTACCGCAATGACGTGGCGCCGGCCGTGCGCTCGCGGATGAACATCCCGTTCTTCCTGCCCGACGAGACGCTGACCTCCCGCTTCGTGGCCGAATCCAAGGCGGCCGGCCTGCTGGCGCTGAAGGGGCACAAGGCGGTCGGTGGCATCCGCGCCTCGCTGTACAACGCGCTGCCGGTGGAAGGTGCGCAGGCGCTGGTGCAGTTCATGCGCGATTTCCAGCAACGCAACGGATGAGTCGAGTCGTTGTTGTAGGAGCGACGTAAGTCGCGACCGTCAACCTTCCGGTCGCGTTACGTCGCTTCTACAGAAAGCATCCCCAGGAAACTTGAAACATGGCCTCCAAGCCCAGCAAACCCAGCAAGAAGCCGGCACCCGGCAAGAAGGCCGAAGCCACGCCCGCCCCGGCGCTCTCCGACGTGCGCGCCAAGATCGACGGCATCGATCGCCAGATCCAGTCGCTGATCGCGGAACGTGCCGTCTTCGCCCATCAGGTCGGCAAGGCCAAGGGCAAGCTGGCGGCCGCCGTGGACTACTACCGTCCGGAACGCGAGGCGCAGGTGCTGCGCATGGTGGTGGACCGCAACGAAGGGCCGCTGTCCGACGAAGTACTGGTGCACGTCTTCCGCGAGATCATGTCCGCCTGCCTGGCTCAGCAGGAACCGCTGAAGATTGGCTACCTGGGGCCGGAAGGCACCTTCAGCCAGCAGGCCGTGCTGAAGCACTTCGGCCGCTCGGCGCACGGGCTGCCGCTGGCGAGCATCGAAGAAGTCTTCCAGGAAGTGGCCAGCGGCAACGCCGATTTCGGCGTGGTGCCGGTGGAGAATTCGGGGCAGGGCACCATCCAGATCACCCTGGACATGTTCCTCACCTCCGACCTGAAGATCTGCGGCGAAGTCGAGTTGCGCGTGCACCAGTTCCTGATGTCGCGTACCGGCCGCATCGACGACATCGAACGCATCTACGCGCACCCGCAGTCTTTCGCGCAGACCGCCGGCTGGCTGCGCGCCAACCTGCCGAAGGTGGAGAAGGCGCCGGTGTCGAGCAACGCCGAGGGCGCGCGCCGTGCACGCGGCAACGACGACGCGGCCGCCATCGGGGGTGAGAGCGCCGCTCACGTGTACGGCCTGAAGAAGGTCGTCATGAGCCCCATCCAGGACGACAAGGACAACACCACGCGCTTCCTGGTGATCGGCCGCAGCATCTTCCCGCCGTCGGGCCACGACCGGACCTCGGTGCTGGTCTTCATCCACGACAAGCCGGGCGCCCTGTTCGACGTGCTCAGCCCGTTCGCGCGCCACGGCATCAGCATGAACCGCATCGAGTCGCGCCCGTCGCACCACGCCAAGTGGGAGTACGGCTTCTTCATCGACCTCGCCGGTCACATCGACGACGAGTCGATGAAGCAGGCACTGGCCGAGCTGAAGCAGCATTCGGCGCAGATCAAGGTGCTGGGGTCGTACCCGGTCGCGGTGCCTTGAAAGCCCTCACGAACCCCGTCCGGTCTTGGTATCGCTTCGTTCGTCATCCCGGCGAAAGCCGGGACCCATGTTGACGTTGCCTTTCGCCGGATCAGCAAGATCAAGATGGATCCCGGCTTACGCCGGGATGACGGCAACCTCCTGTCAACCGTCCAGACTTCCGTTTCCTTCTATCCCCGTAACACGCAGCGAATTCCCATGACACACGACTGGATCGCCTCCGCCGGCCAACCGCTGCGCGGCACCCTCGACATACCCGGCGACAAGTCGGTTTCGCATCGGGCGGTGATGTTCGCCGCACTGGCCGATGGAGTGTCGACCATCGACGGCTTCCTCGAAGGCGAGGACACGCGCGCCACTGCCGCGATCTTTTCGCGGCTGGGCGTTCGCATCGAAACCCCGTCGCCGTCGCGCCGCATCGTGCATGGCGTCGGCGTGGACGGCTTGAAAGCGGCCGACGGCGAGCTTGACTGCGGCAATGCCGGCACCGGCATGCGCCTGCTTGCCGGCCTGCTGGCCGCGCAGCCGTTCGACAGCGTGCTGGTCGGCGACGAGTCGCTGTCCAGGCGCCCGATGCGCCGCGTCACCGGGCCGCTGGCGAAGATGGGCGCTCGCATCGATACCGAAGAAGGTGGCCTGCCACCGCTTCGCATCCATGGTGGCCAGCCGCTGACCGGTATCGACTACACCCTGGAAGTCGCCAGCGCGCAGGTGAAGTCGGCGGTGCTGCTGGCGGGTCTGTATGCCGGAGGCGAGACGCTCGTGCGCGAACCGCATCCGACCCGCGACTACACCGAGCGCATGCTGAAGGCATTCGGCGTGGACATCGAGTTCTCACCGGGCTTCGCGCGCCTGCGCGGCGGGCAGCGCTTGAAGGCCACCGACATTTCGGTGCCGGCAGACTTCTCCTCGGCAGCCTTCTTCCTGGTCGCGGCCAGCATCATTCCCGGATCCGAACTGCGCCTGCGCGCGGTTGGCCTGAATCCACGCCGCACCGGCCTGCTGCAGGCGTTGCGCCTGATGGGCGCCAACATCAGCGAAGAGAACGCCAGCGAACATGGCGGTGAGCCGGTCGCGGACCTGGTCGTGCGCCATGCGCCGCTGCGGGGTATCGCCGTGCCGGAAGCGCTGGTGCCGGACATGATCGACGAGTTCCCCGCGCTGTTCATCGCGGCCGCCGCCGCGGAGGGACCAACCGTCGTCACGGGTGCGGCCGAGCTGCGGGTCAAGGAATCCGATCGTCTCGCTGCGATGGCCAACGGCCTGCGCGCGCTTGGCCTGCACGTGGACGAAACGCCGGATGGCGCGACCATTCTCCCCGGCACGTTGCAGGGCGGCAGCGTGGACAGCCACGGCGACCACCGCATCGCGATGGCGTTCTCCATCGCGGGCCAGCTTGCGAAGGGCGAAGTGCGCATCGGCGACGTGGCGAACGTGGCGACCTCGTTCCCGAACTACGACGGCCTGGCGACGGGCGCAGGGTTTGCGTTGCTGAAAGCGTGACGGTTGCTTTCTGTAGGAGCGACGCAAGTCGCGACCGCGACCCCTGAGTGCCTGAGTTCTGTCATTCGTCCGCCGCCCGTCGCGCGCTTGTCCTGAATCCCGGCGCTGATGGATCCCGGTCGCGACTTACATCGCTCCTACAGGGACGGCCAGAGCAAAGAGGGGGCGCCAGCAGGCGCCCCCTCTTCGTTATCTCTGATGGAGCACAGCCTTAGATCGGCTTGAAGTCGACCGGTACCTTCACGCTGGTGGCAATGGCCTTGCCGTTGCGCATGGCCGGCTCGAAGCGCCACTGCTTCACGGCACTCAGCGCGGCACGGTCCAGTTCGCGCTCGCCGCTGCGCTCGACCACGCGGACGTCAATCGGGTTGCCGCTGGCGTCCACGTCGGCCAGTACGACGACAGTGCCGCCCACGCCGGCGCGCAGCATGGACGCGGGGTACTTCGGCTGGCTGTTGCTGGCCAACGGGCGCGCCTCGCGGCTGATCGCCGCCGGGTGGGTGGCCGCACGGTCAGCGCGTTCACGGTTCACCGTCGCGGTGGCTCGCTCCTTGGCTGGCGTGGTGGCCGCCGGCGCATCGATCACGCTGCCGGGCACGGTCGCGACCGGCGTTTCGGTCGGGGCGCGCGACTGGCTCCACCAGATCAGACCACCCGCAGTGACCGCAAAGGCGAGCAGCATCAACAGGACAGGGGATGTGGTGCGGCGCGGTTCGACCGTAGTGTCTTCTACGGTGGCATCCGGGGTGCGGTACTCGTTGTTGGTGGGCATCGACATGTGAACCTCCGTTTCGCGTTGTGGGTTCCGCGTTGGAACGGTGCCGAGTCTTTGCGCGGGGATGTTTGCGATGCGTGATCTAACGATGAAGTGGATCGGTTCCAGTTCAGGTAATGAAACCCGTGTTCACATGTGTGCAGGTCGCGTACACAAGGCAAGCGCTTCCGCGTTGCGCCAGGACGCGTTGTCCGTGGCAAACGCCCGAAGATGCGCTCCGTTCGTGGTGAGCCTGTCGAACCACGCTCTTCGCGAGACATCGAAAAGCCGAGATAGCGCACTTTGGCTCTGGAAGCGTGGTTCGACAGGCTCACCACGAACGACACTCAATCGGTCTCGATGGTCAGACGGGATGTCGCATGCGTCTTGATGGCATCGTGCGCGATGCCGACACCGCATCACCGCATCTTGAAATCGATCGGCACCGTCACCGCGCCCGGCACCGGCTGGCCGTCGCGCTGCGCAGGCTGGAAGCGCCACTGCCGTACCGCGGCGAGTGCGGCGCGGTCGAGGTCGCGGGAGCCGCTGCGTTGGGCGACGTCGACAGAGGTGGGCACGCCATCCGCGCCCACTTCGACGCGCACCATCACCGTGCCCTGGTCGCCGGCACGGATGGCCGAGGCCGGGTATTCCGGTGCGGGCGTCTGGCCGGGAATCGGTACCGGCACATCGCCAGGCGCCATCGGGACCGTGGCGGTTGCCGGTGTCGCGTCGCTGGGAGTCGCGGGCAGCGGGGCTTCGGAGACCGGCGCCGGCATCGGCTTTTCTTCCACCAGTTGCGGGCGTTCTTCGGCCGCGGGGCGGGGTGCGGGTTCTTCCATCCCGCTGGCGCCGGCGCCGGTGGAGAGCGGTTCGGGCAGGGCTTCGATCGGAAGCGGCTTGCCCGGCAGCGCGGGGTCCGGCGTGTAGAAGCCGTCATCGCGGCCCGCCCACCACACCATCAGGAACAGCAGCAGGCCGACGCCGAAGGCGATCGCCGCGTTGCGCAGCGCGGTGCGGGGCAGGCGGAAGGTGAAGTGCGGGTCGTGCGGTTGCTGGGCCGACATGGGAGTCACCGGAAAAGTCGCGCCGATTCTTGCACAGCTGCAGTTAACCGCGCGGGCAGGCGGTCGCAGATGGGCGATAATGCCGGCTCCCCACGCCAGACTGCTGTTTCCATGCTCGATCCCGTCCTGCTCCGCACCCAGCCCGCCGAACTCGCCCTGCGCCTCAAGGAGACCCGGGGTTTCGACCTGGATGTGTCCCGCATCGCCGAGCTGGAAGCGTCCCGCAAGCAGATCCAGAAGCGCACCGAGGAACTGCAGAACCTGCGCAACACGCGCTCCAAGGCCATCGGCCAGGCCAAGGCCAAGGGTGAGGACGTGTCCGCGCTGATGGCGGAAGTGGCCGGCTTCGGCGATGAGCTGAAGGCCTCGGAAGTGAAACTGGATGAGATCCGCGCCGAGATCGAGGGCATCGCCCTGGGCATCCCCAACCTGCCGCACGCCAGCGTGCCGGTGGGCAGCGACGAGGCCGGCAACGTCGAACAGCATCGCTGGGGCACGCCGCGCACGTTCGATTTCGCGGTGAAGGACCATGTGGAACTCGGCGCCCGCCATGGCTGGCTGGACGCCGACACCGCCGCCAAGCTGTCCGGCGCGCGCTTCACCGTGCTGCGTGGCCAGCTGGCCCGCCTGCATCGTGCGCTGGCGCAGTTCATGCTGGACCTGCACACCAACGAACACGGTTACGAAGAAACCAGCGTGCCGGTGATCGTCAACGCCGATTCCATGCGCGGCACCGGCCAGCTGCCGAAGTTCGAGGAAGACCTGTTCGCCACCCAGCTGGGCGAACACAAGCGCTACCTGATCCCGACATCCGAAGTGCCGCTGACCAACATCGTCCGCGACGAGATCATCGACGACGCCCGCCTGCCGCTGCGCATGACCGCGCATTCGATGTGCTTCCGTTCCGAAGCCGGCAGCGGCGGGCGAGACGTGCGCGGCATGATCCGCCAGCACCAGTTCGAGAAGGTGGAGCTGGTCTCCATCGCGCGCCCGTCGGAAAGCTACGACGAGCAGGAGCGCATGACCCGCGCCGCCGAGACCGTGCTGGAGAAGCTGGGCCTGCCGTACCGCCGCATGCTGCTGTGCACGGGCGACATGGGCTTCGGCGCCACCAGGACCTTCGATCTGGAAGTCTGGCTGCCGTCGCAGGACATGTACCGCGAGATCTCCTCGTGCTCGAACTGCGAGGACTTCCAGGCCCGCCGCATGCAGGCGCGCTGGCGCAACCCGGCCACCGGCAAGCCCGAGCCCGTGCACACGCTCAACGGCTCCGGGACGGCTGTTGGCCGTGCGCTGATCGCGGTGATGGAGAACTACCAGAACGCCGACGGCTCGATCACCGTGCCCGAGGTGCTGCGGCCTTACATGGGCGGCGCCGAACAGATCGCCTGAGCAGACCGCCACCGGCTTGCCTGTAGGAGCGCCCGCGGGCGCGATGCTGTTGGCGGGATCGCGCGAACGGCATCGCGGGCATGGCCCGCTCCTACAGGATCCGTGTGCATGTGCCTTTGTAGGAGCGCCCCATGGGCGCGATGCTTCACAGGCTCGCGCCTCTCTGTTGGCCGTGGGTCGGAACCCCGTCAGGCCGCCTGCCGCAACGGCGTCGGGATGCTGGCCAGCGCAGCTTCAATGGCCTGCGCCTTGTGCTCCGGCGAATAGGCCACGCGCTCGGCTCGAATGAATTCCACGTCGGTGATGCCCAAGAACTTGAACACCTGCGTCAGGTACGGCGCCACGAAGTCGATCGCGGTACCGGCGTACTCGCCGCCGCTGGCCTCGGCCACAATGACCTTCTTGCCACCGGCCAGGCCCACCGGGCCGTTCTCGGTGTACTTGAAGGTGCGGCCGGCCACGGCCACGCGGTCGATCCAGGCCTTCAGCGTGGACGGCACGCCGAAGTTGTAGCGCGGCACGCCCAGTACGATGACGTCGGCGGCCAGGAACTGTTGCAGGGTGGCCTCGCTGGCTTGTGCGGCGGCGGCATCGCCCCCACCCAGTACGGCATTGGTCAGATGGGGCAGCGGGTCGGCGTCGAGGTCGCGGTAGGTGACCTCCAGGCCGGGCAGGGTGTCCTGCCAACGGGCTACGATGGCGGCGGTCAGTTGTCGGCTGACCGAGTTCGCGGCCAGGGCGCTGCTGTCGATGTGCAATAGTTTCATGGTGGTTCTCCGGTCAGGACGCGGCATTTGCCGCCTTGGAGCCCACTGTAGGTCGTTGCATAAATGGGATAAACGTGGTTTAACGTCACTGATTGTTCTAAAGGCGGAACTATAGTCATGCAGCACGACCTCAACGACCTCTATTACTTCGCCATGGTGGTGGACCACGGCGGCTTCGCCGCGGCCGAGCGCGCGCTGGGTATTCCCAAGTCGCGCCTGAGCCGGCGCATCAGCCAGCTGGAAACCGACCTGGGCGTGCGGCTGTTGCAGCGTTCGACGCGCCGTTTCGCGGTGACCGACGTCGGCACCAGCGTGCATCGACATGCGCAGACCATGTTGGCCGAAGCGCAGGCGGCGCGCGAAGTCGTCGATCGCCTCAGCGCGGAGCCGCGCGGCGTGGTGCGCGTCAGCGTGCCGGTGGCGGTGGCGCAGATGCAGTTGCCGAAGATCCTGCCGGCCTTCCTCGACAAGTACCCGAAGGTGCGGCTGCAACTGCACGTCAACAATCGCCGCGTGGACATCATCAACGAGGGCTACGACGTGGCCCTGCGCGTGCGCGCGAAGCTCGATGACGACGGCAGCCTGGTGATGCGCAGCTTCGGCCAGATCCAGGAGTTGCTGGTGGCCAGCCCGAAGTACCTCAACCGCGCCGGCCGCCCGAAGGTGCCGGAGGACCTGGCCGACCACGTGACGCTGAGCATCAGCGAGGACGAGGCGCGGCAGCGCTGGGAGCTGCACGGGCCCGACGGCGAGGTGCGCCGGATCGAACTCAATCCGCGCCTGGCCGGTTTCGATTTCCCGCTGCTGCAGTCGATGGCGAAAGACGGTTACGGCATCACGCTGTTGCCGGAGACGGTCTGCGCTGACGCGGTGCGCAAGGGCGAGCTGGAGGTGGTGCTGCCGGAATGGAGCCTGCCGCAAGGCATCTGTCACGCGGTGTTCGCCTCGCGCCGGGGCATGTTGCCGGCGGTGCGGGTGTTCATCGATTTCCTGGCCGAGCATTTGCCGCAGCAGATCGAGTCGTCGCGGCTGGATTGCGGCGGCGCGTGCGCGGAGGAGAAGGAGAAGGCCATCGCGATGGCCATCGACAACACCAAGGCCGGCAAGGTGAAGAAGGCCTCGTAAGCCACGGCGGCGGGGTTCGTGCGAAAATGCGTTCCGGCCTGCAAGGGGCCGGGCGCGCCGCCGGGGTAGGGCGGCGATGCACCGCGACAGGATCGCGGGCAGTTCCAGACAACGGAGAGATGGCCGAGCGGTTTAAGGCAGCAGTCTTGAAAACTGCCGTAGGTGCAAGCCTACCGTGGGTTCGAATCCCACTCTCTCCGCCAACAGTACTTATAAATCAATAAGATAGGATTGATTTTCTCTCATTCCCATCAACCGTCCCCACGGCGATAAATAGCTCATCTGTGGCTTCCTCAGCCAAGCAGTCTGAACAAGAATGGGCTATGAAAAACTGCGGCCTATGCCTTCAGCCTGCCCCGCTGGTGAAGTCTCACATCATCGCCAAAAGCTTGATGTTCTTGGACGAAGCCCCGGACAAGCCGCTACTTGTCCTGTCGAACGTCGCTACCGCACAGCCGGTTAGCCGCTCGCCTGCGGGGGTATGGTCACGAATTCTTTGTCATCCGTGTGAGGCGTCCTTTAAGGCCGATGATGACTTCCTACTGAAGTTCATCCAGGACATGAAGGTTGCGCCCTCAACTGCGAATGGCGCAGCGACTGACCTATCAAGCTTCGATCTGGAAAAGCTGCGGAGAGCAATTCTCTCTGTGCTGTTCCGCGCGCACCTCAGTGACCACGAAACTTTCCACAAGGTGGATATGGGAGAGAGGCACTATGAGTCGCTGCGCAAGTTTATGCTTGCCAGAGATAGTGATTGTCCGAGTGTATTTGCCGTATTCCTGAGGCACTTGCCAGCGACTATAGGGCGAGCGCTGTTTGATCCGTTTCCAGAGAAGTGGGAAGGCGTGCGTGCATACCGTCTCTATCTTCCCTACGTCACCGCGATGATTAAAGTGGATCAGAGGAAGATGCCGCATCCTTGGCCAAGGTTTGCACTAGTGACAGGCGACTTAAAGCAAGCGATCAGAGCAAAATCCTTTAGTCGTTCCGAGAATGAGGTCGCTGCGTTGCTCTCCAATGATGCAAACGCGGAGCGAATAGAAAGAATTTTTGGCCGCGCAAAAAAGGACGGTAGCCCAGCATATTGATCGCATCATGTGCTATCACAGCGTCTCATCATTGACGCTCGCTAAGATGTGAATAATTTGCTTCTCCGGGATTGATCCCTCAACTCCGGAGTAGCACCCATGACCTTGCAGGAAATCCGGCAGCGCAAAGCTGCCCGCACCGCTGAAGCCCGCGCCATCGTCGCCAAGGCCGAAGCGGAGAAGCGTCAACTCACCGCCGAAGAGTCGGCCAACTTCGCCACCATCCGTGCTGACATCGAATCGCTGGAACAGGCCGAACAGCGGCAACAGTTCCTGGACGATGCCGAGCGCCGCGCCGCTGGCGTGACCGTCATCGCTGGCAACGGTGCTGACACCATCGCCGCACCGGCCGCACCGGCCGCAAGGCGCAGGGCGTGTTCGTGCCGATGTCCGCGCTGGAACGTCGCGTCAACACCACCGGCAGTAGCGTAGCCCGGGTAAGGCCAACGGCCGCACCCGGGGCCTCGATGCCGAATGACCTCTTATACATCTCCCCGGGTGCGCTTCGCTTACCCGGGCTACGGTCTACGACCTTTGGCCATCCTATTGCTACGCCATGCGCCAAGTGCGCCCGCTAGACTGCGGCTTCCACCCGCCGGACCCCGCCCCGCATGAAGCTCACCCCCACGCCCGTCACCGCCGCCATCGCCGGCGTCTTCGCCGGCACCGTCATGCCGTTGATCTGGCCGAAGCTCGGTGACGAGACGTTGAACTGGGTGTTCGCATTCCTGCTGGTCATCGCGCTGCCGATGCATGTGCTGGTGGTCGGCTTCAACCCGTCGCGCGAAGCCGGACAGGGGGGATTGAACAGTGCACTCATCAAGCGCGTGGCGGTCTGGCTGGCGTCGGCCGTGGCGGCCGTGGCGTTGATGCGGATCCTGTCGCTAGGCTGAGGGCTGTCCGAGACCTCCGGTCAGCGTCCCGCAAAGCCACCCATGCGTTTTGCCTCTCGCGAGACCCTTGGTGAGAGAAGAGCGAGGCTTTTCGAGTCTCGCGTGGGCCTTAGTGAGAGAACAGAGCGCCTTTTCGGGTCTCGCGACACCGTTAGTGAGAGAAGGAAGAGGCTTTTTCCCTCTCGCGCCAGGCCACGTGTGAGTAGAGCGAGGCTTTTTCCCTCTCGAGCCAGGCTTTGAGTGAGTAGAGCCAGGCTTTTGGCCTCAAGCGCCAGGCTTTGTGTGAGTAGAGGAAGGTGGTCCGCCCTGTACGCCTGTCCGGGTCGGCAAGCGCACAAGGCGGGTACGCTGGCGCCGCTGTCAGTCCAACCGTTCCAGCAGCACCTTCGCCACACCCTCCGCCGAGGCCGGGTTCTGGCCGGTGATCAGTTCGCGGTCCACCACCACGTTCGACTGCCACGGCTGGGCGTTGCTGCGGTACGCCACGCCGGCGTGCTGCAAGGCGGTCTGCGGGTAGAACTTCATGCGGCCGCCGTTGAGCGCGGCCTTGGCCTGTTCTTCCTCATCGTTGCTGATCACCGTGACCTGGTAGCCGGCGTAGATCCAGTCGGCCGGCGCCGGGGCGCGGTTGTCGCGTTCCATCCGCTGCACGAAGGCAGCGTTGCCCGGCAGCGTGGACAGCAGGGCGATGGGGCCGTGGCAGACCAGGGCGGTGGGTTTGCCCTGCTGGTGGAAGTCGGTCAGCAGCCGGCCCAGCGCGGGGCTGGCCAGCAGGTCCTGCATGGGCGCGTGGCCGCCGGGGATGTAGACGGCGTCGAATTCGCCGTAGCCGATCTGTTCCACCCGGGCCAGGCTGAGCACCGGCGACTGCGTGGCGGACGTCAGCCTCAACTGCGCCAGCAGGTCGGCGTGCGATTGCAGGCTGGCGACATCGTTGCCGAAGTAGGCCTTGTCTACCGAGGTGCGGTCCACCGTCGGTGCGCGGCCTTCCGGCGTGGCGAAAGTGATCTCGTGGCCGGCGTCGCGCAGCGCCTTGACCGGCTGCATCAGTTCGTTGAGGTAGAAGCCGGTGGGGTAGACCTGGCCGTCGCGCAGGTCGAGGTGGTCGGCATCGGACAGCACCACCAGTACGTGGGCGGCCTGGGCGTTGGCCGAGGCGACGGCGAGCAGGACGGCGGCGGCGAGGGGGGCGAGCAGCTTCATGGGGG
>CAMPIO010000024.1 GCA_946886405.1 uncultured Pseudoxanthomonas sp.
CGCATGCACCGAGTCCGCGATGCGTCGCGCCAGTGCCAGCAACTGCGTACCCGTGGCCTGCCCGTGGTTGACCAGTACGAGCGCGTGCGTAGCGGAGACGCCGGCATCGCCATCGCGATGTCCCTTCCAGCCGCAGGCTTCGATCATCCACGCCGCCGACAACTTGCGGTTGTGCGCGGCATCGCCGCGGAACACGGGCAGGGTGGGATAGTCGACCAGCAGCGCGTCAGCCTGGGCCTGCGAGACGATCGGATTCTTGAAGAAGCTGCCGGCGTTGCCGACCACGGCCGGGTCGGGCAGCTTGCGCTGGCGGATGCGGATGACCGCGTCGCCCACGTCGCGCGCCGTCGGCGACGCGATGCCCATGGCGCCAAGTTCATCGCGAATGCCCGCGTAGTCCAGCCGCAGGCAGGGCGTACGCGGCAGCAGGAATTCCACCGCCGTCACCAGATAGCGGTCGGCTGCGTGCTTGAACACGCTGTCGCGGTAGGCGAACGCGCAGGCATCCCTGTCGAGTCGAACCCGTGTTCCGTCGTGTCGATCTAACGCTTCGACCACGTGGATGAACTCGCCCACTTCGGTGCCGTAGGCGCCGATGTTCTGGATAGGCGACGCGCCGGCGGTGCCGGGAATCAGCGCCAGGTTTTCCAGGCCGCACAGACCCTGTTCCAATGTCCACATCACCAGCGGGTGCCAGGCGACGCCGGCATCGGCGCGCACGAGGGCATGGCCGCCATCGTCGGACAGCACGCGCAGGTCGTGCGTCGCCATCGCGATGACGGCGCCCGGCGCATCGCCGGCAAACAACAGGTTGCTGCCACCGCCGATCACCAGCGCGTCGCTGCCGGTCACCTGCGGCAGGGCCAGCACGTCATCCAGCGCTGCAGCATCGTCGACCTCGACCAGCCACGGCGCCCGTGCCGGCACGCCGAAGGTGGTGCGCTCGCGAAGCGAGGCGTTCGCGGTCACACGGTAGCCGGCGGTCATTCCGGGGCTACCGGGCCGCCACTGCGTGCTTCGCGGCGGCGGCGGATGGATTCCACGCACTCACGGATCAGGTCAGGTCCCCGGTACACGAGGCCCGTATAGCACTGCACCAGCGAGGCGCCGGCCGACATCTTCGCCACGGCGTCGGCCCCGGACAGGATGCCGCCCACGCCGATCAGCGGGATGCTGTGGGGCAGGCGCGTGCGCAACCGGCGCAACACCAGCGTGGCCTGGCCCATCAACGGCGCGCCTGAAAGTCCACCGGTCTCGCGCGCTTGCGGATGCTCCTGCACGCTCATGCGGGAAACGGTCGTGTTGGTGGCGATCACGCCATCGACCTGCATGTCGCCCAGCACGCGTGCGACGGCATCGATATCGCTGTCGGACAGGTCGGGCGCGATCTTCACCAGCATGGGCACACGCTTGCCGTGCTGCGCGGCCAGGTCTTCCTGTGCCTCGCGCAAGGTGCCGATCAGTTGGCGCAGTGCCTGTTCTTCCTGCAGTTCGCGCAGGCCGGCGGTGTTCGGCGAGGAGATATTGACGGTAATGTAGTCCGCCAGCGGGTACACGCGCTCCAGGCAGTACAGGTAGTCGGACGCGGCACGCTCGTTGGACGTGTCCTTGTTCTTGCCGATGTTGATGCCCAGCAGGCCACGATCACGGCGCGCGGCCTCCACGTTGCGGACCAGTGCGTCGACGCCATCGTTGTTGAAACCCAGCCGGTTGATGACAGCCTGGTGTTGCGGCAGGCGGAACATGCGCGGTTTCGGATTGCCCACCTGCGGCTTGGGCGTCACGGTGCCGATTTCGACGAAGCCGAAGCCCAACGCGAACAGTGCGTCGATGTGCGTGCCGTTCTTGTCCATGCCGGCAGCCAGGCCGACCGGATTGGGGAACGTCAGGCCCATGAGCTTGGTGGGCATCGGCGTGATCGGGCGCGCCACCAGCGGCGTGGTACCGGTGCGGTAGGCCAGGTCGAGCGCCTTCAGGCCCATGCCATGGGCGGTTTCGGCATCGAGGCCGAAGAGGAAAGGGCGGGCGAGCGAGTACATGGACGCGCGCGGAGTCAGTTCAACGTCGCCAGCCAGGCCATCCCGCCCAGGAACAGGAAGATCACCGCAATGCCGATGACCCACAGCAGCGCCGACACCCAACCCAGGATCAGACCGCCGATGGCCAGGCCGTCGCCGTCCAGCGTGCCTGCACTGCGGCGGATCTCGGCGCGCGCCATGTGGCCGGTAATGATGGCCACGAGGGTGCCGATGAAGGGCAGCAGGGTCCAGCCGAGGATGCCGGAGACGAGGCTGGCGATGGCGAGGCTGCTGGTGCTGCGGGCTTGGTTCATCAGGGGCTCCGTGCAGGGGTCAGGGAGGCGCGATGGCGCTGGACCGGGCTGACGAAAAAAAGCGCCACCCGGAAGGGGTGGCGCGATTATCCCAGATGCGGGCCCTTTCAGGGCAGCCGGCATGCGTGCATGCCGGTCGTGCAGCGGATCAGAGATCGAACTTGATGCCCTGCGCCAGCGGCAGCGAGTCGGAGTAGTTGATCGTGTTGGTCTGGCGGCGCATGTAGACCTTCCATGCATCCGAGCCGGATTCGCGACCGCCGCCGGTTTCCTTCTCGCCACCGAACGCGCCGCCGATCTCGGCACCGCTGGTACCGATGTTGACGTTGGCGATGCCGCAGTCGCTGCCGGCCGCCGACAGGAACTGCTCGGCCGCCTTCAGGTTCTGGGTGAAGATCGACGACGACAGGCCCTGCGGCACGGCATTCTGCATGTCGATGGCCTCGTCCAGCGTCTTGAACTTCATCACGTACAGGATCGGCGCGAAGGTTTCGTGCTGGACGACCTCGTCGGAATTCTTCAGGCCGGTGACGATGGCCGGCAGCACGAAGTTGCCCGGGCGATCGATCGCGGTACCGCCGGTCTCGACGGTGCCGCCGCTGGCCTTGGCCTTGGCGATGGAGTCGAGGAACTGCTGGACGGCGCCCTGGCTGTTGAGCGGGCCCATCAGGTTGGTCGGGTCGGTCGGGTCGCCGATCTTTCCTTCCACCTGCTTGTACGCCTTGATCAGCGTGGCCAGCACGTTGTCGTAGATGGATTCGTGCACGATCAGGCGGCGCGTGGTGGTGCAGCGCTGGCCGGCGGTGCCGACGGCGCCGAACACGATGCCGGGCACGGCCAGCTTCAGGTCGGCGGTGTCGTCCAGGATGATGGCGTTGTTGCCGCCCAGTTCCAGCAGGCTGCGGCCCATGCGGCGCGCGACGCGCTCACCGACCGTGCGGCCGACCTGGGTGGAGCCGGTGAAGCTGATCAGCGGGATGCGCTTGTCGTCGACGAACTGCTGCGCCAGCTCGACGCCGGCATCGTTGATCAGGAAGAAGATGTCCGGGAAGCCGCCGGCCTTCAGCGCCTCGTTGCAGATCTTCATGCTGGCGATCGCGGTCAGCGGCGTCTTGTTGGACGGCTTCCAGATGCAGATGTCGCCGCAGATCGCAGCGAGGAACGAATTCCACGCCCACACCGCGACCGGGAAGTTGAACGCGCTGATGATGCCGACCAGACCCAGCGGCTGGTACTGCTCGTACATGCGGTGGCCGGGGCGCTCGGAGTGCATGGTGTAGCCGTACAGCATGCGGCTCTGGCCCACGGCGAAGTCGGCGATGTCGATCATCTCCTGGACTTCGCCATCGCCCTCGGGCTTGCTCTTGCCCATTTCCAGCGCGACCAGCGAACCGAGCGCGTCCTTGTGCTTGCGCAGCGCTTCGCCGCACAGGCGCACGGCTTCGCCACGACGCGGGGCCGGCGTGGTGCGCCAGATCTTGAAGGCGGCCTGCGCGCGCGCCACGGTCTTCTCGTAGTCGGCCTGGCTGCTGGCATGGACCTCGGCGATCACCTCGTTCGTGGTCGGGTTGATCGACTGCAGCAGGCCGGCATCGTTGGTCGTGGACCACTCGCCGCTGCCGAGGTAGGTGCCCGAGTTGGTGTTGGCGAGGCCAAGGGCCTTGAGGAGGTCAGCAGACATGGAAGCTCCAGGGAAGAATGCACGGGATGCCGCCGGGCCACGCGCGGCATCGAAAGGGGTGCGCGATTCTACCAGAGCGGGTGGGGCAGGTCGTACGTAAGCCCCTGTTTTTCCGGAGATTCCGGCGCGGCACGGGCTTGCGCGGAACGCCGAGGATTCCATGCCCGGCTTTGCTCGGATTGCCGATGCGGCAACGGATCGCTCGTCGATTCGACGAGGTGCGCGCAACGATGGAGAGATGGCGGCCCCGACACGATTCGAACGTGCGACCTTCCCCTTAGGAGGGGGACGCTCTATCCAGCTGAGCTACGGGGCCAAGACGCTGGAAGGATAGCGCATGGTCGTGACGCCTCCCAAGACGTCCACCTAGCGAACGTTCGATGGCCGCTGGTTTCCGCGGTGGCGCATCCGGTGCGTTCTGCGATACACCTTGTCCGACGATGAAGACGGGGACGGCGCATGCGGGGATGGGGAGCGGTCCTGTTGGTCCTGCTGCTGGTGGGGTGTTCCAAGCGTCCTGAGGGCATCCCCGCGCCGGCTCCCGGCTGGTTCGCGGGCTTCAAGGACGAATGTCCCGACCTGAGGGGCACTTACACCTTCCAGCATGCTGGCGGGAAGCGGCAACGATTCCTCGGAGAGGCCATGGAGCGCGCGCTCGACAAGGTGCCGGACCACTACGGGGTGTGGAGCATCGATGCCATCGACGATCAGCAGATCGTCCTCAGCAGCTGGAGCAGTACGGAAGATACGCACACGGCCTTCAAGGAGTGGCGTCGCGAAGAGCCTTACCAGTACGCGCTGTGGGCCGGATCGCTGGTGGCGCGGCAGACGGTGGGTGGGCTGCGCCTGGAGCGTGACCCCCGCAAGGTGCGCGTCCCGCCGCCGATGTTGACGCAGCAGCTGACCACCTCGATCAGCAACATGGCCTATACCTGCGAGAAAGGATGGGTGGTCTTCAGCGGTGACGAGATGCCGGATGTCGACCACATGGACCGCGGCGAAGTGAGGATGACGCGGGCCCAGGACGGTGGTTTGGTGGCCGTGACGCGTTACAAGGTCCGGCAGAGCTTTTCCATCTGGTGCGGCGACGGCTGCAAACCCGACATCGATCTGGGGGAAGGCGAGCGCGAGTACTGGTGGCATGCCGCACCCGCGCCGGCCGCCGAGATCACGCCGATCGACTGGGCGAAGTGGGTGGCCAACGATGATCGGCCGCTGGCGGCGCGTGAGATGTATCAAGACGGCGTCTTCATGCCGTACCAGACCCAGGAGCAGCGGGATGCTCGCCTGCTGGCCAAGAAGTACCTCAGCGGGGCCATGGACGAGGTGCCGGTGCCCGCGCCCGACGCCAGCGTGGCGATGTGCGCACCCCTGACCCGGAAGCTCGGCGAGCAGGTGGCGGGATCGCTGGACATCACCCGCGTGCAATGCACCGCGCGGCGCTGCACGCTCGAAGGCCACGCCGACACGCGATCGCTGGTCTCCGATGCCATGCGGGCGATGGACCACGGCGGCGTCAGGGGCGTGGACCTGGCGGCGCTCGAACAGACGCGCGAGGGGCAGCGCTTCGTCTTGAACGTGGACCACGACTGCGCCGACTGAGCCTGGACGCCATGGACCTCCGCCTCGACGACCTCCGCCATCCTGCCGTGATAGCGCTGCTGCAGGAGCACCTGGACTGGATGCGCCGCACCTCGCCGCCCGAAAGCGTGCATGCGCTCGACCTGGACGCGCTGCGGCAACCCGACATCGCCTTCTGGACGCTCTGGGACGGTGAGACGCTGACCGGGTGCGGTGCGCTGCGCGCACTGGACGCGACCCACGGCGAAGTGAAGTCGATGCGGACCGCGCAGACCCACCTGCGACGTGGTGTCGCTGCGACGATGCTCGATCACATCCTCGCCGAGGCGCGCAGGCGGGGGTATGCGCGCCTCAGTCTGGAAACCGGTTCGATGGCGTACTTCGCACCCGCGCATGCCCTGTATGCGCGTGCCGGTTTCCGTCCATGCGCGCCCTTCGGCGATTACGTCGAAGACCCGAACAGCGTCTTCATGACCCGTGCGCTGTAAGGAAGGTGGATTGGTTTCAGTTGCATCCAACTGAAATCATTGGCTTTGTTGCGTCGCAACGCTTGACAGCCCCCCGGGGTGCCGTGTTTTTCTTCCGGTCATGCGATCCCTTGCCCACGCTCCTGCGGACACGATCCCGGCCCCGATGCCGGCGTCGGCGCATGCGTGCGGTGGACGCACGACCCTGATTACGACCATTACCACCCTGACTCGTCGGGTGCGGCTGGTCGTGTTCGCGTAATCCGCAAACCACGGCCCCGCACCCGGATCAGGATGCAGGGCTTTCCGACTTCCTGATGCGTGCCGGGCCTCCTACCCGAGGTTCCTGACCCATGTCGTCCCGCAACGCCGAAGTCTCACAGCCCAAACCGCGCACTGTCGTCCACAAGTTCGGCGGCACGTCCGTCGCCGACGCCGACCGTTACCGCCACGTGGCGCAACTGCTGCTGGCGCGCGACGAAGACGTGCAGGTCACCGTGGTGTCGGCGATGAAGGGCGTCACCGACGCCTTGATCGAGCTGTGCGAACTGGCCGCGGCGAATCGCCCGGAGTGGCATGAAGCCTGGCACGCCTTGCGCGCGCGCCACCGCGGAGCCGCCGTCGCGTTGCTCGGCGAGGCCTCCGGGCCGGTGATCGAATGGGTTGACGAGCGCTTCGCCCGGCTCGAGGAGATCCTCAACGCGCTGATCGTCATCGGCGGGCTGCCGGAACTCGTGCTGCAGCGCGTGCAGGGGCTGGGTGAAGTGTGTTCGGCGCGCCTGCTCGGCGAATACCTGTCCTTGCAGGGCGAAGACTGTGCCGTGCTGGACGCGCGCGATGTGCTGCGGGTGGACCACGGCGAACTCGGTGTGGTGGTCGACTGGGAGACCAGCGCGCAGCGACTCGCAGCGTGGCAGGCGGCGCACCCGCAGCGCCGCGTGGTGGCCACGGGGTTTGTCGCGCGTGACCGCGAAGGCCGCTTCACCACCTTGGGCCGCAACGGCAGCGATTACTCCGGCGCCATCTTCGCCGCGCTCTACGACGCTGCGGAACTGCACATCTGGACGGACGTGGACGGCGTGCTGTCGGCCGATCCGCGCGTCGTGCCGGAAGCCGTGCAATTGGGTGCGCTGAGCTACGACGAAGCCTGCGAACTGGCGTACTTCGGCGCCAAGGTCGTGCATCCGCAGACCATGTCGCCGGCGATGGAGCGTGGCCTGCCCATCATCATTCGTAACACCTTCCACCCGGAGCATCCCGGCACGCGCATCACCGCCGAGCGCGATGCGGTAGGCCCTGTGAAGGGACTGACGCTGAGCGCCGACCTGGCATTGCTGAACCTGGAAGGCACGGGACTGATCGGCGTCCCCGGCACGGCGGAGCGCGTGTTCGCGGCATTGCGCAACGCCCACGTGTCGGTGGTGATGATCTCGCAGGGCTCGTCCGAGCATTCGATCTGTTGCGTGGTCAGGGCCAGCGAGGCAGGCAAAGGGCAGGCGGCGCTGCTGGATGCCTTCGCCCATGAGCTGGACACCCGGCAGATCCAGCGCGTGCAGCGGCGCGATGGTGTCAGCGTGCTGGCGGCGGTCGGCGACGGCATGGCGGGCACGCCAGGCGTGTCGGCGCGCCTGTTCGGCGCGCTGGGGCGGGCCCAGGTCAACATCCTGGCGATCGCGCAGGGCTCGTCCGAGCGCAACATTTCGGTAGCGATCGACAGTGCCGACGCGACCAAGGCACTGCGCGCCGCGCACGCCGGCTTCTGGCTGTCGCCGCAGACCTTTGCGGTGGGCGTGATCGGGCCGGGCAACGTCGGAGGCGCGCTGATCGAGCAGTTGCGCGCAGCGCAGCCGCAGTTGCTGGGCAAGGCGAATGTGGACCTGCGCCTGCGCGCCATCGCATCGAGCAAGCGCATGCTGCTGGACGAACGCAGCATCGGCGCCGACTGGCGCGCGCGCTTCGAGGCCAGCCCGCAGCCTGCCGATCTGGAGCGCTTCACCCAGCACCTGCTGGCCGCGCATATGCCGCATGCGGTGATCGTGGACTGCAGCGCCAGCCCGGCAGTCGCGGACCGTTATGCCGAGTGGCTGGCCGCCGGCATCCACGTGATAACACCGAACAAGCAGGCCGGTGCCGGTCCGCTCGCGCGCTACCACGCGATCCGCGATGCCGCCTCCGCCAGCGGTGCACGGTTCCGCTACGAAGCGACGGTGGGTGCTGGCCTGCCGGTGATCTCGACACTGCGCGATCTGGTCGATACCGGCGACACGGTGGTCTCGGTGGAGGGGATCTTCTCAGGCACGCTGGCGTGGCTGTTCAACAAGTTCGACGGCAGCGTGCCGTTCTCGCAGTTGGTCACCGAAGCGCGGGGCCTGGGCTACACCGAGCCCGATCCGCGCGATGACCTGTCCGGTACCGACGTCGCGCGCAAGCTGGTGATCCTGGCGCGCGAAGCAGGCCGCGAACTGGCGCTGGAGGACGTGCAGGTCGAAAGCCTGGTGCCGGAAGCGCTGCGGCAGGCCAGTGTGGACGATTTCATGGCCCGACTGGAGGAGGTGGATGCCGATTTCGGTGCACGCATCAACAAGGCACGCGCAGCCGGCAACGTGCTGCGTTATGTCGCGCGGCTCGACCAGCAGGGCCATGCAAGCGTGGGGCTGGTGGAACTGCCGGCTACCCACGCGTTCGGCAACCTGCGCCTGACCGACAACATCGTGCAGTTCACCACGCGCCGTTACTGCGACAATCCGCTGATCGTGCAGGGGCCGGGCGCAGGCCCGGAAGTCACCGCAGCCGGCGTTTTCGCCGACGTGCTGCGCGTGGCGGCGGGGCAGGGCGCGAAGCTGTGACGCATCCGGGGACGAACGAGATGGAGTGGGCATGAGGCAGCAGGCAAGTGCGTTTTCGCCGGCATCGGTGGGCAACGTCGGCGTGGGGTTCGACATCCTGGGTCATGTGATCGAAGGCGTCGGCGACACGGTGACCGTGCGCCGGACGGCATCGCTGGACGTGCGCATCGCCGCCATCCGCGGCGCCACCGTGGACCTGCCGCTGGACGCGCCGGGCAATACGGCTGGCGCAGCGTTGATCTCGCTGCGCGATGCCTTGGCGTTGCCGTTCGGGTTCGACGTGGAGATCGACAAGGGCATTCCGCTGGGCTCCGGCATGGGCGGTTCCGCCGCGTCGTGCGTCGCTGCGCTTGTCGCAGCCAACGCACTGCTCGACGTGCCGCTGACGCGCGAGCAGCTGTACCCGCATGCGCTGGTCGGCGAGGCGGTCGCCAGCGGAGGCAGGCACGGCGACAACCTCGGCCCGATGCTGCTGGGCGGCCTGGTGCTGTCCACGGCCGACCGCTTGGTGCGCGTGCCTGTGCCGGAGCATTGGCACAGCGTGCTCGTGCACCCGGATGCGATCCTGGAGACGCGCCGCGCGCGCGCCGCGTTGCAGGGCGCGTACGAGCTGAAGGACTTCGTGGCGCAGAGCGCGAACCTTGCACTGGTGCTCGCCGGCTGCCATGCCGGTGATGCCGGGCTGGTGCGCGAAGGCCTGCGCGATGTGCTGGTCGAACCTCGCCGCGCGCCGTTGATCGTCGGCTTCGATGCGGCGAAACAGGCGGCGCTGGAGGCCGGCGCGATGGGGGCAAGCATCTCCGGCGCCGGCCCCAGTGTGTTCGCCTGGTTCGAGTCGCGCGGCGAAGCGGAAGCCGCGGCACCTGCCGTGCAGGCAGCCTTCGCGGCCGCGGGCTTCGACAGCCAGGCCTGGGTGTCGCCGATCAACGCGACCGGCGCGGAACTGCTCCCTTCCAACTGAACTTCCCTTCCGGCGGCCGCGCTGCGTGCGTGGCGCTTTCCTGACGACAGACCATGAACTTCATCTCGACCCGCAATGCCGCGCCAGCCGTCACGCTCAGCCAGGCGATCGCCGCCGGACTGGCGCCCGACGGCGGGCTGTACGTCCCCGAAGCGCTGCCGCCCGTCCGCGACCTGATACCCGTCCGCGACATTGCGGGGACGGCGACGGCCCTGCTGGCCCCGTTCTTCGCCGGCGATGCGCTGGAGGGCGAACTGGCGTCGATCTGCCGCGAGGCCTTCGACTTCCCGGCGCCGCTGCGATCGCTGGGCACGCCGGACGACCATGTGCTGGAGCTGTTCCACGGACCGACGGCGGCGTTCAAGGACTTCGGCGCGCGTTTCCTTGCCGCCAGCATGGCGCGGCTGCGTCGCGATGAAGCCACGCCCCTGACGATCCTAGTCGCCACCTCCGGCGATACGGGAGCGGCGGTGGCCGCAGCGTTCCATCGCCAACCGGGCCTGCGCGTGGTCGTGCTGTATCCGGATGGGCGCGTGTCGCCGCGCCAGGCGCACCAGTTGGGATGTTTCGGCGACAACATCACCGCATTGCGCGTGGCGGGTTCGTTCGACGACTGCCAGGCGCTGGTGAAGCGCGCCCTCAACGATGCCGACCTGCAGGCGCAGGCGCCGCTCAGTTCGGCGAACAGCATCAGCCTGGGTCGCCTGCTGCCGCAGATGAGCTATTACGCCCATGCGGCTCTGACGCATCGTGCGGAGACGGGGCGCGCTCTGAACGTTGTCATTCCCACCGGCAACCTGGGCAACGCGATGGCGGCGATCCTGGCGCGTGCGCTCGGCGTGCCGCTCGGCAGGATCGTGCTGGCGACCAATGCGAACCGCGTGCTGCCCGACTTTTTCGCGGGCGGCGACTATGTTCCGGCCGCCAGCGTGGCGACGCTGGCCAATGCGATGGATGTCGGCACGCCCAGCAACTTCGAGCGTCTGCGCTGGCTCTACGCGGGCGACGATGCGGCGTTGCGTGCGGCGTACACGGCGTCCAGCGTCGATGACGCAACCATCCGCGAGGTGATCGCCCGTCGCTTCCGCGACCATGACGAAGTGCATTGCCCGCATACGGCGACAGCGGTGAAGGTGCTGGAAGACCTGCGCGTCCGGGGCGAGCGCGGCGACTGGGCGGTCGCGGCCACGGCGCATCCGGCCAAGTTCGAAAGCGTGGTGGAGCCGCTGATCGGCCGCAAGGTCGAAGTGCCGCCCGCGCTGGCGGAACTGCTGGCGCGTCCTGCGCAGGCAGACCCGATTCCCGCCGACTACGACGCCTTGCGCGAGCGCCTGCTGGCGTAGTCCGGCTGCAGATCACCCCTGTAGGAGCGACGTCAGTCGCGACCGCACGGCCTGATGCAGTGGTCGGCGTCCTCATGCGCGCCAGGAATGAGGGGGAGAGGGCTTCAGAGCGGTCGCCGGTGCACGGTCGCGACTGACGTCGCTCCTACAGGAGGGCGTCGCCGTCCTCGATGCACGACCCACCTGCGATAAGCTCTCGCCCATGAAGCGCACCTTGTTGCCGACCCTCCTGCTGGCCACCCTGCTCGCCAGTGCCGCTCCGCTCACCACGCACGCGCAATCCGCCGTGCCGCAGGCCGACGTCCGCGCGCTGAAGCCGGGCGAATTCCTCTGGTATCCGCAGATCGCGCCCGAGGGCCCCGTGGTGCTGGTGGTCAGCCTGGACGAACAGCGCGCATACGTGTACCGCAACGGCATCGCCATCGGCGTGTCGACGATCAGTTCGGGCAAAGCGGGCAAGGACACGCCGACCGGCGTGTTCACCATCCTGCAGAAGAACAAGGACCACCGGTCCAATCTCTACAACAACGCACCGATGCCTTACATGCAGCGGCTGACGTGGGATGGCATCGCGCTGCACGGCGGCCACCTGCCGGGCTATCCGGCGTCGCACGGCTGCGTCCGCCTGCCGCAGGCGTTCGCCGAGAAGCTGTTCGGCATCACCCGCTTCGGCGACTCGGTGGTGGTGGCGAACGCGAAAGCCTCGCCCGCCAGCCTGGTGCACCCCGCCGTGCTGGCGCCGGTGACTGCCGGCGGACAGGCAGCGCATCCGGAATTGTCGGCCTACGAGGTGTACTGGAACGAGGCCGCATCGCCGGAGGGTCCTGTCAGCATCCTGGTCAGCCTGTACGACCAGCGCGTATCGGTGCTGCGCAACGGCGTGCTGATCGGTGCGGCGCCGCTGCAGATGATCCGGGACTTCGCGCTCAACGGCACGGTATTGCTGGTGATGACGACGGAAATGGAGGACATCCCCAGCCTGCTGGATCCGCAGCAGAAGGAACATCGCTGGGTAGCGCACCGCGTGCTGGGCGAAGAGGGCGCGCCGATGCCGCCGCTGCGTTCGCTCGGGGACGCGTTCTGGATTCCGCAGGATTTCGCGCGCCGTCTGTACGCGGTGCTGAAGCCGGGCACCACGGTGCTGCTGTCGGACCTGCCCGGCGTACGCGCAACGCCCGATGACCAGCCGTCCGTGCCGGTCTTGGAATCGGACGAAGCCAGCCCCACAACGGCCGTACGCTGAGCCTTGCGGATGGAATCGGGACGCTGGCGTTTCTCCATCGATACCCGGATGCCGTCATGAACCGATTCCGTCGCGTGCTGCCGTTGTGCCTTGCCTTGGCAGCCATGTCGCAAGCGGGCGACGCATCCGCCGAGCCCGCCGCCACGTCACCCGAACGTCTGGTAGAGCGCCTGCATCGGGCCGCACCCGCGCTCGACCGCGATGTGCTCTCCATGGCGGCGCGCGCGATGACGTGCTCGATCCGGCGCGGCGAACCGGTGCCGATGCGCCGCCTCAGCGTGATCGACTATTCATTGCCGTCGACGCAACCGCGCTTGTGGGTGTTCGATCTCGAACAGGCCCGCCTGCTGTTCGAGGAGCGCGTCGCGCACGGCCGCAACACGGGTGAGAACCTCGCCACCCGCTTTTCCAATGCGACCGGCAGCTACATGTCCAGCCTGGGGGCGTTCGTCACCCAGGAAGCGTATAGCGGTTCCAACGGCTACTCCTTGCGCCTGCAAGGACTCGAGCCCGGCTTCAACGACAAGGCGCGTGAGCGCGCCATCGTCATCCACGGCGCCCCCTACGTCAGCGACACACTCGTCCGCATGCAGGGACGCCTCGGTCGCAGCCTGGGCTGCCCGGCGGTCGGCAAGGCCGTGGCCAGGCCGCTGATCGACAGCATCCGCGGCGGCTCGTTCCTGTTCGCCTACTACCCCGATCCCGCCTGGCTGAAACAGTCGCGCCTGCTCGGCGCGGATTGCGGAAACGGTGTGGCGGTCCATCCGGCATCGACCCCGCCGGGGGGATGACTGCGTCAGATCTTGAGCGGGATCTTCAGGTAACGCCGCCCGTTCGCTTCAGGCCCGGGCAGTCGTCCGGCCCGGATGTTGACCTGCAGCGATGGCAGCAACAGCACGGGTGCCGCCAGCGTTGCGTCGCGCGCTTCGCGCATCTTCACGTAGTCGTCTTCTGTCACGCCACCGCCGATGTGCACGTTGCGCGCCTTCTCGTCGGCGACGGTGGTTTCCCATGCGTAGTGGTCGCGTCCCGGTGCCTTGTAGTCGTGGCACAGGAACAGGCGCGTGTCGTCCGGCAGCGATAGCAGTGCGTGGATCGAACGGTACAGGGTGCGCGCATCGCCGCCGGGAAAGTCGGCGCGCGCGGTGCCGTAGTCGGGCATGAACAGCGTGTCACCGACGAATACCGCATCACCGATGCGATAGGACACGCAGGCCGGTGTATGCCCGGGGGTATGCATGACGTCAACCTGCAGCCCGCCGAGCGGGAACGTCTCGTCATCGCGGAACAATCGGTCGAATTCACGGCCGTCGCCGCTGACATCGTCCAGTCCGAATACGGGCGCGAACGTGCGCTGCACGTCGCGGATGTGCTCTCCGATCCCGATCGGTGCGCCGGTCTTCTCCTTCAGCCACGGCGCTGCGCTGAGATGGTCGGCGTGCGCATGCGTCTCCAGGATCCACGCAACCGACAGCCCTTGTTCCGCGACAAAGGCGAGCAGGGCATCGGCGGAACGGTGCGAGGCGTGGCCCGAACGGTGGTCGTAGTCCAGCACCGGGTCGATGATGGCCGCCTGCGCGGTGGCGGGATCCCACACCACGTAGCTGATGGTGTGGGTGCTTTCGTCGAACTGGGCGTGGACGGAGGGGGTCGACATGACGCTGCTCCCGGTGTCGCGAGGCCGGCAGGCCGAGGAATGTGGATGATCGCAGTCGGAGCGGACAAGGCCAAGCGGGTTCAGGCCGCCTGCGAGAACTCCTCGAAGGCTTCCAGCGCGTGCGCGGCGTACATCAGCGAGGGACCACCGCCCATGTAGACGGCGACGCCCAACATCTCGTGGAACTCCTCCGGCGTGGCGCCCAGCCGTACGAGCGCCTTGGCGTGGAAGCCGAGGCAGCCATCGCAGCGCGATGCCACGCCGATGGCCATGGCGATCAGTTCCTTGGTCTTTTCGTCCAGCGCGCCCGCGGCCATCGCGCCACGCGCCATGGCGCCGAAGCCCTGCATCACCGCGGGTGCGGCTGTGCGGAAGGGAGCGAGGTGGCGGTTGATGCGGGTGGTCAGTTCCTGGTAGCGGTCTGCACTGGACTTGGGATTCTCGATAGCGGGGGGTCAGCCTTGCCGGGATACCGGCAGGCCTTCGGCGCGCCACGCGGACATGCCGCCGGCGATGTTCAGATAGGTGCGTGCGTCCTTGCCGATCAGGCCCGACTGCGCCAGGCGCGACCGCATGCCGCTCTGGCAGATCAGCAGGATCTCGGTCGTGGCGGCCGGAAGGCGTGCGTCCAGCAGCGCGGGGCCGCCGGCACGCAGGTCGCCGAGCGGGATGTGGCACGCGCCCCGCACATGCCCCGCGGCGAACTCGCCCGCCTCGCGCACGTCGACGAGCACCGCGCCCTGGTTCATCCGTTGCACGGCATCACGCGGCGAAACCTGCGGGGCTCCAACGCCGAACAGGGCCTTCAGCAGCGCGATCATCGGGATCTCCTTGCGGCCTTGCGCGGCGCCGCGGCGGGGGCGCAATAAATTCCATGGAGCGTCTGCATGACCTCTGCCGCCGGTCCCGGCATCAGCGTATAGATCACGTTCTGCGCCTCGCGCCTTGTCTGTACCAGACCTTCTTCGCGCAGCACGGCCAGGTGCTGCGACAACGCCGACTGGCTCAGGTCGAGCAGGGCGTTTATCTCGCCCACCGAGCGCTCGCCCGAGGCCAGCAGGCACAGGATCTGCAGGCGCTTCTCGTTAGCGAGCGCCTTCAGCAGTTGCGCGGCGTCGCCCGCATGCGCCTGCATGGCGGCGATGTCGAACGTGGGCGTGGGAGGGTTGCCGGTCATGCGGACTCCGTGGTCAGGGGCAAGTCCGCATTGCGCCATGCGGTGAGGCCGCCGGCAAGCGAGCGGACATGCGAAAAGCCGAGCGCCTGCAGGCTGTCGGCCGCAAGCGCGGAGCGGCCTCCGGTCAGGCAATAGAGCACCACGTCGCGATCGGGGGCAGCCAGCGCCTCGCTGGTGGCGCAGGCCATCGCCGGATGCGCGTGGATCTGGAACTCCAGCACACCGCGGGGCAGGTTGATGGCGCCAGGCAGGTGGCCCTGCGCGTACTCCGCGGGCTCGCGTACATCGATCACGATGCTGTGTTCGTCAACGGCGAGTTGGTCGGGCGCGATCTCTTCGATGCGGCCACGGGCCTCGGCCACCAGATCCTGGACGGTGCGTGCCATGGATGCCTCCAAAACATTAGTTGACTCTAATATTAGTAAATGCTAATTTGAATTGCAAGCCCACCGGCATTTCCGCCGGGGGCGCCATCCGACCTGGAGGGGAAGACATGGCACGCATTGTCGTACTGGGTGCAGGCATCGGCGGCATGAGTGCCGCGTACGAACTGCGCGGCACGCTTGGCCAGAGCCCGGAGATCACCGTGATCGGCGAGGGCGATCGTTTCTCGTTCACGCCGTCCAATCCCTGGGTCGCCGTGGGGTGGCGCAAGCCGTCCGATGTCGAGATGCCGGTCGCCCGCTATCTGGCGAAAAAGAAGATCGCCTTCGAAGGCGCCGGCGCCGAGCGGGTCGAACCGGGGGACAACCGCGTGCTGCTGCGCGACGGCCGCTACGTCGATTACGACTATCTGGTGATCGCGACGGGGCCGCGGTTGGCCTTCGACGAGGTGCCGGGCCTGGGGCCTGAAGGTGGCTTCACCCAGTCGATCTGCACCACGCCGCATGCGACCACTGCATGGCAGGCGTACCAGGCGTTCCTCGAAAATCCGGGCCCGGTCGTCGTGGGCGCCGCGCCGATGGCCAGTTGCTTCGGTCCGGCGTACGAATTCGCGATGATCCTCGACAGCGACCTGCGCAAGCGCAAGCTGCGCGACAAGGTGCCGATCACCTACGTGAGCCCGGAGCCGTACGTCGGACACATGGGTCTTGGAGGTGTCGGCGACTCCAAGGGCCTGATGGAATCGGAATTCCGCCAGCGCCACATCCGGTGGATCACCAACGCGAAGATCACGGCGGTGCGCGACGGTGAGATGGACGTGTCCGAAATGGACGACGCCGGCCAGCCGAAGAAGGCACACACGCTGCCGTTCACGTATTCGATGGTGCTGCCGGCGTTCACCGGCGTGCCGGCCGTGCGCCAGGGCGAGGGGCTGTGCAATCCGCGCGGCTTCATCCTGATCGACAGGCACCAGCGCAACCCCGCCTATCCCAACATCTTCTCGCTCGGTGTGTGCGTGGCCATCCCGCCGGTGGAGGCCACGCCGGTGCCGACGGGGGCGCCGAAGACCGGCTTCATGATCGAGTCCATGGTCACGGCGGTGGCGCACAACATCCAGGCCGAACTGGCCGGCACGCCCGCCATGGCCGAAGCCACCTGGAATGCGATCTGCCTGGCCGACATGGGCGACACCGGCGCCGCCTTCGTGGCACTGCCGCAGATGCCGCCCCGCAACGTCACCTGGGCCAAGGTCGGCAAGTGGGTGCACGTGGCCAAGATCGCGTTCGAGAAGTACTTCCTGATGAAGATGAAGTCCGGCAACACCGAACCGATCTACGAGAAGTACGTCCTCAAGCTGCTCGGCATCATGCGCACCCGCTGATGCCCGCCCCCGAACCTTTCCGGAGAACACCCCCATGAACCTCGACCGTGCCGTCCTCGCCTTCGCCGGCGTGATGACCCTCGCCAGCCTGGCGCTGGCCCACTTCGTTTCGCCGCTGTGGCTGTGGTTCACCGTCTTCATCGGCGTGAACATGCTGCAGGCCAGCGTCACCGGCTTCTGTCCGGCGGCCATCGTCTTCCGCAAGCTGGGCGTGCGCGCCGGCTGCGCATTCAAGTGAGCGCGAGGCCTGCCGTGAGCCGCACCGTGATGTCGTCGCGCCCGTTGTTGCCGCTGTTGCTGATGGCCGCGCTTGCCGCGTGCGGGCATGAAGAGCCCGCCGCGCCTCCCGCGCGCATCGACGGATTGCAGACTTTCCAGGTGCATGCTGCCGACGCGGCGGACGGTCGCGCCTGGGAGGGCGTGGTGGAGGCCGTGCGCCAGGCCACGCTGTCGGCGCAGACGAACGGGCGCGTCATCGCCGTGTCGCGCGATGTCAACGATCGCGTGGCCGCTGGCGATGTGCTGGTGCGGCTCAGTGCGGTCGAGCAGCAATCCGGTGTCGACGCCGCACGCGCCCAGGTGCGCGCGGCAGAAGCGTCCGCGATCGAAGCGGAAGCCAATTACCAGCGCTTCGCCAATCTGGCCAAGGACCAGTTCGTTTCCCGGGCGCAGCTGGACCAGGCCCGGATGGCGCGCGACTCGGCCCTCGCCGCGCGCGACGCCGCACGTGCCCAGTTGGCGAATGCCGGCCAGCAGACCGACTACACCACCATCCGCGCGCCCTATGCGGGCATCGTCGCCACCCGCGATGTCGAACCAGGCGAGAGCGTGGGTGTCGGTCAGACCCTGATGACCGTGTTCGCACCGGATGCGTTGCGCATCGACGTCGCCGTGCCCCAGTCCGAAGCCGAGGCGATACGCGCCGCCCCGGTGGCCACCATCACCCTGGACAGCGGGCGACAGATCGAGGCCGATGACGTCACCGTCTTTCCCGCAGCCGACGCGTCTACCCATGCCGTGCGCGTACGCGTGCAACTTCCCGCGCTCGATGCGCCGCCGCAACCGGGAGCTACCGCCAAGATGGCGTTTCCGGCAGTGAAAGGCGCCGCGTTCCCCCGCGTGCCCACCAGCGCGCTGGTGCGCCGCGGCGAGGTGACGGCCGTCTATGTGCTCGTCGACGGCCGGCTTTCGCTGCGCCAGGTCAGGCTGGGTGATGTCGCCGCCGAGCACGTCGATGTGATCTCGGGACTCAAACCCGGCGACACCGTCGCCACCGATCCGGTGGCCGCGCAGCAGGCGCTGGTCGCCGCGCGCAAGGAGCGCTGACATGGCGCCGCTGACGTCGCCGCCGCGACTGGGCATCTCCGGCCGTATATCGCGCAGCTTCCAGGCCAATCCACTGACGCCGATCCTCGCGCTGCTCGGCCTGTTGCTGGGCCTGGTGGCGGTGATGATCACGCCGCGCGAGGAAGAGCCGCAGATCGACGTCACCATGGCCAACGTCATCGTGCCGTTCCCGGGCGCGGACGCGCGCCAGGTCGAGCAGATGGTGACCTATCCGCTGGAGCAGAAGCTGTCCGAGATCGAGGAGATCAAGCACACGTATTCGATCAGCCGTCCCGGCATGGCGGTGCTGACGGTGGAGTTCGACGTGGGCGTCAAGCGCCAGCCCGCGCTGGTGCGGCTGTACGACAAGGTGTTCTCGAACCAGGACTGGATGCCGGCGAACCTCGGCGTGGGCCAGCCCATCATCAAGCCCAAGGGCATCGACGACGTGCCGGTGATGGCGCTGACCCTGTGGACGGACGATCCGCAGCGCGGCGCACGCGACCTGGCCGAAGTGGCCCACACGCTGGAAACCGAACTCAAGCGCATCCCCGGCACGCGCGACGTGTTCACCCTCGGCGCGCCCGAGCGGGCTGTGATGGTGCAGCTCGACGCGGCGCGCCTGGCCAGCCATGGCCTGGCGGTGAACGATCTCTCTTCAGCGCTGCAGGCCGCCAACCTGGCGCGGCAGGCGGGTGAGCGCGTCGGTACGGATGGGGTGGTGCAGGTGACTTCGGGCCAGTTCCTGGCCGACCGCGCGGACGTGGCCGGCCTGGTGCTGGGCGTGGCGGGTGGCCAGCCGGTGCGACTGGAAGACGTGGCGACGGTCAGCGATGCGGCCGACGCACCATCGAGCTATGTCTGGCACGGTGCGCCCGCGAAACGCGCAGGACCTTCCAGTGGCGTGGCGCCCGCGGTGACGCTGGCCATCGCCAAGAAGCCGGGCAGCAATGCGGCCGACATCACGTCCGCCGCCCTGGCGCGGGTGGACGCCTTGCGGGGCACCGTGATTCCCGATGGCATCCAGGTGGAGACCACGCGCGACTACGGCCTCACGGCCAGCGACAAGGCGCAGACGCTGATCAAGAAGCTGGTCTTCGCCACCGGCTCGGTGGTGCTGCTGGTGCTGTTCGCGCTGGGACGTCGCGAGGCCATCGTCATCGGCAGCGCGGTGGTGCTGACGCTGGCGGTCACGCTGTTCGCGTCGTGGGCGATGGGCTTCACCCTCAATCGCGTGTCGCTGTTTGCGCTGATCTTCTCCATCGGCATCCTGGTGGACGATGCCATCGTGGTGGTCGAGAACATCCACCGGCACATGGCGCAGGGTGGCAAGTCGCTGGCGGAGGCCATTCCGCCGGCCGTGGACGAAGTGGGCGGTCCGACCATCCTGGCCACCTTCACCGTGATCGCGGCGCTGATGCCCATGGCCTTCGTCAGCGGCCTGATGGGGCCGTACATGCGGCCCATTCCGATCAACGCGTCGGTCGGCATGCTGCTGTCGCTGATGATCGCGCTGGTGGTCACACCGTGGCTGTCGTTGAAGCTGCTCAAGCGGCATGCAGTCGCGCATGCGGGCGAGGGCGCTGCCCATGGGCATGCGGAAGGCACGATGGCCGCGCGCCTGCATCGCCTGTTCGAGCGCGTGATGTCGCCGTTCCTCGATGCCGGCGCAGGTGCGCGGCGCCGGCGCCTGCTGTTCGTCGCCATGGCCGCGCTGGTGGCGCTGGCCGCCAGCCTAGCGGTGTTCAAGCTGGTGGTGCTGAAGATGCTGCCGTTCGACAACAAGTCCGAACTGCAGATCGTGGTCGACCTGCCCGAAGGGCGTGTGCTGGAGGACACCAATGCGCTGCTGGCCGAACTGGCCGGCGTGCTGGACCGCACGCCGGAAGTCCTGCACTACCAGGGCTATGCCGGCACGGCCGCACCGATCAACTTCAACGGACTGGTGCGGCAGTACTACCTGCGCGAGGGTGCGAACGTGGGCGACCTGCAGGTCAACCTGGTGGACCGCCACGACCGCGAGCGCAAGAGCCACGAGATCGCCGTCGCCCTGCGCCCGCAGGTGGATGCGATCGGCCGTCGCCATGGCGCGTCGGTCAAGGTGGTGGAAGTGCCGCCCGGGCCGCCCGTGCTGTCGCCGATCGTCGCTGAAGTGTACGGGCCCGACTACGCCCGCCAGCGGCAGGTGGCGCGGGCGCTCGAACAGCGCTTCATGGCCACCGACGGCATCGTCGACGTGGACACCAGCGTGGAAGCCGATGCGCGCCGCGACATCCTGGTGATCGACCGCGTGCGGGCGGCGCGCCTGGGGGTTCCGCAGTCGGCGATCACCGAAACGATCGCCGCTGGCCTCTCCGGGCTGGACGCAACCCATGTGATCGACGGCGGCTCCAAGTATCCGCGCCCCATTCGCCTGCGCCTGCCGGTGGCCGACCAGGCTTCGCTGGACGGCCTGCTCGCGCTGCGGGTACGCGGCGGCAATGGTCAGCTGGTGCCGTTGTCGGAACTGGTGCAGGCGCGTTCCACCTGGTGGGATGGCGCCATCCACCACAAGGATCTGTTGCCGGTCGTGTACGTGATGGGCGACGAGAGCGGCACCGTCGACAGTCCGCTGTACGGCATGTTCGACCTGGTCGGCCAGATCGCCGACAACGCCATTGACGGACAGCAGGTGGCACAGTTCTTCATCCGCCAGCCCCCCGACACCACCGCCTTCGGCATCAAGTGGGATGGCGAGTGGCAGATCACGTACGAGACCTTCCGCGACATGGGCATCGCTTACGCGGCCGGCATGGTGTTGATCTACCTGCTGGTGGTGGCCTACTTCCGCAATTACGTGGTGCCGCTGGTGATCATGGCGCCCATCCCGCTGACCGTGATCGGCGTGATGCCGGGCCACGCCCTGCTGGGCGCGCAGTTCACCGCCACCAGCATGATCGGCATGATCGCGCTGGCGGGCATCATCGTGCGCAACTCGATCCTGCTGGTGGACTTCATCAACCATCTGGTCGAGCGCGGGCAGACGGTCGAATCGGCGGTCGTCGACGCCTGCGCGGTGCGCGCACAGCCGATCGCATTGACCGCACTGGCGGCGATGGCGGGTGCGTTCTTCATCCTGGACGACCCCATCTTCAACGGCCTGGCGATCTCGCTGATCTTCGGCATCCTGGTGTCCACGGTGCTGACGCTGGTGGTGATCCCGCTGCTGTACTACGGGCTGCTGCAACGCAAGCAACGGCTCTCAGGGAAGGCACGGTGATGCGTCCGCCGCTCACCCAGGGCAGGTGTCGCGTGCCGTATGCTGGTCTCACCCTCAAGTACTCCGCGTGAGCCGACCATGAGTGACACCCAGCGCATCAGCCTCACCCTGGAACAGGAGGAGGACTACGCCTTCCGTATCCGATTCGACGAGACCACCATCGCCGACCTGATGACCGACGAGCCGGCGCCGCTGGGCAAGGGTGAGGGCCCGAACCCGACGCGTCTGCTGCTCTCGGCGGTGGCCAACTGCCTGTCGGCCAGTCTGCTGTTCGCCCTGCGCAAGTTCAAGAACACGCCGGGCAAGCTGGTGACGCACGCGACCGCCGAGCTGACCCGTAATGAACAGGGGCGACTGCGCGTGGGCCACATCCATGCGGATATCCGGCTTGCTGAGGCGGGCGAGGCGCATGCTTCGCTGGAGCGGATCCTGGCCCAGTTCGAGAATTTCTGCGTGGTGACCGAGAGTGTGCGCCATGGGATCGAGGTGTCCGTCAGCATCACCGACGCCGAGGGCGTGCAGCTGCACGGTACGGCACGGACGGACCAGCGCGTGCCCTGAGCTGCGAGGTGCCCGCTCTTGGGGGAGCGATGTAAGTCACGATGAGGCGTTAACCGCGCGCTTTCGCGACTTGCGTCGCTCCCACGGCAGAAGGGGAAGCCCGCGACCGGATCGCCGCCTGCGGCCCGGCGTGGCATGATCCAGCCTTCCGTCGACCGTATCCGAAGCCATCCGTGATCGCGCCCATCAAGGGGAAGGCCACCTCGCTGGACATCGCCCACCTGGCGGGCGTGTCGCAGCCCACCGTGTCGCGCGCGTTGCGTGGCAGTCCGATGGTCAACGAGGAGACGCGCAAGCGCATCCTGGCGATTGCGGAACAGCTCAACTACAAGGTCGACAAGAACGCGTCCAACCTGCGCCGTCAGCACTCCGGCACGCTGGCGCTGTTGTTCTTCGAAGACCCCACACCGGACGAGTCGTCCATCAACCCGTTCTTCCTGTCCATGCTGGGCAGCATCACGCGTGCCTGCGCGCTGCGCGGTTACGATCTGTTGATCTCGTTCCAGCAGTTGTCGACCGACTGGCAAGCCGATTACGAAGACAGCAAGAAAGCCGACGGCATCATCCTGCTGGGTTACGGGGACTATCTGGAAGCGCGAAGCCGCCTGGAGCGGCTGGTGGAGCAGGGCACGCACTTCGTCCGGTGGGGCGCGGTGCAGCCCGGCACGCCCGGGGTGTCGATCGGTTGCGACAACACCCAGGGCGGCCATGACATCACGGCGCACCTGATCGCGCAGGGACGTCGCCGCATCGCCTTCCTCGGGCATGCGTCCAACCACTATCCGGAATTCTTCGAGCGCTACCTCGGCCATCGCCAGGCGCTGGAGTCCGCCGGCCTGGTAGCCGATCCCGCGCTGCAGGTGGATGCGGTCACCACCGAGCAGTCCGGCTACGAGGCCGCCTGCGCACTGCTGGCGCGTGGCGCGGCGTTCGATGCGGTCTTCGGCGCCAGCGACCTGATCGCGGTGGGCGCGATGAAGGCGCTGCTGGAGCATGGCCGGCGCGTGCCGCACGATGTCGCGGTGGCCGGCTTCGACGATATTCCGCTGGCCAGCTTCATGAATCCCGGCCTGTCCACCGTGCAGCAGGACACCAAACTGGCCGGCGCACTGCTGGTCGAGACGCTGCTGGCCTTGATCAATGGCGAGCCGGTCGACAGCCAGACGATCCCGGTGAAGCTGGCGTTGCGCGGATCGACGACGGTGAAGTGACCGTGCTGTTGTAGGAGCGACGTGAGTCGCGACCGCATGTGGTCAGATGACCATGGCCTCCCATGTGGATGAGGAAGCATCGTTTCCAGTGGGCCAGCGAGCAATCCTGGCGCTCGTGGTGGGCGGTCGCGACTCACGTCGCTCCTACAGGATATGCCGATCTCAGTCCGCCTTCGGCGACTTGCGCGCCATCAGCTCGGCCAGGCGCGCACGCGTGTCGGCGCGGGTAATCGCGTCATCCAGCACGAACACACGCACCCCATGCGCCGGCACGTCCGCCTGCAGGCGGTTGCGCACGCGCTGTGTCTTGCCGGTGAACGCGTCGCGCCACTGGCCCGGTTCGAGATGCTCGGATACGGACATCTTCGAAGGGGTGTCGGCCTTGTTCAGCAGCACCAGCGCGGTCTGCTGGGTGCGGCCCTGCTGCAGCACGCGGTAGAAGATCGCCTGGTCGCCTTTCAGGCGCACGTTGAGCTGCACGCCACGCTGCAGCGCCGGTGTGTCGCGGCGCAGTTGGGCGATGCGCTTGAGCGGCGCGAAAATCGGGCTCTGCGGCGCGGCATCGATGCGTTCCTGGCCGAAGTAGTTACGGTTGCCGGCATGCTCGGCGTGGCCGCGCTCGAAGCCGGTCTCCGAGCCGTAGTAGATGACCGGGATGCCGCGCGCAGTGAACAGCCAGTTGTGCGCGTCGATGAAGCCGGTGTCGGCGGCGTTCATGCGCGCCATGTCGTGGTTGTCGTAGAACGTCATCAGGTCGTACGGGTTGGCGTACGGGCCATCTTCCAGGTACAGCGCCTTGCCGATTTCCTCGTAGCTGGTGCCGGGCTTCTCGAACACCTCGGTCAGCTTGGCCTTCAGCGGGAAGTCCAGCACGCTGTAGCTGCCGTTGCGGGTCCAGGTGTGGCCGGCGATGCTGGCGGCGTCGTAGTTGAAGTTCTCGCCGAACATGAAGAAGCCCGGCTTCTTCGCGCGAATGCGGTCGGCGAATTCTTTCCAGAACGCGTGCGGCATCCACGCGATGGTGTCCACGCGGAATGCGGCCGCGCCCTGGTCGATCCACTGTTCGTAGGCGCCGACCAGGTAGTCCATCACCGCCGGATTGCTCTCGTTGAAATCCGACAGTTGCGCCAGTCCGCCGCCGGTGTTGTAGAAGGCGTGCATCGGCTTGCGGCGTGGATCCAGCCCGTCCGGATCCAGGTTCTGGTGGTCGGCGATCAGCGTGCCGTCCCTGCCCCAGACCTTGCCGTACTGCGGCTGCATCTTCGGCATGGAATAGGCGGGGGAGCCGTGGTTGCCGACGATGTCCAGCACCACGTCCAGCTTCTGCTCTTTCATTGCAGCAGTGAAGCCGGCGAAATCCAGGCCTTCACTGGGCAAATGTTCGTCCAGCCTATAGAAGTTGATGCCCCAGTAGCCGTGGTAACCGGTCTTGCCCCGGTCAGTGAACATGCCGGCCCACTTCACTTCCTCGCCACCGGTGAAGGCTTCGTCGGGGTTGTCGATGATCGGCGTGACCCAGACCGAGGTGAAGCCGAGGTCGCGGATGTAGCCGGCGTTGTCCAGCACGCCCTTGAAGTCGCCGCCGAGGTAGCCGACGTTGTCGGTCTGTCCCGCCGGGGCGCCCGGCGTGGGGCGGTCGAAGGTGGGGTTCTTGCCGCCCTGGTCGCGATGGTCGTTCGACGGATCGCCGTTGACGAAACGGTCGGTCAGCACGAAGTACACGGCCTCCTTCGCGAACGGTTCGTTGGTGCCGTAGATCTCGTCGACGGGGACGACGGCGAATGCCGTCGCGGGCGCGCACAGCAAGGCCGTCAGCAACGCGGCGAGCGGTCGAGGAGTGGGGAGACGCATCAATGCACCTGCGGCGTGGCGGAAGAGGGAGCGTCGGCGGCTTCATGCACGCCGGCCAAGGAGATGGCCGCCAGCAGCAGACTGCCGCCGCTGATGACGAGGGCGAAGATCGCCTGGTTGTCGAAGAAATTGCGCAGTGCCGGGCCGAGCAGAGTGGCGGCGAGGATCTGCGGCACCACGATGAACATGTTGAAGATGCCCATGTAGATGCCCATCTTTTCCGCCGGTACGTGACTGGACAGCAGGGCGTACGGCATCGACAGGATGCTGGCCCACGCCACACCGACCAGTGCGAACGAGCCGATCAGCCATGACGGGTTCGGTACGAACCACATCGACAGGAAGCCGATGCCACCCAGCACCAGCGAACCCGCATGCACCGCCTTGCGATTCAACGGCAAGCGTGCGGCATAGAAGCTCAGCAGCAGCGCAACCAGCATCGATGACAAACCGTAGTAGCCCATGTACGAGCCCACCAGGTCCGCTGCGTCCTGGAACGCGCCATTTGCCGACTGGAATGCCGCCGCCTGCGTCGGCACCGTCATGTCGAACGCTGCGGGATCCGGTGCGGCCGCCTTGAACACGTGTTCGGTCAGGCCTGGCGTGGCCATGCTCCACATCGCGAAGAACGCCAGCCAGCTGAAGAACTGAACGACGCCCAGGCGCCGCATCTGCGCCGGCATGTGGATGACGTGGCGGAAGATCTCGCTGGCTGCGTTGCCCTGCGTGCGCTTTTCGGCCTGGAAGCGTTCCAGGTCGTCCGGCGGATATTCACGGGTGGTGAGGATGGTGACCAGGATGCTGGCCATGAAGACGAAAGCGCCGATCGCGAACGCGATCTTCACCGAAGGCGGCACCACGCCCGGCCCGGCTTCGTTGGAGACACCGAGCTGGGTAATGAACCACGGCAGGTTGCTGGCCACCCAGGTGCCGATGCCGATGATCAGCGTCTGCAGCACGAAGCCATAGGAACGCTGGCTCTCCGGCAGCTTGTCGGCCACCAGCGCACGGAACGGTTCCATGCTGATGTTGATGCTGGCATCCAGCACCCACAGCAAGCCCGCGGCGATCCACAGCGTCGGCGAGTGCGGCATGAACACCAGCGCGATCGAACTCAGGATCGCGCCTGCCAGGAAGTACGGGCGGCGTCGTCCCAACAGCGGGTGCCACGTGCGGTCGCTGAAATAGCCGATCACCGGCTGCACCAGCAATCCGGTCAACGGTGCCGCGATCCACAGCAGTGGCAGTGCATCTTTCTCCGCCCCCAGCGTCTGGAAGATGCGCGACATGAAACCGCCCTGCAACGCGAAACCGAACTGGATGCCCAGGAAGCCGAACGACATGTTCCATATCTGCCAGAAGGACAGGCGGGGCTTGGCGGTCATTCGGGTTCCCTGGTGGCGCGTTGCGGACGAGGTGCGCGTGCACGATGGCGAGCGTCGCGGCATCTTGCCGACATGCGCGTGCGATTCCATGCTGCACCGCAAACAACACGACGTTGCGATCGCCATCGTGTCCGTATGGCGTCGGTGCTCGCCCGGGCTCCCGAAACCCTTGGTGCGCCTGCGTTTCCGGCGGCGATCCGCGGTATCGGCACGTCGTTCGGCCATCGACGTGCCATCCATGCCTGTCGGCATCTGCATACGTATTCATGCGCATCGATGACCCGACGCCTGCGCGCATTCCGACGGGGCGTGGAATAGTGGCGCCCGCCGAGCGCACCGGAGGGGTGCGTTACGCATTGCGACGGGTGCATCGATGACGAAGAACAGCTGGTGGCGCGGTGCGGTGATCTACCAGATCTACCCCCGCAGCTTCCTGGACACCAACGGGGATGGAGTAGGCGACCTGCCGGGCATCGTCGAGAAGCTCGACTACATCGCCGGCCTGGGCGTGGATGCCATCTGGATCTCGCCGTTCTTCAAATCACCGATGGCCGATTTCGGCTACGACATCGCCGATTATCGCGACGTCGATCCCCTCTTCGGCACGCTGGCCGATTTCGACAGGCTGTTGGCGAAGGCCCATGCGCTGGGCGTCAAGGTGATGATCGACCAGGTGCTCAGCCATTGTTCGGTCGAGCATCAGTGGTTCAGGGAAAGCCGTGAAAGTCGCGACAACCCGAAGTCCGACTGGTACGTGTGGGCCGATCCGAAGGAAGACGGCACGCCTCCCAACAACTGGATGTCGCTGTTCGGCGGCGTCGCCTGGCGCTGGGAACCGCGTCGTGAGCAGTACTACCTGCACAACTTCCTGGCCAGCCAGCCCGACCTGAACTTCCACAACCCGGCCGTGCAGCAGGCCACGCTCGACAACGTACAGTTCTGGCTGGATCGCGGCGTGGATGGACTGCGGCTGGACGCGATCAACTTCTGCTTCCATGACGCGCAGTTGCGCGACAACCCGCCCAAGCCGAAAGACAAGCGCGTAGGGCGCGGCTTCAGTCCGGACAATCCTTACGCATACCAGTACCACTACTTCAACAACACGCAGCCGGAAAACATCCCGTTCCTGGAGCGCCTGCGCGGCTTGCTGGACGCGTATCCCGATGCCGCGGCGCTCGGCGAGATCTCGTCGGAGGACTCGCTGGCCACCACCGCCGAGTACGTCAGCGACCAGCGCCTGCACATGGGCTACAGCTTCGAGCTGCTGACGGAAGACGGCAGCGCGGCTTACATCCGCGCCACCGTCGAGCGGCTGGAAGCGGCGATGGCGGAAGGCTGGCCCTGCTGGGCGGTATCCAACCACGACGTACAGCGGGCGGTGACGCGCTGGGGCGGCGGTGATGCATCGCCCGCACTGGCGGCGCAGCTGGTCGCGCTGGTGTGCTCGCTGCGCGGCTCCGTCTGCCTGTACCAGGGCGAGGAGCTCGGCTTGCCGGAGGCCGACGTGCCCTACGAAGCGCTGCAGGATCCGTACGGCAAGACCTTCTGGCCGAACTTCAAGGGACGCGATGGCTGCCGCACGCCGATGCCCTGGAATGGGGAGGCCCAGGCCGGCTTCAGCCAAGCGTCGCCTTGGCTGCCGATTCCCGCCGAGCACCGCGCCATCAACGTCGCGAAGCAGGATGCCGATCCGGCTTCGGTGCTCAACCGCGTGCGCGGCTTCCTCGCGTGGCGACGTACGCAGCCTGCACTGCGCAGCGGAAGCATCCGCTTCCTCGATGCGCCGGAACCCGTGCTCGCGTTCGTTCGCGAAGCGGAAGGACAACGCGTGCTGGCCGTGTTCAATCTGTCGGCGCAACCGGTTCAGTGGTCGCTGCCGGAAGGCATGTCGGCACAGGCACTGGAAGGCCACGGCCTGCAGCAGGCAGCGCAGGAAGGAATGCAGTTGTCGTTGGCGCCTCGCGGCGTGTATTTCGCGCTCGCGACCTGACATTTCCAGGCAAGACAGCACGGTCCCGACATCACTCGATGGCGTGTCGTGTACGTTGCGGCATTCCATTCCTGAATCATGCGAAGGCATGACGGCGAAGCCGTGCAGGCGCCTGATTTTCCGTATGGAATGCGTGTTACGGCGTGTCGCGGAAATATGCATGAATACGTATGCAGGGCGATTTGTGCGGCTGCGCACACCACTACCATGGCCGCACGTTCCGGGGCCCCGTGTCCCGGCGTGTAAGACCCGGGCGATCGCATAGCGCGACGCACCCGGTTCGTCGCATACAACGTCCTTGGAGAGGGGAACATGCAACTCAAGCGCAACCTGCTGAGCGCGGCGTTGGCGTCCGCCATCGCGCTCACCGCGACCGGTGTGAACGCCCAGACGGCCGACACCACCGAACAACAGACCCAACAGGCCGATGCCACCGAGCTGGATACGGTGGTCGTGACCGGCATCCGTCGCGGCATCGAGAGCGCGATCTCGGTCAAACGCGATTCCACCTCCATCGTCGAAGCGGTCTCCGCCGAAGACATCGGCAAGCTGCCGGACGTCAGCATCGGTGAATCCATCGGCCGTCTGCCGGGCCTGGCCGCACAGCGTGTCGCCGGTCGTGCACAGGTGATCAGCGTGCGCGGTCTGTCGCCTGACTTCTCCACCACGACGCTCAACGGCCGCGAGATGGTCAGTACGGGCGACAACCGCAGCGTCGAGTTCGATCAGTATCCTTCGGAGCTGGTCGCTGGCGTGACGGTCTACAAGACGCCCGACGCCGGTCTCATCGGACAGGGTCTGTCCGGCACGATCGACATGCAGACCGTGCGTCCGCTGAGCTTCGATGCCCCCGTGGGCACGGTGGGCGTGCGTGGCCAGCGCAATTCGCTGGGCGCCGCTGCGGATGCCTCCGCTTACGGCGACCGCATCAACGCCAGCTACATCACCCAGAACCAGGCACGCACCTTCGGGTTCTCGATCGGCTACTCGCACACCACGACGCCGATCCAGGAAAACCAGGTCGGTCTGTACGAGCCCTGGCAGGCGATCGGCGACAACTGGCGCCCGGGCGTGCCGTCCGGCACGTTCTACTCCGATGGCATCAAGGCTTTGCGCCGCACGGGTGAAACCAAGCGCGATGGCGTGATGGCCACCCTGCAGTTCCGGCCGTCCAACGCCTGGACCAGCACGCTGGACCTGTTCCATTCGGAAGCCGAGCAGGTCGACACGGCCAACCAGCTCGAAGTGCATATCGGCGACTACAACGGCGGTTATGGCCGGCTGCAGGTCACCAATCCGTCCATCAACGGCGACAACACGTTCACCGGCGGCACCGTCGGCAACGTGTACCCGCTGGTGCGCGGCATGTACAACAAGCGCGAGGACGAGATCAACGCCTTCGGCTGGAACAACGAGTTCACCGTCGGCCAGGCGCGCCTCATCGCCGACATCGGCTGGTCGCGCGCCAAGCGCGACGAGCTGAACCTCGAGAACAACACGCAGATGCTGCCGGCACCGCAACTGGATACGTTGCAGCTGCAGATCCGCAACAACGGTTTCTCGCAGATCAATCCCGGCCGCGACTACTCGGATCCGAACTCGCTGTATCTGACCGGCACGATCTACGGCTCGGGCTACGGCAAGGTGCCGAACGTCGTCGACGAGCTGCGCACGGGCAAGCTCGCCGCCTCGTTCCCGGCGCCGGCGTTCCTGTCGTGGATGTCCGACATCGACGTCGGCCTGAACTACGCCGACCGCGAGAAGAACAAGCGCCAGCCCGAAGGCAACATCAACCTCGGCGCACAGGGCAACACGACGATCGCGTCGGACCTGCAGTACCGGCCGGTCGATCTCGGTTTCGCCGGCGTCGGCTACATCCCGTCCTGGAACGTGCCCGGTGCGGTGGCACGCTACATGACGTTCGAACCGAGCGACAGCGCGTTCCCGTACCTCGTCGCCAAGGCTTGGGACGTGCACGAGAAGACCACCACCGCCTACGTGCGCGGCAACATCGATACGGAGTGGGGCAACGTCAGCGTGCGCGGTAACGCGGGCGTGCAGGTCCAGCGTGTCGACCAGTCCTCCGATGCGATCCGGCTCACCGGCGGTAGCGATCCGCAGCCCATCCACATGGGCAAGACGTTTACCGATGTACTGCCGAGCATGAACCTGGCGTTCGGTTTCGAGAACGACCAGACCCTGCGCGTGGCGCTGGCCAAGCAGGTGGCGCGCCCGCGCGTCGACCAGCTGCGCGCCTCGCTGGAGGTGACGGCGTCGGACGGTCCAGACCAGAACAACGGCACCGGCCTGCGCAACAGCTACGCCAGCGGCGGCAATCCGCTGCTGGATCCGTGGCGTGCGTATGCGTTCGACGTGTCGTACGAGAAGTACTTCGGGACCAAGGCGTACGTCGCGGCGGCCTACTTCTACAAGGACCTGAAGACGTACATCTACACGCAGACGGATCCGTTCTACGACCTGTCCGCCTACACGTCCGACATCCAGCCTCACCCGAACTTCCCCGGCGTCGGCGTCAACCCGACCGGTAGCTACTCGCGGCCGGTGAACGGCGAGGGCGGCACGTTGCAGGGCCTGGAACTGACCGCGTCGCTGCCGTTCGACATGTTCAGTGACGTGCTGCAGGGCTTCGGTGCGGTGGCCAGCGCCACGTTCAACGACAGCAACATCCAGATCCGCGACCCGGAAAGCGCGTCCAGCGTGGGTGCCGGCGATATCGACCTGCCGGGTCTGTCGAAGCGGGTCTACAACCTGACGGTGTACTTCGAGAAGAACGGCTTCGAGGCGCGCGTCAACCAGCGTCGCCGTTCGGATTTCATCGGCGAGATCGGCAACTTCAACGGCAACCGTACGCTGCGCTACGTGGTCGGCGAGAACATCACCGATGCACAGGTCAGCTACTCGTTCCCGGACGGACATGCACTCAGTGGCCTGAGCGTGCTGTTCCAGGCCAGCAACCTGACCGACGAGGCCTACCAGACGTACGCCGGCACCAAGGACCGTCCGCTGGAATATGTCGAGTGGGGCCGCAGCTACCTGCTGGGCGTCAGCTACAAGTTCTGATCCACGCAGTATCTTGTTCTCCCAACCCGTCGGCGTCATGCCGGCGGGTTTTTTTCTTCCCGGGAGGGGCGGGTGTACGGGTCGCAGGCAACAAAAAAGGCCAGGCATCCGCCTGGCCTTTCGTGTTGGATGGTGGAGCCAAGGAGGATCGAACTCCTGACCTCGTCGATGCGAACGACGCGCTCTCCCAGCTGAGCTATGGCCCCACAAGAGCGGCGCCATTCTATCCCGCGGTAGACGCCGGTGCCAAGCCTGAACGGTCGAGGATGGGGTCCAGTGCCGGTGCCAGTTCGGCGCGTCGCCAGCCGGCCAGCGCGGCGGGCCATTCGCCGGATTCCTGCAGTGCCTCCAGATAACGGCGCGAGGCCAGCACGCCGTCGGGCAGGCCGAGTTCCAGGCTGCGTGCGGACACCGCGTCCTGGAGGCGCTTGAGCTGGGCCTTGTCGCCATCGGTGGCGTTGCGGGCTACGGGCATCGACGTTTCATCGTCCAGGGGCGTATCGAGGGCCTGCCAGATGGCGTCGGCCAGTTTGCGGGGTGCCTTCGGCTGGGTATCGAACAGCCGCAGCAGGGCGGCCTTGTCGGCGGGCGGCATGCGCGCCAGCGCGACCGCCAGTTCATTGTCGAGGATCCAGCTGCGCGGTTTGTCGCTGGTGCGCGCCTGTGCGTCGCGCCAGCGCAGCAGGCGCACCAGACGGCGTTGCGCCTCGACCTCGAGGAACTGCGCGCTGCGCATCGACAGGTGCGGCCAGCGCTCGCCGTCTTCGCTTGCGGCGTTCTCGACGAAGCGGGCGCAATCTTCTTCCAGCCAGGCAAGGCGGCCGCTGGAGGTCAACTCCGCCCGCAATGCATCGTGCACGGCGAACAGATAGCGCACGTCATCGGCGGCGTAGTGCAGCTGCGACTCGCTCAGCGGGCGACGCAGCCAGTCCGAGCGCGTCTCGCCCTTGGCCAATGCGACGCCGGTGATGCGCTCCACCAGCTTCTGGTAGCCCATGCCGGCGGCGACTCCGGCAATGGCCGCGGCGATCTGGGTGTCGAACAGGGGCGCAGGCAGGGCGTCGCAGGCGACCTTGAAGGCCACCAGATCCTCGCTGGCGCTGTGCATGACCTTGGTGATCGCGGGGTCGAGCAGCCAGGGGCGCAGTGCGTCGGTCATGCCGGGGGCGAGGGGATCCACCAGCAGTACGTCATCGTCGAGGGCGATCTGTACGAGCGCGAGCTGCGGCCAGTAGGTGCGCTCGCGGACGAATTCGGTATCCAGGCCGATGCGCGTGGGCCGGCGTTGCAGGTGCGCATCCAGTGCGGCGGGGGTGTCGATCCAGTGGGGCACGTGTTCTCCGCGTGATGCTTCGATTGCTCAGTCAGGGGACAATAACCTAAGGTCCCGGCTGTGCAGGTAGTGTCTGCCGGCATTGTCTCACGGGGGCCTTGGCTCCCATCACGGAGGGTGTTTGCGCGCGATCCTCGCCGCCTTGTTGCTGTTGCTGCCGTGGCTCGCGGGCTGTTCGCGCGATGCGCCCGAGGCGTGGGACGCAGACCCTGCCAGTGCGTCGTTGCGCATGCCCAGCGTTACGGTTACCGGCGACGACAGCGGCGTGGAAGAGCTGAACTGGCGTCCGCCTGCCGTGACCCTGTCGCCCGACGATGTTGCGGATGCGCACAAGCGCGCCGCGAATGCCGTGTCCGAAGGGCGCCTGTTCGATGGCCCCGATGACGCCATCCCGCTTTATCTCGCGCTGCAGGGCATCGATGCCGACGATGCAAGGGCGAAGACGGGGCTGGACCGCAGTCTCGATCGTCTGCTGGACCAGGGTGCGCAGGCATTGCGGCATGCCGAGGACAGGACCGAATCGCTCCGGCGCGCACGCCAGATCGCCGCCGTGGCGCGTACCGTGGCACCGGCCGATCCGGCGGTGGGCGCGTACCTGGCGCGGGTGGACGAAGCCGACCAGCTGACGCGTCTGAACATGGCGAGCGAACGCGCACTGCGTGAGGGCAGCCTGGGTGAAGCGGGGGGCGGGGCGCTCGCCGGCTTCCGCGAAGTGCTGAAGTGGAAGCCGGGCCAACCGCGTGCGCGCCAGGGCATCGCCGCGGTGGAAAGCGCCATGATCCGGCGTGCGGAAGAGGCGGCGCAGGCCAGTGACTTCACCACCGCGCGGACATGGCTGGACCATGCCGGCGCCGTCCGCGACAACGCGCAGACGGTCGACGATGCGCGCCTGCGCGTGGAAGGTATCCGCTTGGCGCGCATCATCGCGCTGCGGGACGCCGGCATCCGCGACATGGCGACGCCACTGGGACTGAAGGATGCGCGCGTGAAACTGGCCGAGGTGCTGCGCATTGCGGAACCCGGTGACCGGGTGGCGGCGGACTTCCGCCAGCGCATCGACCTGGCGACCCATTACGGCCTGTTCCGTCCCGGCCAGGCGTTCACCGACGCGCTGCACCACGGCGGGCGCGGCCCCGAAATGGTGGTGGTACCGCATGGCGGCTTCAGCATGGGCGCGACCGAGGACGAGGCCGGCGCCGCCGATGCCGAGAAACCGGCGCATTACGTGCGCTTCGACCGGGGGTTCGCCATGGCGCGGCATCCGGTGACCGTGGGCGAGTTCCGCCGCTTCGTCGAAGCCACCCAATACCGCCCGCGCGCGACCCGCCGCGGACACTCGGTGGTCTACGACGAACGCAGTGGCAATTTCGTGCGTCGCAGCGGCGTCGACTGGCGTTCCGACTACGCCGGCCAGCCTGCCAGCGACGACATGCCGGTGCTGCACGTGAGCGTGTACGACGCCGAGGCCTATGCGGAGTGGCTGGCGGGCCAGACCGGCCACGGTTATCGCCTGCCCAGCGAGGCGGAATACGAATACGCCCTGCGCGCGGGCCAGCAGGGCCGCTATGCGTGGGGCAACGGCCAGCCGCCGCGCGGCGTGGCCAATCTCACCGGCGGCAACGACCGCTCACCGAGCGGCCGCAACTGGAACAACGCCTTCATCGGCTATGGGGACGGCTATTGGGGCCCCGCGCCGGTGGGGCGGTTCCGCGCCAATGCCTTCGGCCTGAAAGACCTGGACGGCAATACCAGTGAATGGGTCGGCGACTGCTGGCACGCCAGCTACCGGCGGGCACCGGCGGACGGCGCGGCATGGTTCAATCCCGGCTGCCGGTCGCGGGTGGTGCGCGGCGGTTCCTGGGCCAGCTCACCGGCGCAGGCACGTGCCGCGTGGCGTTCGTCCTCGGATTCGGATATGACTAATGCGCGGGTGGGTTTCCGCGTCGTTCGCGGCATCTAGCCGCCAGGGAGAGGGTGATGAGGCAAGATCCTAACGGGCGCTCGCAGTACGGGCAGGGTGGTGGGCGTCGTGGCGGCGGACTGGGCAACCTGCGCTGGCTGATCCTGCTCGGTTTCCTGATCTATGGCGGTTGCTATTACCTGAACAATCGCGTGGTCGATCCGTACACCGGCGAAAAGGTGTTGATCGACAACTCGATCGGCGTGGAAGAAGAGAAAGCGCTCGGCCTGCAGGCCTACGAGGAAATCCTGCAGCAGGAGCAACCGGTCGATCCCAACTCGCAGATCGCCCAGCAGGTGCGCACCATCGCGCAGCGCCTGATCGCGAAGATTCCCGAGGTCGAGGCCGCCATCGCGGCGGAGAAAGGCACCCAGCCCAGCGGCAACTGGAAGACGTTCGAGTGGGATGTCAACGTCATCCAGTCCGACCAGGCCAATGCGTTCTGCCTGCCCGGCGGCAAGATGGCCGTGTATACCGGACTGATTCCCGTCGCGCAGAACGCCGATGCCGTCGCGGTGGTGATGGGTCACGAGATCGCGCATGCGCTGCTGCGCCACGGTGCCCAGCGCATGTCGCAGCAGAAGCTCACCCAGATCGGCCAGATGGCCGGCGCGATGAGCGGCATGGACCCGCAACAGCAGCAGATGGTGATGGCGGCGATGGGTTACGGCTACCTGCTGCCGTACGCACGCGAGCACGAAACGCAGGCCGATGAAGTCGGCCTGATGCTGGCCGCCGCCGCGTGCTTCAATCCCGAGGAAGCCGTGCCGCTGTGGCAGCGCATGAGCGAAGCCAGTGGCGGCCAGGCGCCGCCGGAATTCTCGTCCACCCACCCGAACCCCGGCACGCGCATCCAGAACCTCACCGCGCTGATGCCGAAGGCGATGGAATACCGCCAGAAGTTCTGTCCGCAGGGAGCGGCGCAATGAAGGCGCTGGCGGGCATTGTCCTGCTCGCCGCCGTCGCCATCGCACCCGCACAGGCGGCGGTCAAGGATGCGCAGCCGAGCGGCTTCACCATCGAGAATTCCGAATGGGTGCCCGTCGCGCCGCAGGTGGCCTACGCTGCGTTGGTCAACGACGTCGGCCGCTGGTGGCCGGCCGACCACACCTGGTGGGGCGACGCGTCGAAGCTCGTCATCAGCGACAAGGCCGGCGGCTGCTTCTGCGAGATCAACGGCGCGCAGCAGGCGTGGCACATGACGGTGACCTTCACCGATCCGGGCAAGCTCATGCGCATGACCGGCGGCCTCGGCCCGTTGCAGGGCATGGGCCTGCACGGTGCACTGGAGTGGCGCTTCACCGAAGAGAACGGCGGTACCCGCATCACCCTGTGGTATCGCGCCGGCGGCTACACGCCGGATGACATGAGCAGGTTCGCGCCCGTCGTCGACAAGGTGCAGGGCCTGCAACTGGGCGGCCTGGCCGCCTTCCTGCGCAAGGGCACCGACGACGCCCCACGCTGACATCCACCCCAACGTTCGAGGAAAGGAAGACCGCATGAGCATTCGTTTGTCGGAAAAAGATACGGGCCGCACGCTGGGCAGCATCTCGGAAGCGGACCTGCAGATGCTGGTGGACTACATGGAAGAGGAATCTTCCAGGGATCAGGACTACTACGTGGAACACACCGCCATCGATGCGCTGGAAAGCCTGGGCGCGAGCGCCGGATTCATCGCGCTGCTGCGCAATGCCGTGGGCGAGTCCGATGGCGTTGATGTGGTGTGGGCGGCGGAGTGAAACGGCTGCCTTGGCGGCGACACAATCCGTCAGGCTGCGACAGAACGATGGCAACGACGACGGTGGCCGCGCGGTCCAGCGGAGGATGAAGATGCGTTGGGCGGTGATGTTGTTGGGGCTGGTGTCCATAAGGGCCGATGCGATCTGCTTCGTGCAGCCTTTGGAAGACGACATTGCGTCAGCCGGCACGGTGTTCATCGCAACGCTCACGGCAGCGAAGATGAATGTTCCTGTCTCGGAGCTCAGGGATGGAGATGGATTCAAGGTCTTGTATGACTTCGTCGTTGCAAGGCGGATCAAGGGCGACCCTACGACCGTCAGTCAGTTGAGTTCGGGCGCCGGCTACGACGATCCGAACGATGGCTCCACCTATCATTTGGCCGAAACAAGCCGATTTCTGCCTGGCGACCAGGTCCTCGTCGTTGCCGATGCACCTGGCATCACGCCAATAAGCCGAATCGGCTGCACCCCCTCCAGACCTTGGGATAATGAGACGCAAACGTCGGTGCGGAGTCTTCCGCTCTTCAGCAACTAGCGTCGTAGGATGGATATCGCCTTCGGCTCAACCCATCCTGCGCAGAGCGAGTTTCCATGCCCCACATCATCCCCATGCAGCCCGTCCGCCATCTGCCGCAGTCGATCGCGTTCTACGAAAAGTTGGGCTTCAATGTTGAGGACCGCCGCGATGACTGGGGCTGGGCGAAGCTGTGCTGGGGCGAGTGCCGGGTGATGCTGGACCAGTCGATCAACGTGCATCCGGATGCGCCGCGCAACGCGGTGCTCTATCTCTACCCCGGCGACATCGACGCCTTCCATGCGCAGGCACGCGCGAATGGTCTTGACGTCCCCGACCTGGACACCACGTTCTACGGCATGCGCGAGTTCCGCATCGACGATCCGGACGGCAACCGGTTGTGGATCGGGCAGGCGCGCGGCGCCGAAGGCACCTGAGCCCGAAGCGCGAGCGTGCCGCGCTGGCCAGCGCGGCTCCGAAACCTGCGTGCGACCTCCGAAGCCTTGCGCGCGGGCCTCCCGATGCCAGGCATGAACGTGCCACGTTCGTGCACACGCCACAGGCACCTCGCGCGCAGGTCTCGACGCCTTGTGAAATCAGTTTTCCGATCGTCGCCGCAAGGCGCCGAGGCTCTCGCGCAAGACGGTCCGGGGGGCGCGCCGGGTCGTTCGCCCCGCAGGTCTCACATTGAGCCTTGCCCTCGGCCTTCCGAGGCTTGCGACGCCGAGCCCCGGCGCCTGGCGCGCAAGCCTCCGAGTGTCGCGAATGAATGTTCCGGGTTCATGCGTCACGTTCGCACACGTATGCGCAAGCCAGCGAGCCTTGCGTGACGGCAGGCGATGCGCACCCACCGCGTGGAAGAGCCCCGAGGGCGGGCTTGGAACGGTGATCTTCCGGGTGCCGGGGCGTGCGTGCGGCCCGGGGCCGTCCGCCGCTGACCGCTGGCGGCCCGTCCATGCGTTGCCCAAGGGGAGCGGTGCCGGTTCCTGTCCGGTGGCCGACATTCCCCTCACGAAGAGCATCCCTGCCATGCCCAACGTACATGATCGCCCGTATCCCGGAATGAACTTCCTCGTCGACCTCGGTACCGGTGACGACGGTCCCGGCAGTGGCGTGGCCGAGGTGGTGTTCCCCGAAGCACGGCTGCAGCTCAACGAGTACCGCAGCGGGAACGACAAGACCAGCGAATCGATGAAGCTGTCCACGCTGACGCACTACGACGATCTGGTGCTGCGTCGTGGCGTGACCGGTTCGCTGTCGTGGTACCAGTGGTGGAACGAGGCGCGAAACGGTGGCGACGCGCGGCGCGATATCAGCGTGACGCTGCTGGACGAGCAGGGCAATCCGGTGTTGCGCTGGCGCTTCCTGCGTGCGCGACCGGCGGCCTATCGCACCTCGCCGATGGATGCGGCAGTGGGCGAGACGCTGTTCGAAACGCTGGAGATCGCGTTCGACCGTTTCGAGATGGAGTAGCGGTCAGTCATGTGGATCGCGCGGGGAATCACGGAAGTACTCCATCGTGAAGCCGGTCAACAAGCCCAGCAGCATGCAGCCGACGGCCATCGCCGCGGAGGAGGGCTCTTCGCCGGTCAGGAAGAACAACGACAGCCCGATTCCGGCACCAAGCCACGCGGGAATGGCGAAGCGGGGCCTCGACCACAGCGCGAGCAGCAACGACCCGATCAGTTCCATGCGGTGCTCCCGGCATCGACCGCCGGGAGCATAGCGCCGGCCGTCAGAGCTTGCTGAAGAGCGTCGCTGCGACCAGCAGGCCGAAACCGGCGACCACCAGCCAGAACGCGTGCGGGGCAAGCACCGGCACGTAGCCGAACTTGGCCGCGATGCCGCCGCAGCCAAGCAGCAGCGCGATCAGCCAGACACCGAAAGTGGGAGGGGTGAGTTTCATGGGAAGGCCTCGTAAAGGGTCTTGAAGGTGTCGGCGTTCGACCGGGAATCCGGTCAGAAGCTCATGAACAGGCCGCCGTTGACCGGCAGGTTGGCGCCGGTGATGTAGCCGGCATCGTCCGCCGTGAGGAAGGCCACCGCGCGTGCGATGTCGTCCGGCTGTCCGATGCGGCCGACCGGTACCGAGGCGACGGTGCGCTCGCGGACGTCATCGGGCATCGCCTTGGTCATCGGCGTTTCCACGTAGCCGGGCGACACGCTGTTGACGGTGATGCCCTTGCGCGCGACTTCGCGCGCCAGCGACATCGAGAAACCGTGCAGGCCTGCCTTGGCCGCGGCGTAGTTCACCTGGCCGAAGTTGCCGGTCTGGCCACTGACCGAACTGATGTTGACGATGCGGCCGAAGCCGCGCGCCTGCATGCCGTCCACCGCATGGCGGCAGAGATTGAACACGCTGTCCAGGTTCACGCCGATCACCGCGTCCCACTGCGCCTTGTCCATCTTGCGCAGCGTCGCATCGCGGGTGATGCCGGCATTGTTGACCAGGATATCGAGCGCACCGTGGCGCGCTTCGATGTCCCGCACGAAGGCGGCGCAGGCATCGAAATCGGCCACGTCGACGGTGGCGGTCCCGATGTCCAGCGAAGCGGTCTGCGCGTGGAAGTCGGTGAGCCGCTCGGGTGAAGCGGGCAGGTCGGCGGCGATCACCTTGCGGCCCGAGCGCGCCAGTGCCCGGCAGATCGCCACGCCCAGTCCCCCCATGCCCCCGGTCACCACGGCGATGCGCTGCGTCATGCGGAATTCCTGTATCGCGAATCAAAAAAAGGCCCGCGCAACGGGGCGCGGGCCGGGTTTCATTACGTGGGACGTCAGCGCGTGCGCGTCTTGGGCGTCTCGCGTGGCGGATCCTTCGGCTTGACCGTGGTCGGACGGCCCATGCCGCCGGTCAGGTTGCGCTGGAATTCCTGCCACAGCTCCATGTTGCGCTCGGTCAGCTGGTTCATCATGGTCCACGGCGTCTGGCCGAGCAGGTTGCCCATCTGGCTGCGGAACTGCTGCTGCTGTTCCATGAACAGCTGCATGCTGCGCTCCAGATAATTGCCCATGAAGCCCTGCAGCGAGTCGCCGTAGAAACGGATGATCTGGCTGAGCAGCTGGGTGGACAGGATGGGTTCGCCGTCCTGTTCCTGCTCGCTGATGATCTGCAGCAGGACCGTCCGGGTCAGGTCGTCGCCGCTCTTGGCGTCGCGGACTTCGAAGTCTTCGCCATCGACGATCAGCTGGCGCACGTCCTCGATGGTGATGTAGCTGGAGATCTCGGTGTCGTACAGACG
>CAMPIO010000025.1 GCA_946886405.1 uncultured Pseudoxanthomonas sp.
CTCCGGGCACCCTCTCCCCGCACGCGGGGCAAGGGATTCCACCAGGTAGTCCGCCATGACTGAAGCGCTGCATCATTTCTTCAACGGACAGCAGGTGGAGGGCAGCAGTGGCCGCTTTGGCGACGTCTTCGACCCCGCCACCGCCACCGTCACCGCACGCGTTCCCCTGGCATCGGCCGATGACGTGAAGCAGGCCGTGGATGCCGCATCCGCCGCCTTCCCCGCATGGGCCTCGACCACGCCGTTGAATCGCGCACGCGTGATGTTCCGCTTCAAGGAACTGCTGGAAACGCATGCCGGCGACCTGGCGAAGATCATCACGTCCGAACACGGCAAGGTGCTGTCCGATGCGCGCGGCGAAGTGACGCGCGGGCTGGAAGTGGTGGAGTTCGCCTGCGGCATCCCGCACCTGCTCAAGGGCGAGCACTCGATGAACGTCGGCCGCGATGTCGATTCGTGGAGCGAGTACGCGCCGCTCGGTGTGGTCGCGGGCATCACGCCTTTCAATTTCCCCGCGATGGTGCCGCTGTGGATGTTCCCGGTGGCGCTGGCCTGCGGCAACACCTTCGTAATGAAGCCATCCGAACGCGACCCTTCTGCCGCCCTGTTCATGGCCGACCTGCTGACGCGGGCTGGATTGCCGGACGGGGTGTTCAACGTGGTGCACGGCGACAAGGTGGCGGTGGATGCGCTGCTCGATGAGCCGCGTGTACAGGCATTGAGTTTCGTCGGTTCGACGCCGATCGCCGAATACATCTACGCACGCGGCAGCGCCAACGGCAAGCGCGTGCAGGCGCTGGGCGGCGCGAAGAACCACATGGTCGTGCTGCCCGATGCGGACCTCGACGGGGCGGTATCCGCACTGCTCGGCGCCGGCTATGGTTCGGCCGGCGAGCGCTGCATGGCGATCTCGGTCGCCGTGTGCGTGGGCGATGCCACGGCCGATGCGCTGGTGGCCACGCTGGCACCCAAGGTGGCGGCACTGAAGATCGGTCCCGGCTGCCAGGATCCCGAGATGGGGCCGCTGGTGACCGGCGCGCACCGCGACAAGGTGCGCGGCTACGTCGACGCAGGCGTGGCCGAGGGTGCGGAACTCGTCGTCGATGGCCGCGGCCATGTGGTCGATGGCCACGCCGATGGCTTTTTCCTCGGCGGCTGCCTGTTCGACCGCGTGACACCCGACATGACGATCTACCGCGAGGAGATCTTCGGCCCCGTGCTGTGCGTCATGCGCGTGCCCGACCTCGAGGCCGCGCTGAAGCTGGTCAACGAGCACGAGTACGGCAACGGCACGGCGGTGTTCACCCGCGACGGCGGCGCGGCGCGCGAATTCGCCCACCGCGTGCAGGCCGGCATGGTCGGCATCAACGTACCGATCCCGGTGCCGATGGCCTTCCACAGCTTCGGCGGCTGGAAGCGTTCGATCTTCGGCCCGTTGCACGTGCACGGCCCCGACGGCGTGCGCTTCTACACGCGCCTGAAGACCATCACCGCCCGCTGGCCGGAAACCCACGCGGCCGAGTTCGTGATGCCGACGATGAAGTAAAGTCGGTGCCGGTCCCCGTGAGGCTGGCGCATGTCCCTTCGTCATATCCGCATCCTGGTCCTGCTGCCCTGCCTCGCCATCGCGGCGATTGCCTCGGCAGGCCAACCTGTCGCGCAGGTGCGCATCGCTTTCGATCGTGAGGGCATTGTCGCCACACGCACCGAGGGCATGGCCGACCTTGCCGCCGGACGCAAGGTCACCGCTGACGATCCCGTACGCGTGGCGTCCATTTCCAAGCTGGTCACCACGATCGGCGTGATGCGGCTCGTCGAGGCAGGTACGCTCGACCTCGATGCCGACGTCTCGCGCTACTTCGGCTGGACGCTGCGCCATCCGAAGTTTCCCGACACGCCGATCACCCTGCGCCTGCTGCTGTCGCACCGCTCCAGCCTGACCGATGCCGCCGGCTACTACGCCACGCCGCTGGGCGCGTCGCTGAAGACGATCCTCGACGATCCGAAGGCATGGGACGAGGCTCACGTCCCGGGCGCGCACTTCCGCTACACCAACCTCAATTTCCCGCTGGTGGCGATGGCGATGGAGAAGGTCACCGGGGAACGCTTCGACCTGCTGATGCGCCGACTCGTGCTTGAGCCGTTGAAACTCGATGCCTGCTACAACTGGGCGAGCTGCGGCGACGCGACCGCCGCGCGCGCCGTGGTCCTCTATCGCGATGGCGAAGTGGTCCGCGACGACAACCGCGCCGGGAAGCCGGCCTGTGCCGTGGTCGTCGAAGACGGCGATGACTGCGATCTCGCACGCTGGAAAGCCGGTGAAAACGGGGCCCTGTTCTCCCCGCAGGGCGGGCTGCGCATTTCAGCGAACGGCTTGGCGAAGATCGGCCGTCTGCTGCTGGAGGGCGGCGAGGTCGAGGGTGTCCGACTGCTGACGCCGGCCAGCGTGGCAGAGATGGTGAAGCCACAGTGGACGTTTGACGGCAACAACGGCGTGACGCACGAAGAAGACACCGGCACCGGGCAAGGCAAGGCGTTCTTCTGCCGCTACGGCCTGGCCGTGCAGACGCTGGCGACGCCCGCGAAGGGATGCGGTGACGATCCGTTCGGCGACGGCGTCGCGCGTGTTGGCCACTCGGGCGATGCCTATGGCCTGCGCTCCGGCTTGTGGCTGGACCTGCAGGGGGGCACGGGCGTGGTGTACTTCGCCACCGACGCCGGCGGCTCGCGCGGCGGCGCACACTCCGCATTCAGCGCCATCGAGGAAACGCTGGCCTCGGACCGTTCTTCCCGCTGAGACGGCATGACCACCTCAAGATCTCCCTGTACCGGTCGATAGTGCCTACATGTCGCCCCGTGCCAAGCACGATGCGGGGCCTCCACGATCCAACAGGGGGATCCATCACCATGACGTCACGTCCTACCGTCCTGCTTTGCGACGATTCGCGCGCCTTGCGCATGCTGGCGGCGCGCCAGCTGGAAGAATGCGGCTTCGAGGTTGTCGGCGAAGCCGGGAACGGCAACGAAGCCGTCAGCCAGTACCAGGCGCTCAAGCCCGATGTCGTGCTGATGGACCTGGTGATGCCGGAATGCGATGGCAAGCAGGCGCTTGGCAAGATACTGTCGCTCGACGCGCAGGCACGCGTGGTGATCCTGAGTTCGCTCGGCGGACAGGGCGACATCGAGGAATGCCTGAAGCTGGGCGCGAAGTCGTACCTGCAGAAACCCATCGATCCTGAAGTGATGGATCGCGTGCTGCACGAAGCGGTCGCCTGACCGACGCGCACGTCCTCCTTCAACTTCCGTACGAGACGACACCATGGCAGCGAAATTCCTGGGCCAGTTCCTGCTGGAACGCGGCACCATCACCTCGGCGCAGTTGCTGGCCGCCCTCGACGCGCAGCGCGCCTCCAATCCCCTGCTCGGCGAACTCGCCGTGCATCACCAGATGCTGGATGCCGCTCAGGCGCGCCGCATCAACGACCGCCAGCGCGCCGAGGACCGCCGTTTCGGCGATATCGCGCTGGAAATGGGCCTGCTGGACGCGGGCCAGCTCGACGTGCTGCTGGCCGCCCAGAAAAAGGGACGCAAGTTGTTCGGACAGATCCTGATCGATCAGGGAGCGCTGACCGCCGACCAGCTGGAAGCGGAACTGGTCGCGCACCGTCGCGATCTGGACGAAGCCAACCACGCACTCGCACTCGGCATCGCAGGCCATGCACTGGCCGACGCCGCCACCAGCGCGATCCGCGTCAGCAACCGCCTGTTCCCGCGCCTGATGGGCAGCCAGTGCCAGGCTTCGGGCATCGCCGACGACAGCGCACTCGAGGCCTGCGACGTGACCGCGCACGTGCGCATCGAGGCCGGCACGGAATCGCTGCTGGTGGGCGTGGGGTGCTCGCGCGCGACGATGCAGGCCATGGCGTGCTCGCTGTTGTCCATCACGCCCGCGCAGTGCGACGACGAACTTGCCGTGGATGCGCTGGGCGAACTGGTCAACGTGCTGATGGGCTACGTGGTGCGCGACACGCTGTCCGATGACGCGAGCTACCGCGCCTACCCGCCGAGCACCGCGCTCACCGCCGCAGACCTGGCCTCGCGCCATAGCACGCTGGCGCTGTCGATGGCCTCGCAGCGCGGCGATTTCGTCCTGATCGTCGGCTGACGCGCTTACGCCCGCGTCAACCGCCATGCGCGGTGGATGCGGGCGTTGCGTTCGAAGTCCGGCGGGATCGTGCTTGCGCTGATGTCCTCGCAGCGCGCGAACTCGGCCAGCGCGTTCTCGTCCAACTTGAAGCGGCGGAAGTTGTTGCTGAAGTAAAGTACGCCGCCGGGCGCAAGCCGCGCAACCGCCGCGCGCAGCAGCCGCACATGTTCCTTCTGCACGTCGAAATCGTCGGCGCGCGCGGAATTGGAAAAGGTCGGCGGATCGCAGAACACCAGATCGTACTCGGCCTGCTCCGCTTCCAGCCAGCGTACGGCGTCGGCCTGCACGAGGCGATGCTTCGCGCCACCCAGACCGTTCTCGGCGAGGTTGTCCGCGCACCACTGCAAGTAGGTCGCCGACAGGTCGACGCTGGTCGTGCCCGCCGCGCCCGCCACGGCGGCCTGCACGCTGGCAACGCCGGTATAGCAGAACAGATTGAGGAATCGCTTGCCGCGCGTTTCCTGCGCCATGCGGCGACGCAAGGGACGGTGGTCGAGGAACAGGCCGGTATCGAGGTAGTCGAACAGATTGACCCTCAGCAGCGCATTCGATTCCTGCACGACGATGAACTCGTCGCGCTGCTGCATGCGTCCGTACTTGGAACCCCCCTTGCCGCGCTCGCGCGCCTTCACCGCGATCTGCTCCTGCGGCACGCCGAACACCTCGCGCGTGGCCGCGAGCAGCTCGCTGAAACGGCGACGCACGTCGTGCTCCGGAATGGTGGCGGGTGCAGCGTATTCCTGGACGTGCAGGAAGGTACGGCCCTGCCCTCCCGCTTCTTCGTAGACGTCGATGGCCGCCGCGTATTCGGGCAGGTCGGCGTCGTACGCGCGATAACAGGTGATGTCCTCGCGCGTGCGCCAGTTCCTGAACTTCTTCAGGTTCTTGCGCAGGCGGTTGGCGACCATCTGCGCGCCTTCCGACAGCGGCCTGGCTTCACGCGGCTCGCGAGCCGGCGTGGCGACCGGATCACAGACGATCAGCGCGCATTCGATGGCGCCGTTGAACAGCTGGTACTTCTTCGCCGCGCGCAGGCCGGTGGCATACCCGAGGTCGGCATTGCCGCACAGCAGGCTGGCGCGCCATTGCGGCACCGCCCGTTGCAAGGCATCGCCCAGCGTGCGGTACAGCGCCGCATCGGCAGCGAGGCGTTCGTCATAGGGCGGATTGCAGACCACGAGGCCGCGCGGTTCTTCCCGCGCTGGCAGTTGCGCGACATCGTGCGCCTCGAACTGCAGCTGCCCGGCGAGACCGGCGAGCACGGCATTGTCGCGCGCGGCACGGATCGACCCCAGGTCGACGTCACTGCCGAAAAATGCCGGCCGCAACCCCTTGCGCCCTTCGGCCTCGCGCAGGACCGCGTCGGCGAAGAGGCCACGCCAGGCGTCCACATCGAAACCCAGCCAGCGCGACGGCAGCGCGTTGCCGTGCCGCTGGAGGCCCGGAGCGACGTCGGCCGCCATCAGCGCGCCTTCGATCAGCAGCGTGCCGCTGCCGCACATCGGATCGAGCAACGCGCCACCCTCGTGGTACAGCGCCGGCCAGCCGCCGCGCATCAGCACGGCGGCGGCGAGATTCTCCTTCAGCGGCGCATCGTTCTGCGCCTGCCGCCAGCCGCGACGGTGCATCGGACCACCACCGAGATCGATGGAAATCGTCGCCCGCCCCTTGCGCAGCGACAGGTTGATGCGCAGGTCGGGCTGTTCGACATCCACCGACGGCCGTTCCAGCCCCTGCTGGCGCAGGCGGTCGACGACGGCATCCTTCACACGCTGCGCGGCGAAGCGCGCATGGGTGATCGCTTCACCGGACACGTGCGCGTCCACCGCCAGCGTCAGCTCCGGTCGCGTGTGCGTCTCCCAGGCGATCGCCATCACGCCGTCGTACAGCGCCTGCTCGTTCAGGCACTCGAACTCGGCGATCGGCCACAGCACACGGCTGGCCAGTCGCGACCACAGCACGGCGCGCTGCGCATCCACGGATTCGCCATCGGCGTTGACGCCGGCGACGGTGGCGGTGGCCCTGGGCACGCCGAGCGCGATCAATTCATCGGCCAGCAGGTATTCCAGGCCCTTGGCGCAGGAAACGAAAAATTTCACGATGGAACCTCGATAAACAGGATCGTCGTCCCAGTGAACGCTGGGACCCATCTTGCTCTGCGCAGGCATTCCGGAGCAGAAGCAGGATCAACATGGATGAGCCGCCATTCAGCGGCTGAAAGTCCGGCTTGCGCCGGCATGACGGCAGGAAAATTCAAAGCCCGGTCAGCAACTGCCCGAACGCCTCCGCCGAAGCCGTGACGTGATCGGACAGGCGATGCCCGTCATTGACCAGCAGCAGGCGCGCGCGACGCGGGAACGCCCAGTCGACGACGGCCTGCGCGGGGATCAGTTCGTCATCCCAGCCGTGGATGATGGAGACAGGCACCGCCGCAGCATCGAGCAGCGGCAACGGACCCATCGCGATCGGCGGCGCCATCAGGAACAGGCCGCGCACCGGCACTTCCAGCGAGATGCGGCCAGCGATGTAGGCCCCCAGGCTGGAGCCGGCCAGCACCACGGGACCGCGCGCCGCCGCCGTCTGCGTCAGCCCGCGCAGGCGCTCCAGGCGCGCGACGACGTCGCCCAGCGAACTGACGTCGCGTCGCGCGTCGAGATCGGTGAAATCGGGACGCTCGTGCGTCCAGCCCAGTCGCTCGGCGACATCGGCCAGCGCGGTGACCTTGGTCGCGTCCGGACCGCTCTCGAAGCCGTGCGACAGGATGCAGTGGCCGCGCGTCACAGCGCCTCCACCGGATCGCCGATGCGGAAGGTGCCGCCTTCGACGATGCGCGCGCACAGGCCGCCGTGGCCGCGCATGGCGTTGTACCCGCCTGGGCCAAGCGCGTCTTCCATGCGCGAGCAGGGATCGCAGTCCTCGGTACCTTCGAAGACTGCAGTCCCGATGCGGAAACGGCGCTGCTTCAGCGCGATCAGCGGAATACCCGACACCACCACGTTCCGGCGCAGCAGCGACGCTTCCAGGTCGGCGCGTTGCGCCAGCGCCGCGATGACCGGCAGGTGCTCAGCCTGGATCAGGGTGATGCCGCGCTTGCCGCTGCCACCCTTGTAGCGGTCACCTGACAAACCACCGCCAGTGACCGCTTCGACGGCATCGGCAGCGACCATGGCCTCATCGCGCGCGGGACGCAGGCCGATCCACTCCACCTTGCCGGCACGCGGCAGGGTGGCCATCAGCTGGGCCAGCGGGGAATCGGGGTTGAGCGGCATGACGGACCAGCGGCGCGGGAAAGGTGGGCAGTTTACCGGACCCGGCTGCGGGCCGCCCCGCCTGCTAGCATCGCCGCATGAGCGCAGAACCCACCTCTTTCGCCCGCGTCGTCGATCCACTGCCTTATGAGAGCCGGCTGGAGCTGCGCGCGAGGGAACAGATCGACCTGGTCGTCATCCACTGCACCGAACTGCCGGACCTGGCGACGGCCCGCGAGTACGGTGAGCGCGTGCTGCATGCCTCCGGCACCGGCAACTGCGGCCACTACTACATCGACCGGGACGGCAGCGTGCATGTGTACGTGCGGCCGGACCGCGTCGCCCACCACGTGCGCGGGTACAACCCGCGTTCGGTCGGCATCGAACTGGTCAACACCGGCCGCTACCCGCACTGGCTGTCCACCGGCAGCCAGACGATGCAGGAGCCCTACACCGACGCACAGATCGCGTCGCTGGACGCACTGCTGGCGGACCTGCAGCGCGAACTGCCTTCGCTGCGCTTCATCGCCGGCCACGAAGACCTCGACACCGCCTGCGAGCCGGCCAGCGACGATCCCGAGGTCCTCGTCCACCGAAAGATGGACCCCGGCCCGCTGTTCCCCTGGGATGCCGTGCTGCGTGGCACGCCCCTGCAACGCCTGATGCCCTGACCGGGCCCTGTGCGGGCCGCCGCTATAATCGCCGCTCGCCACGCATCCCAGGCCCCGCCGTGCCCGCACCCGAACCCGTCGTCTCCGAACTGATCGAACTGCTGTCGCTGGAGCGGCTGGAAGACAACCTGTTCCGCGGCCAGAGCCGCGACATCGGCACCAAGTACGTGTTCGGTGGCCAGGTGCTGGGCCAGGCGCTGTCGGCCGCGCAGGCGACGGTGGGCGGCGGCGGCGTCGAACGCCGCGCGCATTCGCTGCACGCGTACTTCCTGCGCGCCGGCAACATCGAAGCGCCTATCGTCTACGAGGTGGACCGCACACGTGATGGCGGCAGCTTTTCCGTGCGCCGCGTCACCGCCATCCAGCACGGCCGCGTGATCTTCTTCTGCGCGGCCTCGTTCCAGGCCGAAGAAGAAGGCGCCGAGCACCAGCTGTCGATGCCGGAAGTACCGCAACCGGAGGACATCCCGCCTGCGCCGCCCGTACCTGCGGAGGTCATGGCCACGCTGCCGCCAAAGGTGCAGCGCTGGCTGTCGCGTCGCGGCCCGTTCGAGTTCCGCCATGTCTACCCACGCGACGAGCTGAATCCCCCCAAGCGCCCGCCGTTCCAGCAGGTCTGGTTCCGGTTGAGCGAGCCCGTCGGCGACTCACCCGAGTTGCACCGCGCCCTGCTGGCGTATGCGTCCGACTTCCAGTTGCTCGGCACGGCCACCTACCCGCATGGCATCAGCTATTACCAGCCGAACGTGCAGATGGCGTCGCTGGACCATGCACTGTGGTTCCACCGGCCGTTTCGCGCGGACGACTGGCTGCTGTATTCCATCGACAGTCCCAGCGCGAGTGGTTCGCGCGGATTGGCGCGCGGGCAGATCTTCGACCGTCAGGGCCGGTTTGTCGCCAGCACGGCGCAGGAAGGCCTGATCCGCGTCGTGCCGGACGCCGAAGCGGCCTCGGCCGTACCGGCAAAGGATTGAGGGCTCACGCATGCGGCAAGTGTTCTCCAGCCAACGGATCGAGACCGTCGAAGGCGTCGCCAAGCTGCTGAATGAAGCGGGCGTTCCGGTGTTCATCAGCAATGGCCGCTCGTACCACAGCAAGCGCGGCGGACAGTTCAGCTATACCGAGCCGGTGAAGGCGCAATTGCAGCCTGCCGTCTGGGTGCGCCATGCCGAAGACCAGCCACGCGCGCGCGAACTGCTGCGCGAGGCGGGCCTGATGGAGTCCACGCGGCCGGGTTATGGACCGGCGCTCACGTTCCGCAGCGACCAGGAGCCTGCGGCCACGCCGCAACGTTCGTGGGCATGGCGTATCCGCCTGATCCTGCTGGCCCTGATCGCGCTGGCGGCCGCCGTGATGTGGATGCGGCGCCCGGCACCGCCGCCGGCAGCGCCTGTCCCCGTGCCGCAGCAGCAAGCGCCCTCTGCGCCTGCGGACGAGGCCCCGGAGGAAGAACGCATCCGCATCCAGCCCGCCACTGGCGGCTGAGGACATGGGTCCGGGGCGATCGGTCACACCCGTCCTCCCGACCCGTCAGGGTCATCAGCCCACCCGATGATCCTGACGCCATGAATGCGCTCGCCCTGGACCTGATGCTGCAAGCCGAACTTCCCGCCGCCACGCGTGGCAGCCAGGAGGCCTATGGCCGCATCGTCCACGCCTGCCAGAACACCGTCACGGCGATCGCCCTGGCGATCACCCGCGACGTGCAGGCCAGCGAAGACATCGCGCAGGAAGCCTTCCTCAAGGCCTGGCAGCAGTTGGACCGGCTGAAGAACAGCGCCAGCTTCCTGCCGTGGCTGCGCCAGATCACCCGCAACCTCGCGCGCGATTGGCTGCGCGCGCAGCACGGCCGCCCCATGTCCGGCGAAGTGGCCGAGATCGCCATCGGCATGGCGGCCGATCCGGATCCCACACCGGCCGAGCGCCTGCTTCAGACGGAAGAGGAGATCGTCGCCACCGACATCATTTCGTCGTTGCCGGAAGACAGCCGCGAAGCGTTGCTGCTGTTCTATCGCGAGGGCCAGAGTTCGCAGCAGGTCGCCGACCTGCTCGGGCTCAGCGACGCTGCGGTGCGCAAGCGCCTGTCGCGTGCACGCGCGCTGGTGCGCGAGGAACTGCTGCACCGGTTCGGCGAGTTCGCGCGCTCGACCGCGCCCAGCGCCGCGTTCACGATGATCGTGCTGGGTGGCCTGGTCGGTGCGATGCCCGCCGCGAGCGCGGCGACGGTGATCGGCTCTGGCGTGTTGGGGGGCGGGCTAGCGGGCAAGCTCGGGACCGGCGGATTGACCACCGGCGGTGTCACCGGCGGCGTGGCGGGCGGGTCACTGGGCGTGATCGTCGAACAGGTCACCCAGCACCCCGCGGCGCTGGCGGGTGCTCTGGGAGGCATGGCGGGTGGCCTGATCGGCTACGCTTTCACCTGGTGGTATCTCGCGCGGTTCTGCCAGACGGCACAGGAACGCCTGCAGGTGCGTCGCTTCATGGTGCTCAACACGACTACCGGCGCGGTCTGGCTGTTCTGCGTGATGCTGGCGACCATGCTTGCCACGGGCTGGGTGGCGATCACGCTGGTCGCGCTGGTCGGCATGTGCGCGATCAACTACCAGTACCTGGTCACGCTGCCCCGGATCATGGATCCGATCCTGGCCCACCCGTACAACACGGCACGCCGACGGGGCTACGACTACATCATCGGCCGGAAGGCGGTGGCGCTTACCAGCGTGCTCGCCATCGGCGGCATCCTTTATGCACTCGTCAACAGCGGCCGGCTGATGCTCTAGCGCCCTGCTTCTGCCGTTGGGTCACACTTCGTGTCGCCGGTCGTCGTGCCTGCATGACCCCGACACACGGAGCCCCGATGGACACCCTGGCAATCGAACTCTCCCTGCGCGACACCCTGCCCGCCGCCGCGCGCGGCGACCAGGCGGCCTACGGTCGCGTGGTCGCGCTGTGCCAGAACACGATTACCGGCATCGCGCTGGCGATCACGCGCGACGTGCAGGCCAGCGAGGACATCGCGCAGGAGGCATTCCTGAAAGGCTGGCGGCAGCTGGCGACACTGAAGAACCCGGACAGCTTCCTGCCATGGCTGCGCGAGATCACCCGCAACCTGGCCCGTGACCACCTGCGCGCGCAGCGCCGCCGCCCGATGACCGGTGAAACCGCCGAGATCGCGCTGACGCTGGCGGCGGACACCGCGCCCACGCCGGCGGAAACGCTCTTGCAGACCGAACAGGAAGCCACAGCACGCGAGGTGATCGCCGCCCTGCCGGAAGACAGTCGCGAAGTGCTGTTGCTGTACTACCGCGAAGGCCAGCGTTCGCAGCAGGTCGCCGCGCTGCTCGGCATCACCGATGCCACCGTCCGCAAACGCCTGTCGCGCGCACGCCAGTACGTCCGGGAGGAACTGATGACCCGCTTCGGCGAGTTCGCCCGCACCTCGGCGCCTTCGGCGGCGTTTGCGAGTGGCGTGATGGGCATGCTCGCGATCGCGGCGCCACCCTCCGCAGGCGCCGTGGTACTGGGCACGGGGGGCGCAGTGGCCGGCAAGGGCCTGCTCAAGGTGGTGGGCGGCGGACTGGGCGCTGCGGCGTTCGGAACGCTGGTAGGCATCGGTGCGGTCTGGTTCGGCATCCGCAAGCCGTTGAAGAATCCCCTGGATGGGCGCGAACGCCGGGACCTCATCCGTTACGGCGTGTTCTGCACGGTGCTGATCCTCGGCTTCGTCGTGGGCATCGTTGCACTGACACAGGTGCGTGGATGGGTGCCGCACTTGGGACTGACACTGGTTTACATGGGGGGCATTTGCTGGGCCAGTGCGGTCTGGCTGCCACGTATCCTGAAGCGACGGCAGGCGCGCGATGCACTACGCGACCCGGAAGGCACACGCAGGCAGATCGAACGGCAGCGCTTCTGGCGGGTGTGGGGCCTGGTGTTGGCCGTCGGCCTGGCGAGTGCGGGCGTCCTCGCCGGCCTGGTGATGTCCGGCCGCCTGTCGTTCTGAACCGCGTGGGGGCGTGCACCCGGACAGCGCCGGGTGCACGCGATCCGCTCAGCGTCGTGCTGGCTTGCCCGCCGCCAGTTCGTCCTTCGACAGGAAGCCATCCTTGTTGGTGTCGAGCGCGTCGAAGCGCCCGGCCAGGCGGCTGTCCTTCACCTCGTCACGCGACAGGCGGCCATCCTTGTTCGCATCTGAAGAAGCGAAACGTTCGTCCATGCGTGCCTGCAGCCGCTGCTGGAACCCGGCGCGACGCGCGACATCGGCCTGATCCATCTCGGCACGCGTCAGCTTGCCATCCCGGTCGGCATCGGCCTTGGCGAACCATTCGTCGCGGCGCTGCTTGCCGCGCAGTTCGCGGTCGGCGCGATCGATCACGCCGTCCTTGTTGGCATCCATCGTGTCGAAACGCTCGGCGAAGCGCGGCTGCGCGGCGGCTTCCGCCTTGCTGAGGCGTCCAGCGCCGTCGGTGTCGAGCTTGCCAGCCCCATCGCCATGTCGCGACCCGCCATGGCGACCGTGGCCACGCATGCCCTTGCCCTGCGGGCGCTCAGCGGCGGTCAGCTTGCCGTCGCCGTTCTTGTCCAGGTCTGCGAAACGTTCGGAAAGACGCGGATGGCCTGCGGCTTCGGCCTTGTCGATGGCGCCATCGTTGTTCTTGTCGAGGCTGGTGCGCGCCGGCTTCGGCGCGTCTCCGGCCTGCGTGGCGGCCAACGCGGATCCGGCGCCGAGGGCGGCCAGCACGGCCACGAAAAGCAGGGTCTTGCGGTTCATCGTGTTCTCCTGAAGACGCGGCGCCGTGTGCGCCACTGCCTCGGGAAACGCGCCCGCGCCATGCCGGTTGACGCGCTGACGGACGCGTTCAGGCGGCGGACGGTCGCGATCCACGAGACCGGGGCAGCGCAGTATGCTGACCGCATGTCGCTCCCGTTCCCCCTCGCCCGCGCGCTGTCGATCCTCGGCCACCCGATACTGGTGCTGCCGATGGCGGTCCTGGCGATCGCATGGGTTCGCGGTGACGCCCATACCGCCCTGTGGTCAGCAGCAGGGTTCGCCGTGTTCGCCGCCCTGGTGATGGGCTACTCGTGGTGGCAGGTGCACCGTGGCCGCTGGGGGCATGTGGATGCCAGCGCGACGCACGAACGCAGCACACTGAATCGTTTCCTGCTGGTCGCCCTCACTGCAGGCGCACTGCTGGTCGCGTGGCGCGGAGGGCAGCCGCTGTTCGCGCTCGGGCTGGCACTGTCCGCTGCCATGATCCTGACCGCGATGCTGACCGCACGCTGGTGCAAGCTGTCGCTGCATCTGGCCTTCATCGTATTCGCTGCGTGCCTGCTGCGTGAACTGGGTCTCGCTTGGATGCTCGTCGCACTGTCGTTTGCTGCGGCCGTGGCATGGTCGCGGCTCGCGCTTCAACGGCATACGCGCCGCGACCTGATGGTGGGTGCCATCACTGGCGCATCGGCGGGCTTGGCGTTCTGGCCGCTTGCTTCACGCTGGACGGGCTGACGTGGGCGAGAACACGCAATCGATCGGCGACCTGCGCCTGTTCCATACCGGCGAACACCCTTGCGGCTACTGGCCGGAGCGCGTCGCCCGCGACCTGGTGCTGGACCCGCGCGATCCACGGTTGCCGCAGTTGTATCCCGATGCGCTTGGCTGGGGCTTCCGCCGCTCGGGCGATATCGTCTATCGACCCCATTGTCGCCAGTGCCGTGCCTGCGTCGCCGTGCGCATCCCGGTGGCCGACTTCAGGCCGGATCGCAGCCAGCGCCGCTGCGCATCACGCAACGCGCATGTCGAAACGCGGATCGTCGCTGCCCTGCGCGACGACGAGCACTTGGCGCTTTACCAACGCTATCTCGAGGCACGCCATCCGCTCGGCGGCATGGACGACCACGGCGCCACGGAGTTCGACCAGTTTCTGGTAGGCAGCTGGTCGCGTGGACGCTTCGTGGAATTGCGCGAAGACGGCCGACTCCTGGCAGTGGCCGTGACCGATGTCATCCCGGGCGCATTGTCCGCGGTCTACACCTTCTACGACCCGGCGCTGGAAGCACGCAGCCTGGGAACCCTGGCGATCCTGCGCCAGATCGAATGGGCGCGACGCGATGGATATGCGCATCTCTATCTGGGCTACTGGATCGATGGCCATCGCAAGATGGACTACAAGCGGCGCTTCACACCGCTCGAATGCTTCGATGGACGCAGTTGGGTTCGCGCAGATCCGTGAATCGAGGAATTGACCGGAACGCCACGAATGTGACACGCAAATGTGAATAGCAACTTCGTGATGGGATACGCAGAATGTGCCACCGGCACGCACACGTGTCGGCGCTGCAATCAGTACATTCACTCACACGATGGGAGCTTTCATGAAGTTCAACCTGCTTGCCCTTGCGGCACTGACCACGCTGGCACTGGCAGCCTGCAAGCCCGCCGATGAAGCGACGCCCGTCGCGGATGCCCCGGCGGTCGAGGCACCGGCCGTCACCGATACCGCCACCGACGCGACCGCAGCCACTGCAGCCGCCGACACCGTCGACGCGGGCACCGGCGTCGCCGAGTGCGACCAGTACCTCGAGAAGGTCTATGCCTGCATCAGCGACAAGGTGCCGGAAGCCCAGCGCGAGATGATGAAGCAGGGCATCGAGCAGTCGAAGGCCGGCTGGTCCGCCGTCACGGACAAGACGGCGCTGGCTGCCCAGTGCAAGACCGCGATGGACCAGGCCAAGACCGCGTATGCGGCCATGGGCTGCTCGTTCTGACGCTCCACCGGGCCGACCTCGTCGCTGGCCCGCGGCGCCCCGGTCTCCGGGGCGTTTTTTTTTTACGCCTGTCACAGCGACATGACAGAATCCCCGCATGCGCACCCTCTTCCTGCTATTCACGATGACGCTTGCCGCGTGCCACTCCCCCACCAAGCCGGCCGAGCCCGCCAAACCCCAGGCCGTACCGCTCCGCGTAGCGACGTACAACACCTCGCTGTTTTCGGATGACGCCGGGGGCGTGATCCGTCAACTGGAAGGCGACAGTGCGCACGCGCGCAAGATCGCCGCCGTCCTGCAGAACGTGCGGCCGGACCTGGTGCTGCTGAACGAATTCGACTACGACGACGCACATCGCGCGGCCGATCTCTTCCAGCAGCGCTATCTCGACGTCGCCCAGCCGGGCGGCGGCGAACCGCTCCGGTATGCCTACCGCTATCTCGCGCCAGTCAATACCGGCGTTCCCAGCGGGCTGGACCTGGATCGCAACGGCTCGGTCGGTAGCACTGGCCGCGAACGCGGCAACGATGCGTGGGGTTACGGTCTGCATCCCGGTCAATACGGCATGCTGGTGCTGTCGCGCTTTCCGATCGACGAGGCGAAGGTGCGCACGTTCCAGCTGCTGCGGTGGAGCGCGATGCCCGGCGCCACCAATCCCGTGGATCCGACCACGCACGAGGGGTTCTACACGGATGACGTCTGGAGGCAGCTTCGCCTGTCGTCGAAATCGCACTGGGATGTTCCGGTGACGACGCCCGCCGGTGTCGTGCATTTCCTCGTCTCCCACCCCACGCCGCCGGTGTTCGACGGACCGGAGAACCGGAACGGCATGCGTAATGCCGACGAAATCCGCTTGTGGCGTGAGTATCTGTCGCCGGGCGATGCCCCGTGGTTGTGCGATGACAAGGGACGCTGCGGCGGCCTGGCGACCGACGCGCGCTTTGTCATCGCCGGCGATCTCAACAACGATCCTGCGGATGGCGACGGCCATCACGAGGCGATCATCGAACTGCTCGAACACCCACGCGTGATGCGCATGGCCACGCCACGCAGCGAGGGCGGCGAGGAGACCGCGCTCGCCTACGCCGCCAAGGGCCTGCAGCGTCGGGGCGCACCCGCGCACGTCACCGGTGATTTCGGACGCCGCAACGGCGCCCTGCGACTGGACTATGTGATGCCGTCAACCGGCTTCAGCCTGGTCGGCAGCGGCGTGTTCTGGCCGAAGCAGGGCCAGCCGGACGCTGCCATCGCCGACGGCAGCGACCATCACCTGGTATGGGTGGACCTCACGCTGTAGGCGTGGATGGCGGCACCACAGCCGCCACACGCGGGCCGAAACCGAACAGCGATTCGTTCTGCGCCGACACGATCATGCGGATCATGCTGCCGGGCACCATGAGTTCCACCTGCATCTCGTGGCCTTCCGCGTCTCTCCCCACCAGCGTCATCTCGGTGAAGGCGCCGCCGGTATCGATCTCCTTGCAGAACAGATGCGGGCCTTCCGCATGGCTGGTCAGGTAAGGCTTGATGGCATCGCCCAGGGCTTCCAGCGCCTGCGGGAAGAAGAAGACGGCATAGCCGGCATTTCCATTCATGACGTTCGCCTCATGCCAGGTCGATGGTGATGGCGGCCGCAGCATCGCGCGCTACTGCGCGTGCGGCATCCGTGTGTTCGCCGCGCGCGAGCGTCACGCCGACGCGACGATGGCCTTCCACGCGTGGCTTGCCGAACAGGCGCAGCGCGGTGTCGGGCACCGCCAGCGCGCCCTCGACATTGCCGAACACCGGCACGCCGTGACCGTGCGCCAACATTGCGCACGATGCGGACGGACCGCTCTGGCGGATCACCGGGATCGGCAGACCGAGGATGGCGCGCGCATGCAACGCGAACTCCGACAGTTCCTGCGAGACCAGCGTGACCAGGCCGGTATCGTGCGGGCGCGGCGAGACTTCGCTGAACCAGACGTCGTCGCCTTTCACGAACAGCTCCACGCCGAACAGGCCCCATCCGCCCAGATCGCCGGTCACCGCCCTGGCGATCTGCTGCGCACGCTCCCGTGCGCGCAGCGACATCGGTTGCGGCTGCCAGCTCTCTCGGTAGTCGCCATCCTGCTGCCAGTGGCCGATCGGCTCGCAGAAGGATGTGCCACCGGCATGGCGCACGGTCAGCAGGGTGATCTCGTAATCGAAGTCGATGAAGCCTTCGACGATGCAGCGACCCGCACCCGCACGACCGCCGGTCTGGGCGTAATCCCACGCGGCGTCGATATCGGCTTCGCTGCGCAGCGTGCTCTGGCCCTTGCCGGACGAGGACATCACCGGCTTCACGACGCACGGCAGCCCGATCTCGCGCACGGCTTCGCGGTATTCATCCTGCGTATCGACGAAGCGGTACGGCGACGTGGGCAGGCCCAGCGTTTCGGCCGCGAGGCGACGGATGCCTTCGCGGTCCATCGTCAGCCGCGCGGCACGTGCGGTCGGAATCACCCGCGCTGCGCCTTCCGCCTCCAGCGCCACCAGCGTCTCCGTGTGGATCGCCTCGATCTCGGGCACGACGAGGTGCGGCTGTTCCTGCGCGATCAGGGCGCGGATCGCGGCCGGGTCCAGCATGTCCAGTACGTGCGAACGGTGCGCCACCTGCATCGCAGGCGCGCCGGAGTAACGGTCGGCAGCGATCACTTCCACCCCCAGCCGTTGCAGTTCGATGGCCACCTCCTTGCCCAGCTCGCCCGACCCCAGCAGCAGGACGCGGGTCGCATGGGGGGACAGCGGGGTGCCGAACGTGGTCATGGGGTCTTTCCGGAAAAAGGGGCGCCAGTGTAACGGTGGTCCCGACGGACGGCAGGACATTCGTGTTGACATCTGATATCAAATTGATATCTTTCTATCCGACAACAAGGGGGCCTCACCATGCTTCACGTGATCCACCAGATCCAGCGCCACTGGCCATCCCAGGCGCACAAGGTCGTCCCCGTCCTGCTCATCCTCTCCGTCGCCCTGCTTACGCTGGGTGCCGGCCTGTCGCTGCTGTGACCCCCTGAGACCAACACCATGAAAGAGAACGCCACGTCATCGCTGCCCGGAATCCCGACCCTGCTCGGCCTGCTGATGCTGGGCCTGGGGATCATTGCCATGTTCATCATGGGCGCCGCAGACAAGCAGCCTGCCTACATGGTCGTGGCCGCCGTGCTCGGCTTCGTGCTCATGTTCCTGATGGCCGGTCTTTACAAGCTGGAACCCAACCAGTCTGCGGTGCTCAGCCTGTTCGGCAAGTATGTCGGCACGGTGAAGGACAACGGCCTGCGCTGGAACAACCCCTTCTTCACCAAGCGCAAGATCTCGCTGCGCATCCGCAACTTCGAAAGCAGCCGGCTGAAGGTCAACGAGCTGGATGGCAGCCCGATCGAGATCGCCGCCGTGATCGTCTGGCAGGTGGTCGATTCGGCCGAGGCCGTGTTCAACGTCGACGACTACGAAAGCTTCGTGCACATCCAATCCGAATCCGCACTGCGTGCGATGGCGTCCAGCTATCCGTACGACCAGCACGAGGAAGGCCAGATCGCCCTTCGCAGCCATCCGCAGGAGATCTCGCAGCACCTGCAGGAGCAGATCGCCGAACGCCTGGGCAAGGCCGGCGTGGACGTGATCGAAGCGCGCATCAGCCACCTCGCCTACGCACCGGAGATCGCCCAGGCCATGTTGCAGCGCCAGCAGGCCAATGCGGTGATCGCCGCGCGCACGCGCATCGTCGCCGGCGCGGTGGGCATGGTGGAGATGGCGTTGGCGGAACTGCAGAAGAACGACGTGGTGAAGCTGGACGAAGAGCGCAAGGCGCAGATGGTCAGCAACCTGCTGGTCGTGCTGTGCGGCGAGCGCGGCACCCAGCCCATCGTCAATACCGGCTCCATCTACTGACGGGCCACGCCGCATGCACGCGCTCGTACCGGTCATCATCGCGCTCTCCGGCCTCCCCGCGCTCTTCATCGGCGCGTGGGCGAGTCGGACACGCGACCCGCGCTCGGGTGGCATGGCCCTGCACTGGGTGCTGATCGGCCTGGCGATCCAGGCCGGCGCGATCGGCCTGTACTGGGCGGGCGATGACGACCGCATGGCACAGGGCGCCGTGATCACGATGGTGGTGCTGGTGAACGCGCTGATCGTCTCGATGGTGTTGCAGCTGCGCCGCAACAGGAAGCGCCCGTGAGCGAGAAGCAGGACAAGAAAGCCTACCCGCTGCGCATCAGCGCCGACGTGGTCGCTGCGGCGCAGCGATGGGCCGACGACGAACTGCGATCGCTCAATGCCCAGATCGAATACGTGCTGCGCGACGCACTGCGCAAGGCGGGCCGGCTGCCGAAGACCGGCACCACCCCGGACGACACCAAGAAGGAATCGACATGAACCACCGATGGAGCCACAAGGTCATCGAGGTCCCTTACAAGATGTTCGCGGGCAAGCTCACCGACCGCATCCAGCAGGAACTGGACAAGATGAGCGCGCAGGGATGGGAACTGGTCAGCACTCTCTTCATCGAGCATGAGGTCTCGGTGCGCCTGTTCTTCAAGAAGCCGGCCTGAGCGCCCCTCCGTGGCAGGACTCGTCAAGCGGATCAAACGGATCTGGATCACGCTGGGGTTGGCGGCGACGGTTGTTTTCACGGTGTGGTGCCTGATCGCCTACTACGCCAATGCGGAGGGCCGTCGTGCAGCACGTGGCGACGCGCGCGTCGCGGTCGAGCATCGCGAGGGCCGTTGGGTATTCATGCCGCGCCACCGACCACCGCAGGCGACCGGCCTGCTGTTCTACGCCGGCGCACTGGTGGACCCGCGCGCGTATGCAAGGCTCGCCTACCGGGCGGCGGATGCCGGCTACCCGACCGTGATCGTGGAGCTTCCCCGGCGCGGCGCGTTCGGGGGTGCGGAAGGCTCGCCGGTGCTCGCGCGTGGCCACGCTGCCATGGCCGCATTGTCGGGCGTGCGGTGCTGGATCGTCGGCGGCCACTCCCGAGGCGGGGAAGTGGCGTCGCGCCACGCGCTCGCCGACCCCATGGGCACAGCGGCACTGCTGCTGGTCGCGACGTCGCATCCGCGCGACATCGACCTGTCCACGTTGACCCTGCCGGCCGTCAAGGTGGTCGGCGACCGCGACGGCCTGGCAAGTCCTGACCGCGTGGCCCGCAACCGCCACCTGCTGCCTGCACACACACGATGGGTCGTCATCCCCGGCGCCAACCACTCGCAGTTCGGCGACTACGGGTTCCAGCCGGGGGACCACTTCGCCCGGATCACGCGCGACGTCCAGCAACGACGACTCGCGCAGGAAATTCATGGCGTGCTCGGCGCCGTCGACACCCGAAGCACGTGCCAACGCGCCCTTCATTGACCTGGTGACCCCATGCAACAGACGCACGACTACGAGATCGCCGCCCTGCCCGGGCACGCCGCATTGTGGATATGGCTGCCCATGCTGGGGGCCATCGGCGTGACCATCGCGGCCTTGCTGATGGCGTCCCCCACCCCGCCGTCGCTCGCCGCATGGCTGACCGTGCCGTTCGTGCTGGCGGTAGGCGTCATGCTCACGCTTGCGATGCGCCGCAGGCGGATCGTGCTCGACCACCGCACGCTTCGGGTGGAAGCCACGTTCTATACGAAGACGCTGCCGGTCGAATCCATCGACCTGGACAAAGCGCGCGTGCTGAGCCTGGAAGAACACACCGACCTGGCGCCGATGCTGAAAACCAACGGCTTCAGCCTGCCCGGCTTCAAGGCTGGCCACTTCCGCCTGCGCAATCTCGGCAAGGCGTTCTGCCTGGTCACCGATCGCACGCGCGTGCTCACCCTGCCCTTGCGTGATGGTGGCCTGGTGCTGCTCAGCCCCGCGCGTCCTGCCGACCTGCTGGCACGGTTGCGCGAACTGGCGGCTCCCACGCCGCACCGCTAAGCTTCGGGCATGCGACGCCAGTCCACCCGCCCCCTGAAGACACTGCTGCTCAACACCGCACAGATCGAACTGTGGCCCGCCGATGTGCTGCGCGCGCGAAGCAATGCCGACGCGCGCGCGATTGCCGGCGCACATACCGTGCTGCGCAGGAAACAGGACGGTCACTACCTCGCCGCAATATCGACGCATGCAGTGCGTCCACTGGTCCCGGGCCTGTTCCGCGAACCGGGACTCGACGACGCATGGGACGCACTCGACCGGCTCGAGCAGACGACGCGAGGCATTGACGCAGGTGCACAGCGCGCACTGCCACTGCATGCATTGCAGGAGCGGCTGCACGACCTTGGACTGGACGACACCTACGGCGAACGCAGCGGCCTGCCGCTGGTCGCCGAACCGGCGGCGCTGGTGTTTGCGGGACGCGACCGCTATCGCCGACCGTTGTGGCTGGCGGCCGCCGCTGCACGCGCCTGGCTCGCCATGCAGCGCGCCGCGCACCGTGGCGGCATTTCGCTCGAGGCCATCTCCGGTTACCGCAGCCACGACTACCAACTGGGTATCTTCGCGCGGAAGCTGGCGCGCGGGCAGACCGTGGAACAGATTCTTACCGTCAACGCTGCGCCCGGCTACAGCGAACACCATGGTGGCCACGCGCTCGATATCGGCGCACCGGGCGAACCACCGGCCGAGGAATCGTTCGAGCGCACGCCGGCATTCGCATGGCTCACCCGCCATGCCGGCGACTTCGGTTTCACCATGAGCTATCCGCGCGACAATCCCCACGGCATCGTCTACGAACCGTGGCATTGGCGTCACCGACCCGTGGCCTGAGCCGCATGCGCCGTCGCGAAGCGTTGGGCTATGCGCTGGCCGCCGGTACGGTCGGCTGCCTACCCGGTTGCAGCGATCCACACGCGTCCGCAGCGTCGGCCCGCGATGTCGCCAACCTCGACACTACCCGCCTCGCCGGCATTGTCCGGCCAACGACCACTGCCGGCGTGCTGGCGGCATTGCACACGTGGCGCGGTGCCGTCTGCATCGCCGGCGCGCGCTTCAGCATGGGCGGCCAGACGCGGGAACCCGACGCGCTGCAGCTCGATCTCGCCGGCATGGACCGGATGCTGAAGCTGGATACCGACGCGTGCGTCGTGCGCGTCCAGGCGGGCATGCGCTGGCGCCACCTGCAGGCACTGCTCGATCCGCATGACCTGTCCGTGAAGGTCATGCAGAGCTACAGCAATTTCAGTGTCGGCGGCTCCGTATCGGTGAACTGCCATGGCCGCTACATCGGTGAAAGCGCCATCGCCACGACGGTACGCGCGCTGCAACTCGTCACTGCGGATGGCCGCGCGCTCGAGCTGTCCCGCGACCGCGAGCCCGCATGGTTTTCCGCGGTGCTCGGAGGCTATGGCGGCCTCGGCGTGATCACCGAAGTGGAACTGGACCTGGCCCGCAACACCCGCATCGCACGCTCGGTGGTGGCGATACCGCTTGACGAGTATCCGGACTGGTTCAAGGCGAACGTGCTGGGCAAAGACGACGTCGTCATGCACAACGCCGACCTGGTGCCCCCCGACTTCGACGCACCGCTGGCCATTACCTGGTCGCACACGGACATGCCGTTGACCGATGCGCGCCGCCTGATGCCCGAGGGACTGGACTACAGCCGCGAGCAGAACCTCATCTGGTCGGCGACCGAACTGCCGGGCGGCGATGCGCTCCGTGAGCGCTTCATGACGCGCCGCCTGCAGAGCGAACCGCGCGTCGTGATGCGCAACTGCGAAGCCAGCCTGGATGTCGCCTCGATCGAACCGCGCACGCGACGCGTCTCGACATACCTGCTGCAGGAGTATTTCGTCCCTGTCCACGCCTTCCGCGGTTTCGTGGCCCGGATGCGCACCATCCTCGCCGCTGCGGATGCGGACGTCCTCAACGTGTCCATCCGGCACGCGGCGGCCGATGCCACGTCACTGATGCGTTGGGCGGACCGCGACATGTTCTGTTTCGTCCTCTACCACAAGCAGCGTACCTGGCAGGACGCGCGCGCCACCGGATGGACGCGGGCGCTGATCGATGCCGCGCTGGACCACGGAGGGCGCTACTACCTGCCCTACCGGTTGCACGCCACCCGACGGCAGTTCGCACGGGCCTACCCGCAGGCTGACCGGTTCGCCGCGATCAAGCGGGACGTGGATCCGGACAACCGCTTCCGCAACCTGCTGTGGGACCGCTACCTGCCAGGCACCTAGTGCGGCGTCAGTCCTGCGAACGCTTCGTGGGCGCCTTCACCTCGGTACCCGCATCGGCGATCCGCCACAGGTACTGCGCCGCGTAGGTGCGGTAGGGGCGCCATGTCTCGCCCCGCGCCACCAGTTCCTTCGGCGTCGGCAGGGTGTCCAGCCTGTCGACGACCTGCGCGCCCTTGCGCACGCCGAGATCGTCGATCGGCAGCACGTCGGGGCGGCCCAGGCGGAACATCAGCATCATCTCCACCGTCCAGCGCCCGATGCCGCGTATGGGTACCAGTGCCGCGACGATCTCATCCTCGTGCATCGTCGACATCTGCCGCGGGGTGGGGATTTCGCCACGCTGCTCGCGCGAGGCCAGATCGCGCAGCGCCAATGTCTTGTTGCCGGAAACGCCGCAGGCACGCAGCGCTGCGTCGTCGATCCGGCCCAGCGTGTCGTAGTGCAGGCGCGCGCTGCCGATAGCCGTTTCGACACGGCCGACGATCGTGCCGGCTGCCTTGCCGCTCAGTTGCTGGTACAGGATCGCCCGCGCCAGCGCGTCCACGGGATCGAAGGTTTTCTTCCACGTCGGTTGCGGGTCGATGTAGCCGATGCGCTTCATCCACGTGCCCAGCCGGCGGTCGCGCCGGGCCAGGTGGTCCCAGGCCTGCTCGGTATCGAAGCCCCGCGCGTGCCGCGGCATGGCGTCAACGCCGGACGGCGTCGACCGCCCAGATCACCCAGCCCAGCATCAGTGCAATGCCGCCGGCGGGCGCCAACCGCGTCGACACGCCACCGAGCGAGCCGGCCACCAGGCTGCCCGCGAACAGCAGCGTACCCAGCAGCAGCAGGCAGAGCGCCACCTTGCCCATGCGCCGCGTCGTACTGGGGGCCAACGCCGCAAGGGCAAGCCCATGGCCGAAGGCAAACAGCGCGGCGGTCTGCACATGCGATTGCGCCTGTGCGGCTGCGATGCCGTGCGAGGCGTAAGCGGACAGGCCGACGGCGACCGCGGCGAGCAGTCCGCCCCCCAAGGCCAGGAACGAAGGTTTGCGTTGGCGTCGATCGTAGTTCATCGGCTCACGGGTCCCGGAGTCGGGCGGGCATCCTGCCAGCGGAGGACGTGAAGCCCCGGATTCCCCATCCCACAAACGCAACGCGCCGCATGAAGCGGCGCGTTGGCGTGGAACCGATCATCCGGGACTGGCGTCCGGGAAGGTTTACTGCTTGACGGCCCAGTAGATGTCGAACTTGCCGGTGGCCTCGAAGGAACCATCGACACCCGACTTCCACGATTCGTACGGACGGTCGACGACTTCGTGTCCGGAGGTGACCGCCCAGGCACGCAGCGCATTGCGCTGGTTATCCAGTTCCGCCATGTAACCGGTGTAGCTGGCGAACGCCGCCTTGCGGGCTTCCGTGCGGACGTATTCGACCGGGGCACCGGACGGAATGGTGACTTTCAGCTCACCCGTGGACGCCACCGGGGCGGCCGACACCGGCGCCGCGATGGGGCCGGCGTTCTCGGCGGCATCCGACTTCGGTGCAGCGCTGCCCTTGCGGACCGGCTGGGCGATGTCGAACGCGTACTTCTCGGTGCCGAAGTCGGTGGTGATGACACGCAGCGGACCGGCGGCGACCAGGCCGTTGGCATCCATCACGCGCTTGATCCATTCCTGGTTCTGCTTGATCGACGCCTTGATGGCATCGTTGGTGCGATCGATGTTGCCGGCGTTGACGACCAGCAGGTCCTCGGCAGGCACATCGACGACCTTCAGGTCGGTCAGCGGGCTGCCTTCGGTGCGGTAGTCGAAGTTGGGCACGGTGGCCAGCATGTTGGTCAACTTGCCCAGGCCGGCCTTGACGGCATCGCCGACATGGCGGCTGACGTACATGCCCGCATAGCGACCGAGCAGGTTGAAGCCGTAGGTGACCTCGTAGCTCTGGGTGACCTTCACGTTGCGGTTGTTCTTGCCGCTCGGCGTCAGCGTGAAGACGCTGCGCTTGTCATCGCCCATGCGCTTGTCGACGATCGAGTACGCAATCTTGCCGGGACCACCGGTCGGCGCCGGGCGCTCGCTCTCGACGATTTCCCAGCTGCCCTGGCCCCACGCGGCGTTGGCGGAGTTGAAATCCACCTTGGCGCCGACACCCGTGTTGTTTTCGCCACCGGAGTAGCTCAGTTCGTTGGCCGCGCTCGGAATCAGCGGGTTCCAGTCCTTCAGTCGACGCACGTTGTTCAGCGTGTCGAACACGATGGTCATGCGACGGTTGGTCTCGACGCTCTCCTCCAGCTGACGCTTGGAGGGCAGGACCAGGCCGATCACCAGAAACAGCGCCAGAACCAGCGCCAACGCAATCACGAACTCGATCAAACGGGTCATTCAGGAGTCTCCGGGGGCCGGTGCCTCGGCCGTGAAAAAAATGCACCGCGCATCCTAGCAGGGTTGCAGGGCTTCGCGCAGCCCATCTGACACCGGTTGGCCGCCCTGTTTCCGGACGTACGCGACCGCATGCGGTCATCTCACTGAATGCGCTGCTGCGCTGCAGCGACGGGCGTTTCCACGTTCGGTCGCAGTGATTGCCCCTCGCTTCCGGCGAGGCAGGACAGCACCCGGCCGGGTCACCAAGGGCGGTTCGCCGCCCGGCTCACACCAACTGCAGTTCGAAGGCCTTCAGCACCGCCCGCGTCCGGTCCCGCACACCCAGCTTGCTCAGGATGTTGGACACATGGTTCTTGATGGTGCCTTCGGCCACGCCCAGCGAGTTGGCGATCTCCTTGTTGGAGAAGCCACTGGCCATCAGCCGCAGGATCTCGGTCTCGCGATCGGTCAGCGGGTCCGGGCGATCCAGGCTCACGAACTCGTTGCGCATGTGCTCCAGCCCGGACAGCAGGCGCTGGGTGACCGCCGGCTGCACCAGCGAGCCGCCGCCGGCCACGGTGCGGATGGCCCCCACGAGTTGCTCCAGCGAGACATCCTTCAGCAGGTAACCCTTGGCGCCCGCCTTGAGTCCGGCCAGGACCAGCTGGTCATCGTCGAAGGTGGTCAGGATGATGGTAGGTGGCAGCTGAGCAGAGCGTGCCAGGGCCTGCAACGCTTCCAGGCCCGACATCACCGGCATGCGCATGTCCATCAGCACCACGTCGGGCTTGACCTGCGGCACCACCTCGACGGCCTGCTTGCCGTCCGCCGCCTCGGCCACGACCTCGATGCCGTCGTCGAGCGCCAGCAGAGAGCGGATGCCCTGGCGCACCAGGGTTTGATCGTCGACCAGACAGACACGGATCACGGGATTCCTCCGGAGCTGAGCTCGGGTGTGGGTTCGGGTTGGGGAATGGACGGTGCGCCGAGCGCGGGAACCGCTTCGGCGGCGGGCAAAGTGATATGCAGGCAGAAGCCTTTGCCGGGCTGTGTTTCTATGCTCAAGGCGCCGCCGTACTGGGCCAGGCGCTCGCGCATGCCGCTCAAGCCGTTGCCCGCCACCACGCGCGAACTGCCGGCGCCATCGTCGCGGGCATCGATCAGGATGTCGGGCCCATCCCGCCGGCAATGCAGCCACAGGTGGCGTGCGTCGGCATGCCGGACGGCATTGGTGATGATTTCCTGGGTGCACCGCAGCAGCACGTGGGCGCGATGTGGATCCTCGAGGGTGAGCGGCTCCTCGATGTCCATGCGGATGTCGAGCGAGGGCACCTTCTCAGCCAGCGGCACCAGCGCCGCACCGAGGTCGATCGCGCCACTGTCGCGCAGCTGGCTGACCGCCTCGCGCACGTCGGTGAGCAACAGCCTCGCCAGGGTGTGCGCCTGCTTGACGTGCTCCTGCGCGCGCCCCTCTGTCATGTGACCGGCCACCTCCAGATTCAGGCTGAGCGCGGTCAGGTGGTGGCCCAGCAGGTCGTGCAGCTCGCGGGAGATGCGTGTGCGCTCGTTGACGCGCGCACTCTCGGCCAGCAACACGCGGGTGGCCCGCAATTCCGCATTGAGCCGGCGCTGCTCCTCGCGTGCCTGCGCCTGCTGCCGCGCCACATAGGTGGTGATCAGCACGAAGGCCGAAAACCCCACGTAGAACATGGACTGGAACAGCGCTTCCCAGAAGTTGAAGTCGTCGCGCGCCATGAACGACGGCACCAGCAACACGTGCGCGGCGAGCAGCCACGCCAGCGCGGAGCGCAGATCCAGCAACCACGGCAGCACGCCCGCCATGATCAGCAGCAGCACCGCTCCCAGCCCGGTCTCGGTGTAGACGCCGACACCGATCGCGGTGGCCGTGAGCACCATGGCGAGGGGAACATTCCAGGCCAGCGGCAACCCTTCCCGACGGCCATCCAGTACCCGCGTCGCCAACCAGTAGCACGCCCCGAAGCTGAAGTAACACAACGCGGTGAGCGGAAGGTGCACCGCCCGACCGCCCGGTGGCGGCTGCCACACGTTCAGGATGATGGGAATCCCCACCAGGGCCCACGTGTAGAGCCCGGCGGCGCGCAGCAGGCGGGTATGGCTGAGTCGTCCCAACATCCGGGCATCTTAGGCGGAATCGCCGTCGTCCATGTCCCAACTAAAGTCATGCCGACGTTGAAACGAAAGCCGGCCGGGTTCATCCCTGGCTCACCCGTGCCTCGCCGGCTGCGGCGGCACCATGCGATAATCCCGGCTTGGCCTCGTGCCGCCCTGCAAGACCCGTTCGGAGTCAGGTAATGTCGATTGTCATCCGCGACGTGCGCGAGCACGAGCTGGATTCCGTCCTAGCCCTCAACAACAATGCCGGACTGGCGATCCTGCCGCTGGATTCGGTCAAGGTCCGCCGCTTCTACGAGACGGCCGAGTATTTCCGCGTCGCCGAGCGCGACGGCAACCTCGCCGGTTTCCTCGTCGGCTTCGGCTCTGCTGCCGGCCATGACAGCAGCAACTTCGCCTGGTTCAGCGAGCGCTATCCGCAATTCTTCTACATCGACCGCATCGTCGTCGCCAGTCGCCGTCGCGGCGGTGGCGTCGGCCGGGCGTTCTATGCCGACGTGCAGAGCTTCGCCGAGCTGCGCTACCCGCAGCTGGCCTGCGAAGTCTTCCTCGACCATGGCGCCGACCCCGCCCTGCTCTTCCACGGCAGTTTCGGTTTCCGCGAAGTCGGCCAGAACGTCATGGCCGAAGCCGAGGTGCGGGCCAGCATGCTGATGAAGGAGCTTTGCAGCTACCCGTGGGTGCGGGATACCTACGGTGACGCCCTGCCCGATGTCGCGTGGGCCCGCACCCGCCTGCTGGCCGATGCCAGCGCGCAGAGGCCGACGGGTACATGAGCGTGACGCGAGCACCCATGGATTACGAACAGGCCGGTGAACTGAAGATCGGCCAGGTCGGTATCGCCAACCTTCGCATCCGTACCCTCGACGTCGACCAGCTGATCCGCGAAATGCGCGAACGCGTCGAGCGCGCCCCGAAGCTGTTCGGCCGCGCAGCGGTGATCGTCGATTTCGGTGGCCTGACACGACTGCCCGATGCCGACACCGCGCGCGCGCTGATCGACGGCCTGCGCGGCGCGGGTGTCCTGCCGGTGGCGCTGGCCTACGGCACGCGCGATACCGAAGTCCTTTCCGAACAGCTCGGCCTGCCGCTCCTGGCCAAGTTCCGCGCGCAGTACGAGCCCGCGGCGCAGTCTGCGCCCGCTCCCGCACGCGGGATGCCGGAACCCACGCCGGCCAAGCCCCCCGCACCGGCCGCGAAAGCTGCGGAGACGAAGCCGGGACTGGTCCAGAAGACGCCCGTGCGCTCCGGCCAGCAGTTGTATGCCGAGAACCGCGACCTGACCGTCCTGAGTACGGTGGGCGCCGGCGCCGAGGTCATTTCCGATGGCTCCATCCACATTTACGGCGCTCTGCGCGGCCGCGCCCTCGCCGGTGCGCGCGGCAATGCCGACGCCCGCATCTTCTGCCGCGAGTTCCACGCCGAACTGGTCGCCGTCGCCGGCCACTACAAGGTGATGGAGGAAGTACCCAAGGAACTGCTCGGCAAGGCCGTGCAGATCTGGCTGGACCAGGACCAACTCAAGATCGTCGCGCAGGACTGACGCGCGGCACTACCCGAACATAAGAACGACCAAGGAGAACACCGTTGGCTGAAATCATCGTAGTCACGTCCGGCAAGGGCGGCGTGGGCAAGACCACCACCAGCGCCAGCATCGCGTGCGGCCTGGCGCGTCGCGGCAAGAAGGTCGCGGTCATCGACTTCGACGTCGGCCTGCGCAACCTCGACCTCATCATGGGCTGCGAACGCCGCGTGGTGTACGACTTCGTCAACGTCACCCAGGGCGAGGCCACGCTGAAGCAGGCGCTGATCAAGGACAAGCGTTTCGAGACGCTGTTCGTACTGGCCGCCTCGCAGACGCGTGACAAGGACGCGCTGACCAAGGAAGGCGTGGAGAAAGTGCTGAAGGACCTGGACGCCGACGGCTTCGACTACATCGTCTGCGACTCGCCCGCCGGCATCGAGAAGGGCGCGTTCCTGGCCATGTATTTCGCCGATACCGCGATCGTGGTGGTGAATCCGGAAGTCTCCAGCGTGCGCGACTCCGACCGCATCCTCGGCCTGCTGGATTCCAAGACCCGCAAGGCGGAGAACGGCGAAACACTGAAGCCGCACCTGCTGCTCACGCGTTACAGCCCGTCCCGCGTGGAAGGCGGCGAAATGCTCAGCATCAAGGACGTGGAAGAAGTGCTCGGCCTCAAGACGCTGGGCGTGATCCCGGAATCCGGTGACGTGCTCAACGCCTCGAACAAGGGCGAGCCGGTGATCCTGGAACTGGAATCGCCCGCAGGCCAGGCGTATGACGATGCCGTGGGCAGGCTGCTGGGCGAAGATCGCCCGCTGCGCTTCACCACCGTCGAAAAGAAAGGCTTCTTCAGCAAGCTGTTCGGAGCCTGAGCATGGGCATGTTCGATTTCCTCAAGCCGAAGAAAGAAACCGCATCCATCGCCAAGGATCGACTGCGGATCATCGTCGCGCAGGAACGCACGACCCGTGGCGCGCCCGATTACCTGCCGATGCTGCAGCGCGAGCTGCTGGAAGTGATCAAGAAGTACGTGAATGTCGACGCGGAAGCGGTCAACGTGAAGCTCATCAAGGAAGGTGAGCACGACGTGCTCGATATTTCCGTGTCGTTGCAGGAAGGCAATTCCTGACACGAGCCGATCACCTGTACGAACGCCCCATGTGGCGCTCGTACAGGTGTTTTCCGATGATGGCCGCCGCTTCCGACGCAGACGCTCCCACGCCCGGCGTACTCCGGGTCAGGGATTTGCCGTTCGACGCTGCCGTATCGCTGCTGTCGTCCCATGGCCTGCAGTTGCACCGCGTCGATGACGACGCCCCCATTCCGGGCAGCTTCTGGGGTGAGCCCGAAGCCGGCGTGATCGCCCACAATGTCTATGTACGCGGCGATACGCCCGTGCATTCGATGCTGCACGAAGCCTGCCACCTGATCGTCCTGCCGCCGGAACGCCGCGCACAGGTGCATACCGATGCCACCGATTCGGTGATCGAAGAAGACGCCACCTGCTGCCTGCAGATCATCCTGTCGGATGACCTCCCCGGCGTGGGCCGCCAACGACTGATGGCCGACATGGATGCGTGGGGGTACACGTACCGGCTGGGGTCGACGCGGGCCTGGTTCGAACAGGATGCCGAGGATGCAAGGATGTTCCTCAGGGATCGCGGGCTGCCGCATCGCTGAAGCCGCTCCCCTGTAGGAGCGCCCTTGGGCGCGATGCTCCTGGCTTGTTGATGGATCTGTAGAAAGAGCATGGCGCCCAAGTGCGCTCCTGCAGGGAAATGGACGCCGCACTTGCCGCCCCCGCCGCCTCTCACTACCCTTCGGGTTCCCATGCCAGCCGCACCCCGAAGGACGTCCCGTGAAGCATCGCCACCTCCTGCTCGCCCTCGCCGTCGGCGCCGCCATCGTCACGCTCGCCGCCTGCAAGAAAGACGAAGCCGCCCCCGAAGCGGCCGCACCCGTTGCGCCGAAAGGCGAGACCGCTGACCAGTTCATCGCGCGCGTCAACGACGAACTCAAGAAGATGTACCCGGAGCTCACCGCCGCACAGTGGCTGTCGAGCACGTACATCAACGACGACAGCCAGTTGCTGGCCGCCAAGGGCAACGAGCGCTACCTGACCCAGCTCAACAGCTGGATCGAGCAGGCGAAGAAGTACGAAGGCCAGCAGATGTCGCCGGAAACCGCGCGCGCCATCCAGTTGCTGAAGCTGGCCACGGCGATGCCGGCACCGAAAGACCCGGCCAAGCTGGCCGAACTGACCCAGATCGCCACCAAGATGGAAGGCGCGTATGGCGCCGGCGCTTACTGCACCGGTGAGGGCGATGCGAAGAAATGTCGCCAGCTGGGCGAGCTGGAAGATGTGCTGCGCAGCAGCCGCGACTACGACGCCCAACTCGACGCATGGCAGGGCTGGCACACCATCGCCCAGCCGATGCGCACGGATTACACGCGCTTCGTCGAACTGGTGAACGAAGGCTCGAAGGAAATGGGCTTCGCCGATGCCGGCGAAATGTGGCGCAGCGGCTACGACATGACGCCCGCCGAGATCGCCGCCGAAACCGACCGCCTCTGGGGCCAGGTCAAACCGCTGTACGAACAGCTGCACTGCTACACCCGCACCAAACTGCAGGCCACGTATGGCGTGGAGAAGGGGCAGGTCAACGGCCTGTTGCCGGCGCACCTGATGGGCAACATGTGGCAGCAGGACTGGGGCAACCTGTGGGACGTGCTGGAGCCGTACAAGGGCGCCGGCGACCTCAACATCACCGGCGCGCTGGAGAAGCAGTACCAAGCCGACTACCAGGCCGCACTGGCAAAGGCGGGACCGGGGCCGGGTACCGACGCATTGTTCAAGGCCGAGCGCGAGGCGCAGTTGCAGGTCGCCAGGCAGATGACCGAGCGCGCGCAGGACTTCTACACCAGCCTCGGCATGCCGAAGCTGCCGGAGAGCTACTGGTCGAAGACGCAGTTCATCAAGCCGATGGACCGCGACGTGGTCTGCCATGCCAGTGCCTGGGACATGAACATGACCGGCGACGTGCGCACCAAGATGTGCATCAAGCCGAACGAGGAAGACTTCACCACCATCTACCACGAGCTGGGCCACGTCTATTACTACCTGGCCTACAACAAGCTGCCGCCGTTGTTCCAGACCGGCGCGCACGACGGCTTCCACGAGGCGATCGGCGACACGATGGTGCTGGCGATGACGCCGGACTACCTGAAGTCGATCGGCATGGTCGATGGCACGGCGCAGAGCAACGAAGCACTGATCAACAACCAGATGCGCATGGCGCTGGCCAAGGTGTCGTTCATGCCGTTCGGCCTGATGATCGACCGCTGGCGCTGGGGCGTGTTCGACGGCAGCATCAAGCCGGCCGACTACAACAAGGCTTGGTGGGAACTGAAGGCCAAGTACCAGGGCGTGGCGCCGGCCACCGCGCGCGGCGAGGACTTCTTCGATCCGGGCGCGAAGTACCACGTGCCCGGCAACACGCCGTACACCCGCTACTTCCTTTCGCACGTACTGCAGTTCCAGTTCTACAAGGGGCTGTGCGACGCGGCGGGCTACAAGGGTCCGCTGTACAACTGCAGCTTCTATGGCAACAAGGCGGCGGGTCAGAAGTTCTGGGCGATGCTTGAAAAGGGGGCCAGCCAGCCTTGGCAGGGCACGCTGAAGGAACTCACCGGCACCGAGAAGATGGATGCCGGCGCGGTGCTGGAGTACTTCGCCCCGCTGCAGGATTGGCTGAAGGCGCAGAACGAAGGCCAGACCTGCGGCTGGCAGACGCCCGCCACGGCCGCCGCACCCGCGCCGTCATCGCCGGCGAAATCGTAAGCACGCAACAGGGACGGGCCGTACACGGCCCGTCCTTCTTTCCGGACACGACATTACAAGGATGACCGACGCATGAAATCCACCCCGACGCTCGGCCTGCTGGCCGCCCTGCTGGCGTCCCCCTTCACCGCCATCGCAGGCGTCGACCAGGTCGCCGGCGAAGCCAGCCGCACACCGGTGCAGGCCGCGCCCGCCTGGAAGTGGGCGCAATTCCCGGCACGCAGCGCGACCTCGCTGGGATATCGGGAGATGCGCCTGGAGCGTCTCGTCGAGTTGGAGCGACATAACGCACGCGCGCAAGTAAAGGCCACGCAGATCGGCATCGGGCGCACGCTGTCAGCCGAGGGCATTGCGCGCACGACGCCCGCGCTGCGCTGGATTCCCCTGAACACCGGCGGCGCCGTTGCCCGTCTGCAGGTCGCGTCACCCGATGCGTTGGGTCTGCGCGTCGGCCTTCAGGTCGCCGGCCTGCACCCGCATGCCGAGCTCCGGTTCGCCGGCTCCGACGAACCGGGACGCGTCATTGCCAGGATCACCGCGGCCGAAGCGCAATCGCTCGCGGATGGCGACGGCGTGTACTGGACGCCGGCCACCGATGGCGACATGCAGATCATCGAGGTCTATCGCCCTGCGCACGTCAAGGCGACGCAGACCCGCCTGCAGGCCCCGCAGATTTCGCACCTGATTACCAACAATCGCAACGATTTCAAGATCATCGAGAAGGTGGGCGAATCGGGCACCTGCAACATCAACGCCGTGTGCCGTGTCGATGCGTTGGGTCCTGCGTACGTGCAAGCCAAGAACGCGGTCGCGCACATGGTGTTCGTCGAGGCCGGCAAGAGCTACATCTGTACCGGCACGCTGATCAATGACACCACGGCTTCCACTCAGGTCCCCTATTTCTATTCGGCCGCCCACTGCATCTCGGATCAGACCGTTGCCAACACCCTCAATACCTACTGGGGCTACGAAAACACCGGCTGCACGACCGCCAATGGCGTCAAGCAGAATCCCCTGACCGGCGGCGCCGACATGCTGTTTGTCGACAGCGCGAGCGATGCCCTGCTGCTCCGTCTCAAGAATGCGGCGCCCGCAGCCGCGACGTTTGCGGGCTGGGATGCCAGCGCGGTGGCGTTGAACGCGGACGTGGTCGCCATCCACCATCCCTCCGGCGATGCCAAGAAGGTCTCGTTCGGCAAGTCGATGTCGGGCAGCCCATACCCCGAGCGGTTTGCCGCAGGCTGGCTGGAAGGCACCACGGAGGGCGGAAGCAGCGGCTCGGGCATCTTCACCCGCTATACCGACAACTCGTATCGCCTCCGCGGTGGTCTGTACGGCGGGTGGGCGACCTGCGCGAACTCCGGCAACCTCAGCAATACACAGAACCGCGACTTCTACTCCCGCCTCGACCTGATCTTCCCGCAGATCAAGCAGTGGATCGCGGCCGATCCCGTGCGCGAGAACAGTTCGCAGCCGCTGGTGCGTTCATCCACGGCCGTCGCACAAGGCCAGGGCGCGCGCGTCGCTCCCGTGACGCCGACGCAAACGGTGACGCCGCCGACACCGATTGCACCATCGCGCCAGCGACCGACGCCATCGTCCCGCACGATCAGGCAAGAACGCTGATCACGCGCGCGGTGTAAAGGAAAGGCCGGCCCACGCCGGCCTTTTCCTTTTGCACACCCCGACTTCATCGCCGGCACACGCAAGGCATGGACGCTGCCGTCCACCGCCTCCACATCGCTCGCCATGCCTACCGTCTTCACCCATGCCATTCTTCCGCTGGCCGCCGGCGCCGCGTTGGGGACCGCGCGCATTCCTCCCCGCCTGATCGCCGCCGGCATGCTGGCGGCCGTGCTGCCTGACGCCGACGTCGTCGCGTTCAAGCTCGGCATCGACTATGTGCACGCACTTGGTCACCGCGGCGCCAGTCATTCCCTCGTCTTCGCGTCGGTGTGCGGCGTGATCGCTGCATGCGGCACGCGCTGGTTCAGAGCGCCCGCACTCACGACGTTCCTGTTCATCGCCCTCTCCGCGGCCTCACATCCGCTACTGGACATGTTCACGGATGGCGGCCTCGGCGTAGCGTTGCTCTGGCCGTGGTCGGATGCGCGTCATTTCGCGCCGTGGCGGATGATCGAAGTATCGCCGTTCGCGAACCGGTTCTTCAGCGCGCGCGGCGTGACGGTACTGCTGTCGGAAATGCGCTGGGTGTGGTTGCCGGCGCTGACTGCAGCGGGATGGCTGACGTGGTTACGCCGCCGGCACGCGGGGTTGTAGGAGCGACGTCAGTCGCGACCGCACGGATGGACTTATCGATAGACGGTTAAGCACGCAGGACGGCTTAGGCCGTGCCTCCAAGTCATCCTTGTCCCAAGGTTGGACACGCTGCGGTCGCGACTCACGTCGCTCCTACAAGAGACACAGGCGCCTCAATTCACGTCCGGCGCCGCTTCCGGCTTGTTGGCCTTCATCTGTTCGGCGAGCTGCGCCTCGAACTGCTCCAATGTCAGACCTTGTGCCGCCGCCTCGATCACCGCGGTGTCGCGCAGCTCGTCCGAATAGACCAGCCGCACTGCATTGCCCTGCGCCTCGTGCAGCGCGGCGGCCTGCTTGATCATCGCGAGTACTTCGGCGGCGCTGTCGGAACTGCCGGCGATGCGGCCATCCAGCCCCAACACCCACACACCCGCCTGGCGCACCACGCCGGCCAGCAGCTCACCCTCTGGATTGCGCAGCTCGGCGTGCGGCTCAATGCCGGGCGCGTTGGCGCGAGCCTGGTGATGCGCCTTGGTGGCCTTGCGCTTCTTCGCCTCGCGGCGGGCCTTGGACTGGATGGACATGGAAGTTCTCGCGGGACGTCAAAGTTGATCGGTGGGTTCCAGCGCGGCCGGGTTCCGCGGACACGCGAGTCGGCGCTGGTGGGCATGAGCCTCCCACTGCCACATCAGCCAGCCCAGCAGCACGAAGCCGGCCATCCCGAGCGCCAGATGCAGGCCATGATGGCTCAACAGCGGTGACAGCACACCCGCGATCACCGCATTGACGATCAGGTTGCTGAAGGCTTGCAGTGAAGAAGCCGCGCCGCGCTGGCGCGGATACATGTCCAGAATGGCCAGCGTCAGGATCGGGAACACCAGCGCCACGCCCAGCGCCGCCAGCATCATCGGCAGCACCGCCCACGGCACGCGGATGTCGTCGCCGGCCCAGGCGTTGTAGCCCACGTTCGCCGCCATCGCCAATGCCATGCAGGTGTAGCCGATCTTCACCAGCCGTGTGCCTTCGATCCGCCCCGCAGCGCGGCCCGACAGGAACGCACCCAGCACCATGCCGCCGATCGTGGGAAGGAACAGCCACGCGAACTGCTGTTCGTCCAGGTGCAGCAGGTCCATCACGAAGGCCGGAGCGGAGGCGATGTACAGGAACAGTCCACCGAAACTCAGCGAACCCGCCGCTGCCAGCCGCAGGAAACGCGGGTTGCGCGCGATGCCCACGTAATCGCGCAGCAGGATGCGCGGCGACACCTTCAGCCGCGCCTTCGGCGGATGCGTCTCCGGCAGCCAGCCGATCACCGCCGCCATCAGCAGCAGCGAGAAACCCGCCAGGAACCAGAAGATCATCGGCCATGCGCTCCAGCCTAGGATCCAGCCGCCCACGATGGGCGCGATCGCCGGCGCGATGCCGAAGATCATCGACACCTGGCTCATCAGCCGTTGCGCATCGTCGCCATCGCGTGCATCGCGGATCACCGCACGCCCCACGATGAAGCCGACGCCGGCCGACAGGCCCTGCACGCCACGGAACAGCAGCAGCGTGCCCATGTCGGTGGCCAGCGCGCAGCCCACCGACGCCAACAGGAACACGAACAGCCCACCCAGGATCACCCGCCGCCGGCCGAACGTGTCCGACAGCGGTCCGTGCACCAGGCTCATCAGCGCGTAGGTCAGCAGGTAGACGCTGATGGTCTGCTGCATCGCCACCTTGTCCGCGCCCAGGTGCGCCGCCATGGCCGGGAACGCCGGAAAGATGGTGTCGATCGAGAACGGGCCGAACATCGCCAGCCCGCCCAGCAGCAGGGCCAGGCGGCGGTTGGAGATGGTGTGGGGGGCACTCATTGCGGGAAAACTCCGGACAGTCACGGCGTGACTGCCTGAACAGGCCGCGCCGGGCTGCACATGGTAAGCCCAAATCGCCGGTGGCCCGCCCTGCCGGGCTATAATCCGCCGGCAACATCCGGTGGGAGAAGCCCGTCGTCCGCGACGTGCTGCCGAAGGCGCAAACGCCCGTAATCGCTCAGGCCCGATACCACCACTGCAACGACACTCTGGAGAGACCGGCCGCCCTCGCGGCAGCGCCGGCGCCGAAGGGGCACGAAGCACGCGACCTCCTCGTCGGCGCGCTTCCAAACTCTCAGGCAAAAGGACAGAGGGGCACCCCACGTGCGGCTTCCGCACGCTGGCCCTATTGCCCTTCCGGATGCCTGCCATGTCGAACACCCCCTCCCTGCGCGAGCTGGAACACCACGGCGCGTTCCTCGAACGCCACATCGGCCCCAACGACGCCGAGATCGCGCACATGCTGCGCGTGGTCGGCCATGACTCGCTGGATGCAATGACCGACGCCATCGTGCCGGGCAGCATCAAGTCCGCGCAGCCGCTGGCCCTGCCCGCCCCGATCAACGAGGAAGAAGCGCTGGCGAAGATCCGCGCGGTCGCCGACCGCAACCAGGTGTTCCGCAGCTTCATCGGCCAGGGCTACTACGGCACCCACACGCCGAAGGTCATCCTGCGCAATATCCTGGAGAACCCGGCCTGGTACACCGCCTACACGCCGTACCAGGCGGAGATCTCGCAGGGCCGCATGGAAGCGCTGATCAACTTCCAGACCATGGTCACCGACCTGACCGGCATGGAGATCGCCAGCGCCTCGCTGCTGGACGAAGCCACCGCCGCCGCCGAAGCGATGACGCTGGCCAAGCGCTCCGCCAAGTCGAAGTCGAATACTTTTCTGGTCGCCGGCGACACCCATCCGCAGACGCTGGAAGTGCTGGCCACCCGCGCTGAACCGCTCGGCATCACGGTCGACGTCGTGCGCTCCACCGACGCCTTCCACGAGAAGCTCGCCGCCGGCGACTACTTCGGCGTGCTGGTCCAGTACCCCGCCTCCAGCGGCTGGGTCGAGGAATGGTCGAAGGACGCCGACACCATCCATGCGAACAACGCGCTGTTCGTCGTCGCTACCGACCTGCTGGCGCTGACCCTGCTGAAGCCGCCGGGCGAGATGGGCGCCGACATCGTCATCGGCAACTCGCAGCGCTTCGGCGTGCCGTTCGGTTTCGGCGGCCCGCACGCGGCCTTCATGGCCTGCCGCGACGCCTACAAGCGCAGCATGCCCGGCCGCCTGATCGGCGTGTCGGTCGATGCCGAAGGCAAGGCCGCCTACCGCCTGACGCTGCAGACCCGCGAGCAGCACATCCGCCGCGAGAAGGCCACCTCCAACATCTGCACCGCGCAGGTGCTGCTGGCGGTGATGGCCAGCATGTACGCGGTCTACCACGGCCCCGAGGGCCTGGCGCGCATCGCCGGCCGCGTCGCCCGTTTGACCGCCATCCTCGCCGAGGGCTTGCGCACGCTGGGCTATCCGGCCGTGCATGCCAGCGCCTTCGACACGGTGTGCATCGAACCGGGCGACGCGCGCGACGTCATCCTGGCGCGCGCCCGCGACGCCCGCCTCAACCTGCGCATGCGCGGTAACGGTTCGCTGTGCCTCTCGCTGGACGAAACCACCACCCGCGCCGACATCGAGGCGCTGTGGGGCGTGTTCGCTGGCGAAGGCGCCACGCTGCCGTCGGTCGATGCGCTGGACGCCAGCGCGCCGTCGCTGATCCCGGCCGCCCTGCGCCGCACCAGCGACTTCCTGACCCATCCCGTGTTCAACACGCACCACAGCGAACACGAACTGCTGCGCTACATGCGGGCACTGTCGGACAAGGACCTGGCGCTGGACCGCACCATGATCCCGCTGGGCAGCTGCACCATGAAGCTCAACGCCACCGCGGAGATGATCCCGGTGACGTGGCCTGAATTCGGCAACCTCCATCCGCTCGCCCCTGCCGACCAGGCTGCCGGCTACACGCAGCTGATCGATGAACTGGAAGCGATGCTGGTGGAGTGCACCGGCTACGACGCCGTCAGCCTGCAGCCCAACTCCGGCGCGCAGGGCGAATACGCCGGCCTGCTCGCCATCCGCGCCTACCACCGCGCGCGTGGTGAAGCACACCGCGACATCTGCCTGATCCCCGAGTCCGCGCACGGCACCAATCCGGCCAGCGCGCAGATGTGCGGCATGACCGTGGTGGTCACCAAGTGCGATGCCAACGGCAACGTCGACGTGGAAGACATCCGCCGCGCCGCCGAGAAGTACAGCGAGCGCCTGGCCGCGATCATGATCACCTACCCGTCCACGCATGGCGTGTTCGAGGAAGACGTGGTCGCCATCTGCGACATCGTCCACCAGCACGGGGGGCAGGTGTACACCGACGGCGCCAACATGAATGCCCTGGTCGGCGTGGCCAAGCCCGGCAAGTGGGGCTCGGACGTTTCGCACCTCAACCTGCACAAGACGTTCTGCATTCCGCATGGCGGCGGCGGCCCCGGCGTGGGCCCGTGCGCGGTGAAGGCGCACCTGGCGCCGTACCTGCCGAAGAAGCTGGGCGGTGAAGGCGATGTCGGCATGGTGTCGGCAGCCAGCTTCGGCAGCGCCAGCATCCTGCCGATCAGTTGGATGTACATCACGCTGATGGGTGCGGCCGGCCTGCGCAAGGCCACCCAGGTGGCGCTTCTCAACGCGAACTACATCGCCAAGCGGCTGGAGCCGCACTTCGAGACGCTCTACACCGGCCGCAACGGGCTGGTAGCGCACGAGTGCATCCTCGACCTGCGCCCGATCAAGGACCGCACCGGCATCAGCGCCGAGGACGTCGCCAAGCGCCTGATCGACTTCGGCTTCCACGCGCCTACCCTGAGCTTCCCGGTGGCAGGCACGTTGATGGTCGAGCCAACCGAGAGCGAATCGCAGCACGAACTGGACCGCTTCATCGACGCGATGATCGAGATCCGCGAGGAGATCCGCGCGGTCGAGGACGGCCGCCTGGACCGCGAGGACAACCCGCTGAAGAACGCGCCGCACACCGCCACGATGGTGATGGCCAGCGAGTGGACCCACGCCTACCCGCGCGAACTGGCCGCGTTCCCGCTGGCCACCCTGAAGCTGCAGAAGTACTGGCCGCCGGTCGCGCGCGTGGACAACGTCTACGGCGACAAGAACGTCATGTGCGCCTGCATCCCGGTGGATGCGTACAAGGACGAAGTGGACGCCTGAGCGAAGCGCCACGGATGACGAAGAAGCCCCGCCGATGCGGGGCTTTTTCTTGCGTCACTCGCTGGGTATTCAACGGCGAGCCGATGTCCGCCGAAGCGGACATCGGTCTGGTCCAACGGAGACGCCTGGCGTAGCCTTCCGCGGAAACAGCCGTGAACCCGTAAAG
>CAMPIO010000026.1 GCA_946886405.1 uncultured Pseudoxanthomonas sp.
GGCAGGGGGCGTGGTGGGGGACGCGGACATGCAGGACTCCTGAAATGCAGCACGCCCCATCAGGGGCGTGCCGGGTTTACAGGACGATGGTAACCGCGTTTGCGTGAAGATGATCGCAGCGGATCAGCCTGCCTTCTTCTTCGCCAGCCGCAGCCAGGTGTCGACCACGGTATCCGGGTTCAGCGATACCGATTCGATGCCCTCGGCCATCAGCCATTCGGCCAGATCGGGGTGGTCGCTGGGACCCTGGCCACAGATGCCGACATATTTGCCCTTGGCGCGCGCGGCCTTGATCGCCATCGACAGCAACTTCTTCACGGCGGGATTCCGCTCGTCGAACAGGTTGGCGACGATGCTGGAATCGCGGTCCAGGCCGAGCGTCAGCTGGGTGAGGTCATTGGAGCCGATCGAGAAGCCGTCGAAGATGTCGAGGAACTCGTCGGCCAGCAGTGCATTGGACGGCACCTCACACATCATGATGATCTTCAGCCCGTTCTCGCCCTGGCGCAGGCCATGCTTGGCCAGCACGTCGATGACCTTGCGACCTTCCTCCAGCGTGCGCACGAACGGAATCATCACCCACAGGTTGTCCAGGCCCATCTCGTCGCGCACGCGGCGTACCGCCTGGCATTCCAGCGCGAAGGCAGGCTCGAACGAGGGATCGATGTAACGGCTGGCACCACGGAAGCCGATCATCGGGTTCTCTTCGTGCGGCTCGTACCGCGTACCACCGATCAGGTTGGCGTACTCGTTGGACTTGAAGTCCGACAGGCGCACGATCACCGGGTGCGGCGCGACCGAGGCGGTGATCGTGGCGATGCCCTCGGCCAGGCGGTCCACGTAGAAGCTGACCGGATCGGCATAGCCGGCGGTCTTGGCATCGATCTTCTTGCGGACATCGAGGTCCTGGCGGTCGTACTCCAGCAGCGCCAGCGGATGCACGCCGATGTGGCTGGCGATGATCATTTCCAGGCGCGCCAGGCCGATGCCGGCATTCGGCAACTGGCCGAAGTCGAAGGCGCGCTCCGGGTTGGCGACGTTCATCATGATCTTCAGCGGCGCCTCGGGCATCGCCGCCAGATCGGTCGTGGTGCGCTCGAAGGGGAGGTTGCCGGCATAGATGAAGCCGGTATCGCCCTCGGCGCAGCTCACCGTGACCTCGACGCCGTCCTGAATAAGGTCCAGCGCGTTGCCGGTACCGACCACGGCGGGCACGCCGAGTTCGCGCGCGATGATCGCCGCATGGCAGGTGCGGCCACCGCGGTTGGTGACGATGGCGCTGGCGCGCTTCATCACCGGCTCCCAGTCGGGGTCGGTCATGTCGGCGACCAGCACGTCACCGGGCTGGACGCGGGCCATGTCGTCCAGCGAGCGCACCACGCGGGCGACGCCGCTGCCGATCTTCTGGCCGATCGCGCGGCCTTCGGCGATCACCTCGCCGCGCTTCTCCAACGCATAGCGCTCGATCTGCGTGGCCTTTGCGCGCGACTTCACCGTTTCGGGGCGCGCCTGCACGATGAACAGCTTGCCGGTGACGCCGTCCTTCGCCCACTCGATGTCCATCGGGCGGCCGTAGTGCTGTTCGATCACCAGCGCCTGCTTCGACAGTTCCTGCACGTCAGCGTCGCTGATGGAGAACGTGTTGCGCAGTTCCGCCGGGGTGTCTTCGGTCCTGACACGTTCACCGGGGACATCCGAATACACCATGCGCAGCGCCTTGCTGCCGAGCGAGCGGCGCAGGATGGCCGGCTTGCCCTGCTTCAGCGTGGGCTTGTAGACGTAGAACTCATCCGGATTCACCGCGCCCTGCACGACCATTTCGCCCAGGCCGAAGCTGGACGTGACGAACACCACGTCGCGGAAGCCGGATTCGGTGTCCAGCGTGAACAGCACGCCCGAGGCACCCACGCCCGAGCGCACCATCAGTTGCACGCCTGCCGACAGGAACACGTCCTCGTGCTTGAAGCCGTGGTGGACGCGGTAGGCGATGGCGCGGTCGTTGTAGAGGCTGGCGAAGACTTCCTTCACCTTGTGCACGACATCGTCGGCGCCGGTGACGTTGAGGAAGGTTTCCTGCTGGCCGGCGAAGGAGGCGTCGGGAAGGTCTTCGGCGGTGGCCGACGAGCGCACGGCGACGGCGATGTCACCGCCTCCGTTCTCGGCGGAGAGCTTGGCATAGGCGGTTCTGATATCCGCATCGAGGTCCGGCTGCAGGGGAGCATCGATCACCCAGCCGCGGATCTCCCTGCCGGCGGCCGTCAGCGCCGCCACGTCCTCGACATCCAGCGTGGCCAGCTTGTCGAAGATGCGCTTGGACAGGTCGTTGTGGGCGATGAAGGCCTTGAAGGCTTCCGCCGTGGTCGCATAGCCTCCCGGGACCGACACCCCCAGGTTGGCCAGGTGGCCGATCATTTCGCCCAGCGACGAATTCTTGCCACCTACGCGGGCCAGGTCGGCCAGGCGCAGCTCGTGCAACCACAGGATGTTCTCGTTCAAGCGCAATGCTCCGAAGCAGGCCGCGCCATGCCGATGACCATCGGCGTGGGGTGCCGTGTCCATGGGGAAAGAAGCGATATGATGCAGTGCATACCAATTGCAGACAAGCTTGATCTGACGGGGGTTTCCATGGTGAAGCAGGGGCGGGGCGGTCATGTCTGACTTGCGCCAGGTGTTCTACGTTTCGGATGGCACCGGTATCACCGCCGAGACCATCGGCCACAGCCTGTTGACGCAATTCGCCGGCATGCGGTTCCAGACTGACCGGCTCTCCTTTGTCGATGACGAGGAAAAAGCCCGGGATGCCGCCGACCGCATCCGTCGCATGGGCGAAAAGCTGGGCAGCCGGCCCATCGTCATCAATTCCTGCGTGGATCCGGCGCTGAGTGCATTGATCGCCGAAAGCGGCGCGCTGATGCTCGACGTATTCGCGCCCTTCATCGAACCCCTGGAACGCGAACTCGGCCAGCAGCGTCAATCCCGCGTAGGACAGGCGCACGGTCTGGTCGATTTCGAGACCTATCACCGGCGCATCAACGCGATGAATTTCGCGCTGACCCACGACGATGGCATGGCGGTGAACTACGACGAGGCCGACGTCATCCTGGTGGCCGTGTCGCGCGCGGGCAAGACGCCCACGTGCGTGTACCTGGCGCTGCACTACGGCATCCGCGCGGCAAACTACCCGCTGACCGATGGCGATCTCGAGACCGACAGGCTGCCCGCACGCCTGCGGCCTTACCGTCGCAAGCTGTTCGCGTTGACGATCGACCCTGATCGCCTGCACCAGATACGGCAGGAGCGCCGCCCCAACTCCAGCTACGCCAGAATGGAGACCTGCAAGCGCGAGGTCGCGTCGGCGGAGGCCATGTTCCAAGTGGAGCGTCTGCCCACACTCAGCACCACCAACAAGTCGATCGAGGAGATCTCGAGCAAGGTGCTGACCACGCTGGGTCTGCAGCGGGACATGTACTGAGGGTGGGGTATTGACGGTATCCCGCGAGGGTCCCGGGAATCCTTAACTTAGGCCGCAGTGTGCAGGCCGTCAATGCTGCCGCCGGCGCGCATCCGCGTGTAGGATCGACCCATGTCCCAGGCACTCGTACGTACCGCGCGCATTCCCCGGCTGGGCCGCTTCGGGTGGCTGATGGCGTTGTATGCGGAGAACCATGCACGGCTCGTGCGGCTGTTCGCGCCGGACCATCTGTCCGTCGGGACCTATATCTCCAGCATCGGCGATGGGCTGGATCTGCGGCTGGAAGTCATCGAGACGCACCGCTATACCGTGGAACTGCGCCTGACCTACGACATCTGCGATCCCCTGACCGGAGAGCTGGACCCATCCGCGTTCGTGCGCCTGTACCGCGACGCGCACCAGGCCGAGGCGACGCACTGCTATGTCGGCCGGCGATGGCAGGACGTCATCGGCCTGTATCCGCCACCCGCTGAAGTCATCAGTCACCGCATGCGCATGAATACCTTCCTGGGCAAGTGGCTCGAGTACCTGGGTGAACAGGGGCATGGCGTGGCGACGTTGCGTCCGGTCGGCAGCACGCGCGACGTCGCCTAACGCAGCGCACGGCATACAGGGTTCAGGCGACGCGCACGAACCGCATCGCGTTGAGCCGCCGCAGGCCGTGGCTGGCATCACGGGACATGTTCACCACGTCGACCGCGCCCCGTGTTTCGAGTTCCAGCAAGCGTTGGGCCACGGCGTCGAACGCGGCCTCGTCCAGTCCCGGTGATCCTGCCGTCCCGCACGTGTCGCGCTGGAGGGGCAGTTGCGAGACCCGTTCGTCGGCAAGTGAATCCAGGATCATGGCCGCAAGCTCCGGGCGAAGGGTCGCCAGCTTCGACGTTGCCGTTCTCACGGTGTGCGCCCGCGTTTACGGTCCTCTTTTCAGCGTCCGTGCCTTCTCGGCCTGCCTGTCCAGCGTCGCCAGGGTTTCGGCACGGATGCGCTCTTCTTCGGCCGCCAGGGCATGCACCTTGTTGATCAGTCGGTTGTATTCCGCTACGTCGGCATCTGTCTGGAACATGATCGCGTCGCCGTCGACATGGGTGCTATGGATGCGTCCGGCCATGAACTCGGTGACCTCCATGGCGGCGGCGAAGGTTTGCTGCTGGTTGATCAGTGCTCGCGTGTTCTGTTCGTAGGTCTTCTGCCGCTGGGCCTCGAAACCACGCATGAATTCCGGGAATCCACGCGCGTCCTTCAGTCCCATGATCTCGGTTTCGAACGCGGCGAGCCGCGCGTTGTTTGCTGCGTCGTAGTCGCGAAGGCTGGCGTGCGCCTGAGCCAGCACGACGCGATTGCGCTCGATACCTTCCCGCGAGGTCAGCCGCGGCGGTGACAGCACGTGTTCCAGTTGCAGGTCGGTGAGTGACTGCAGGTAGGCGATGTCCGCAGCGCTGGCCTGCCGCTGGAACTTGGTCATGATCGCTGCGGCGCGCTGCAGCAGCGTTCCCTCGGTCGGAGGTTGTGTCGTGATGGGTGTGTCTGCGGCAGGTTGGCCGTTCAGCGACGCCTTGCGTGCATCGAAGGCGGCCTGGATATCCCGCAATGCCGCTTCGTCGGCCTTCCGCTCGCGCCCCATCTTGGCGCCGACCTGGATCAGGCCGGCGATCGCGGCGATCACCAGCACGCCGGCGACCGCTGAAATTCCCGCCGGTACCGCCCACCGGCGCCAGCCGGTCCGGGGTGGGCGCGCGTTGTGCGGGCGCTGGCTGAAAACGACGCTGCCGAAGTCGGGTGGCGATGACGGCATCGGGGGTGGCGCCCCGCATTGTGGGCATGCGCCCTTTGCTTCATTTCTGTGCTGTCCGCAGACGGCGCAAGCACTCACTGCCATGGCGGCAATCCCCTGATTCCCCGTTTCGATGCTACTTCAATCAGGGCGGAGGCAACGCAGGCGCGCAAAAAAACGGGGCCACCTTTCGGTAGCCCCGGATACTTTGCAAAATTGGCGTCCCCACGGGGATTCGAACCCCGGTCGCTACCGTGAAAGGGTAATGTCCTAGGCCTCTAGACGATGGGGACGCACGAAAGTTGTTGCCAGTTTTCTTTCCGGTCGGCCTATTGACCGGAAGTGGTGGAGCCAGGCGGGATCGAACCGCCGACCTCCTGCATGCCATGCAGGCGCTCTCCCAGCTGAGCTATGGCCCCACGTGCTGGCAGGAGCGGAATGATAGCTAGGCAATTTCGGATGCGCAAGCATCCGTTACGAAAAATTTCACGACTGGCGGTGGAAGGTGCATGCGGTTGAAATAAGCAACCGGACATCGAGAGGCATCGCAAGGCGGATGATCGCGTTTTCAGTGAAGGAATGGTCCGCATGGGCGCCCGGTCTGGTGGACCAGGATGCGTGGCGTGCGTGGGCCGTTGCCCCTTGGTTGCCAGCCGGTGAAGAGACGCCCGCGCTCGCTGAAGTACCCGCCATGCAACGCAGGCGCATCGAGCGGCTGGGAAGGATGGCGGTCCAGACCGCGATCTGGTGCCAGCGGGCCGAGGAAAGCGGCGTGCCGCTCGTGTTTGCTTCACGGCACGGCGACGTAGCGCGCTCGATGGAACTGCTGGAGGCGCTGGCAACCGAGCAGCCGCCCTCTCCCACCACGTTCGGCCTGTCGGTGCACAACGCGATCGCCGCGTTGTACTCGATCCTGCGGCGCGAGCGGGGCAACTACATCGCGCTTGCCGGCGGCATGGCAACGGTGGAGGCGGCATGCGTCGAAGCGTCCGCGTTGCTTGCCGACGGTGCGCCCGAGGTGGTGCTGGTGGTCTACGACGCGCCGTTGCCCATCCTCTATGCGGACTTTGCCGACGAGCCGGATGCGGGGTTCGCCTGGTGCTGGCGGATCGCGCCCCGCGATGAGGCATCGCCTGCGCTGCGTCTGGCATGGGATGGAGGGGACAGTGCGGAGGCTTCCGCACCTGGGGCCTTGCCGCACGGCCTGGAGGTCCTCCGCTTCCTGCTCTCCGGTGAGGGCTCATTGCGTTGGCAAGCCGACGGCGTGACATGGCATTGGCAACGCGATGCATGAGCGCATCGGCCATGCATGGCGGGTCGTAGGTACTGGGCTGAGTTTCCTCGCGTTCGGTGTCGGCGGGCTGTGCCTGGGCGTCTTCATCCTGCCGCCGATGCTGTGGCTGGTCCGCGATCCGGAGCGCCGTCGCCGCTGGGCCAGGCGCATCGTGCAGCGCAGTTTTGCCGCCCATGTCGAACTGATGCGGCGCCTGGGCGTGATGACATACGACATCCGGGGCCGCGAGCGACTGCAGCGCGAGCGTTTGCTGGTGCTCGCCAATCATCCGACCTTGATTGACGTCGTGCTGCTGGTGTCGCTGCTGCCGAATGCCGACTGCGTCGTGAAGTCCGCGGTAGCCCGGAATCCGTTCATGCGCGGCCCGGTGCGCGCTGCGGGATACGTGGCCAACGATGACGGCGCAGGCCTGGTGGAGGATTGCATCGCCGCCGTCCGCGCCGGCGGCGCGCTGGTGATCTTTCCCGAGGGGACGCGGACCACGCCCGGGCAGCCGTTGAAGCTGCAGCGCGGGGCCGCCAACATTGCCGTGCGCGGGGCGCTGGACATCACGCCGGTGCGGATCACCTGCTCGCCGCTGACGCTGGGGAAAGGGGAGAAGTGGTATCGTGTGCCGCCGGTGCGATTCCACATGGTGATCGATGTTCAGGAAGACCTGCCGATCGCCCCATTCCTGAACGGAATGGAGGGGGCGGATCCAGCGGCGGGGGGAGAGGCGCTGGCAGCCCGGCGACTCACGGAACATCTGGCCAACTACTTTGCGGGAGATCCATCGCGTGCAGGCACTTGAGCACGAGATCAAGGAATTGATCATTTCATCGCTGTCGCTGGAGGACATCTCCCCCGACGACATCGATACCAGCGCCCCGCTGTTCGTGGAGGGGCTGGGACTGGACTCGATCGACGCTCTCGAACTGGGCCTGGCGCTGCAGAAGCGTTACGGCGTGGCACTCTCCGCGGACTCGCAGGAAACCCGCCGGCATTTCGCCAGCGTGCGTGCCCTGGCGGACTTCGTCGCCTCGCAGGGCAAGGCCTGAGCAGGGACGGCAGGACTGGCAAGATGACCAAGAACGAACTTTTCGACCGGATCGTGACGATCCTGCATGACAGCTTCGAGATCGATCCCGCGCGCATCACGCCCGAGGCCCGGCTCTACGATGACCTCGACATCGACAGCATCGACGCGGTGGACCTGATCGTGCAGCTCAAGCCGCTGCTCGGGCGCAGCCTGCAGCCGGATGCCTTCAAGGCGGTGCGCACGGTGCAGGACATCGTCGACGTGCTGTACGGCCTGATCCGCGACCAAGCCGCCTGAGCACACGCCGCGTGCCCGTGTCCCGGATAGGCGCGGCCATCTTCGTGGCGCTGTCGGTGGCTTACCCGCTGGTGGTGTACTGGGCGATGGGTCGCTTCGAGCCGCGTTGGCTGGCGCTGTTGCTGCTGGTCCTCGCCGTGCTGCGCGCCATCGCGACCCGCCAGGCGGTCTGGCTGGTGGCGGCAGCGGGTGCGGCGATCCTCGCGGCGCTGGCCACCGTGTTCAACCAGGCGCTGCCGTTGAAGTTGTACCCGGCGTTGATCAATGCGGTGATGCTGGTAGTGTTCGCGGTAAGCCTGGTGTTTCCGCCCTCGGCGGTCGAGCGCATCGCGCGCTTGACCGAACCCGACCTGCCGCCCGCCGGCGTGGCTTATACGCGCCGTGTCACCCAGGTGTGGTGCGGCTTCTTCGTCTTCAACGGCACGCTGGCGCTGGTAACGGCATTGTGGATGTCCGATCGTGCGTGGGCGCTCTACAACGGTCTGATCGCGTACGGATTGATCGGGGTGCTTTTCGGCGGTGAATGGCTGGTGCGGCAGCGGGTGAAAGCGGGACACCGGCATGGCTGAGTGGCTGGCGCTCGCCGATCTCGCCGTGCAGCCGTTGGCCGGCCGCGCCTTCGTGTCCGCGGGCGAAGCTTCTGCGGACCATGCCGCGTTCCATCGCGACGTACGGCGCTGGCAGGCCGCTTTCCGTCGATGTTCCAACGGTACCTGGGCGCTGCATTTCAACGACGCCGCGCATTTCGCCGCCGCGCTCTACGGCGCGTGGCACGCGGGCAAGACCGTGGTGCTGCCGGGCGATGCGCTGGCCGGCACGCAGGCGCGGCTGCGTACCCACGTCGATGGCTTCGCTGGCGACTGGCCCGAGGCGGATCTGCCGTCTGCCGACGAATCCACGGACGTCGACGTTGCGCAGATATCGCTCGATGGCGATGCTACGCGCCTGATCGTGTTCACCTCCGGCAGCACCGGCGAACCCGTCGCGATCGAGAAGCGGCTTCGCCAGCTCGACGCCGAGGTGCGCGCCCTCGAAACCGCGCTCGGTGCAGGCCTGGACGGCGTGGCGGTGCACGGCACGGTCTCGCACCAGCACATCTACGGCCTGCTGTTCCGCGTGCTGTGGCCTTTGGCGTCAGGGCGCGCGATCGTGCCGCGCGCGTTTTTCCCGGAGGACCTGCTGGCGGCGATGGATGGCCAGGACACGGTGCTGGTCGCCAGTCCCGCGCACTTGAAGCGCCTGCCGGCGCAGTTGTCGTGGAGTGCTCTGCATGGGCGGCTGCGGGCGGTGTTCTCGTCGGGAGGTGCCTTGCCTGCCGAAGCCGCGCACGAAGTCGCGCGCGTGCTGGGCGTGCCGCCCACCGAGATCCTGGGCAGCAGCGAGACCGGCGGCATCGCGTGGCGCCGCTGGAATACCGAGCAACCCGTCTGGATGCCCCTTCCGGGCGTGGACTGGCGGGTGCAGGACGGCGTGCTCGAAGTCAGCTCGCCGCACCTCGTCGACGCGTCATGGTGGCGCAGCCAGGATCGCGCGGAAGCCGACGATACGGGAGGTTTCCGTTTGCTTGGCAGGGCGGACCGCATCGTCAAGGTCGAAGAGCGGCGCGTCTCGCTGGATGCGCTGGAACGGCACATCAGGAGTCATCCTGCCGTACAGGACGTGCGCGTGCTGTTGCTCGACGGGGCGCGCAGTGCGCTGGCGGCAGTCGTTGCACTGGCCGACGGTGCGTCGGTGCCGGCCGATGCCGGCGCGCGTCGTGCGCTGTCGCAATCGCTGTCGCGGCATCTGGCAGGCATGCAGGATGCGGTGACGCGTCCGCGCCGCTGGCGCTTCGTGGCGGCACTGCCGACCAACGCGCAGGGCAAAGTCACCGAAGCCGCGCTGTTGGCGATGTTCCGCCCCGAGCGGCCGGCGGCCCGGTGGACGCTGCGCACGGCGACGCAGGCCCAGGTCGAATTACTCCTGGAGCCTTCGCTGGCCGTGTTCGACGGTCATTTCGCCCAGGCGGCGATCCTGCCGGGCGTCGCCCAGCTCGACTGGGCCGTGCAGCTGGCGCGCGAGGTCTTTCCGATGCCATCGCGCTTCCTGCGCATGGAAGCGTTGAAATTCCAGCGGGTCGCACGACCGGGCGACCTGATCCGCCTGGATCTCGACTGGCAGGCGGAGCGGGGCACGCTGGTGTTCCGCTACACATCGGTGCACGGCCCGCATGCGAGTGGTCGCGTGGTGTTCGCCGATGGCGGATGACGCCATGCCGACGACGGCCCGCTTCCACCCGCTGGTGGTGATCCCCGTGTTCGATCACGAACATGCGATTGCCACGATGGTCGAAGGCGTACGGGCGAGCGACACGCCCTGCCTGCTGGTGGATGACGGGTCCGGCGCGTCGTGCGCGCGCGAACTGGACCGGTTGGCAACCCTGTACGCGCCACAGGTGCGGTTGCTGCGGCTGCCCACGAACCAGGGCAAGGGTGGGGCGGTGCTGGCGGGCTTCCGCTACGCGGGCACCCATGGCTACACGCATGTGCTGCAGATCGACGCGGACGGCCAGCACGATCCCGCCGATATCCCGCGCTTCCTTGCCGATGCGCAGACGCATCCTGCCGATGTCGTCTGCGGCGTACCGCTGTACGACGAGAGCGTGCCGAAAGGCAGGCTGTACGGCCGCTACCTGACCCACGTGTGGGTATGGATCAACACGCTGTCCTTCGCCATCCGCGACTCGATGTGCGGTTTTCGCGTCTATCCGCTGCCGCCGGTGCTGCGGCTGATGGACGAGGAAACCATTGGTCGGCGCATGGACTTCGACGTGGAAGTGCTGGTGCGCCTGTTCTGGCGCGGCATCGTCGTGCGCAATCTGCCGACACGCGTGACGTATCCACTGGATGGCGTGTCGCACTTCGACGTGTGGCGCGACAACGTGCGCATCAGCCGCATGCACACGCGGCTGTTCTTCGGCATGGTGTGGCGCTTGCCACGCCTGCTCGCGCGTCGTAACCCGGTGGTGACGTCATGAGCGGACGCAGCGAGCACTGGGCCGACATCGGCGAATCCACCTCGGTACGCGGCATCCTGCTGCTGTGCGCGGTGCATCGCTGGTTCGGGCGTTGGCCGTTCCGCCTCTGTGTGTATCCGGTCGTGTTCGTCCACTGGCTGCTCAACGGCACTGCGCGGCGCGCATCGCGGCAGTATCTGCAGCGCGCACACGAATACCAGGGCGTGCCATCGCCGCGCCCTGGAGTGTGGCAAAGCCTGCATCACTTCGCGATGTTCGCCGAGACGATGCTCGACAAGATCCTGGCGCTGGGCCAGCGCTATCCGGTCGACAAGGTGCGCATGCTGCGGCAGGACGTGCTGGCGCGGGTGAAGGCGGGCGAGGGCGGCCTGATCGTCACCGCGCACCTGGGCTGCCTGGAGCTGTGCCAGGTCATGGCCGACCAGGTGCCGGGCTTCCGCCTGACCGCGCTGGTGCACACCGCCCATGCCGAACGTTTCAACCGGCTGATCCGGCGCCTGGACGCCGGCAGCCGTGTCGAACTGCTGCAGGTCACCGACCTGGGGCCGGCGGATGCGGTGAAGCTGGCCGAACGGGTGGCGCGCGGGGAATTCGTCGCCATCGCCGGCGATCGCGTCCCTCTGCGTGGCGGGCGCAGCGTGACGGCACCGTTCCTCGGTCACGACGCGCCGTTTCCGATCGGTGCGTATGTGCTTGGCGCCGCGTTGCGCTGCCCGGTGTTCACCATGGCCTGCACGCACGAGGGGGACGGTTACAGCGTCCGCCTGGAAGCCTTCGCCGAACGGATCACGCTGCCGCGTGGCTCGCGGGATGCGGCCCTGGCCGGCTACGCTGCGCAGTTCTCGGCGTGGATGGAACAGCAGGTCCGTGTTTCTCCGTACGACTGGTTCAACTTCTACCCCTTCTGGGATCAGGTACCGCATGACGCCCCCAACGAATGACCCCGTGGCGCCCGTCTTCGGCGGCGCACCGCTGCACATCGAGGACGTGGTCGCCCTCGCGCAGCGACGCACCCCCGCCGTGCTGTCGGACGATCCTGCCTTCCGCGCGCGGATCGCCAAAGGCGCAGATTTCCTCAGCCGCCTGCTGGAAGAGGAGGGCGTCATCTATGGCGTCACCACCGGCTACGGCGATTCCTGCACGGTGAACATCCCGCCGGCGCTGGTCGCGGAACTGCCGCACCACCTGTACACCTACCACGGCTGCGGCCTGGGCCGCTTCCTGGATGAGGCCGAAACGCGCGCGGTACTCGCGGCACGCTTGGCGTCGTTGGTGCGCGGCATGTCCGGCGTCAGCCTGCCGCTGCTGGAAGGGCTGGCGACGCTGTTGCGCCATGACGTGCTGCCGCTGATTCCTGCGGAAGGCTCGGTCGGTGCCAGTGGCGATCTGACGCCGCTTTCCTATGTGGCGGCGGTGCTGTGCGGTGAACGCGACGTCATGCACAACGGTCGCCAGCGCCCCGCACGCGACGCGCTCGCCGAGATCGGCATGACGCCGTTGACGCTGCGCCCCAAGGAGGGGCTGGCGATCATGAACGGGACCGCGGTGATGACCGCGCTGGCTTGCCTGGCGTTCCACCGTGCGGAATACCTGTCGCGGCTGGCGACACGCCTGACCGCGTTCAATGTGCTGGCGGCCGATGGCAATGCGCACCACTTCGACGCGGTGCTGTTCGCCGCGAAGCCGCACCCCGGCCAGTCGCGCGTGGCGCAACGGTTGCGCGAAGACCTGCACAGTGATCGCCCGCCCCGCAATGAACAGCGTTTGCAGGACCGCTATTCGCTGCGCTGCGCGCCGCACGTGATCGGCGTGCTGGAAGATGCGCTGCCGTTCCTGCGCCAGCTGATCGAGACCGAGCTCAACAGCGCGAACGACAATCCGCTGATCGACCCCGAGCGCGAGCAGATCCTGCACGGCGGCCATTTCTACGGTGGCCACATCGCGTTCGCCATGGACTCGCTGAAGAACACGGTCGCCAACGTTGCCGACCTGCTGGACCGGCAGCTGGCGCTCATCGTGGATGCCCGCTACAGCCACGGCCTCCCGGCCAACCTGTCCGGAGCGACCGGGCCGCGGGCGGCGATCAACCACGGCCTGAAGGCCCTGCAGATCAGCGTGTCGGCGTGGACCGCCGAAGCCTTGAAGCTCACGATGCCGGCGTCGGTGTTTTCCCGCTCCACGGAATGCCACAACCAGGACAAGGTCAGCATGGGCACGATCGCCGCGCGCGACTGCCTGCGCGTGATCGAGCTGACCGAGCAGGTCATCGCCGCCATGCTGATCGCCGCGCGCCAGGCGCTGGCCCTTCGTGAGCGTGTCGGCTTGCAGTCCACGCTGGGTGACGGGCCAGCGGCGATGTACGCCGACCTGCAGGCCCGCATCGCCCTGGTCGAAGAGGACCGCGCACTGGACGGCGAACTGCGCCAGTTGCTGGTCGATATCCGCGAAGAACGCTGGGATGTCTATGCCGGCTGACCTGCGCGACGACCTGGCGATCGAGATCCCGCTCAGCCCGGCGTTCCATGACTGCGACGCCATGCAGGTGGTCTGGCATGGGCATTATTTCAAGTATCTGGAGATCGCTCGCTGCGCGTTGTTGCAGCGCTTCGACTACGACTACCCGCAGATGCGGGCATCCGGCTATATGTGGCCGATCGTCGATACCCGCGTGAAGTACATCCGGCCGCTGCTCTATGCGCAGCCATTGATCGTGGCGGCGCGCATCAGCGAGTGGGAGAACCGGTTGAGAATGGACTACGAGATCCGCGACGCGGCCAGCGGCGATGTGCTGACGCGTGCGCACACGATCCAGGTGGCGGTCGACGCCGCTTCAGGCGAGATGCGTTATCAGTGCCCGCCTGTCCTGTGGGAACGGCTGGGAGTCCAGGCACCATGAAGCTATATCGCGGCATCCTGCTTGCCTTTGCATTGGCCAGCGGCGTTGTTCCGTCGGCCATGGCAGCTGATCCGCTGGCGCAGGTACGCGAGCAGGTGGCGCAGGTGCCGGTGCTGCGTGGCGAGTTCACTCAGGAGAAGCAGGTGGCCGGGTTCAAGAATCCGCTTCGCTCGAAGGGCCGCTTCCTGCTGGCGCGCGACAAGGGCGTGCTGTGGTCGACCTCGACGCCGTTCCCGTCGGAGATCGTCATCACCCAGGATCGCATCCTCAGCCGCCAGCGCGACGGCAGCCGGCGGGTCGAAGTGGACGGCAGACAGCAGCCGGGTCTGCGCAGCGTCAACGCGATGATGTTCGCGCTGATGAGCGGCGACATGAAGGCGCTGACGTCGACCTTCGAAGTGAAAGGCGAGCGTGCGGCGAGTGGCTGGAAGATGACGCTGGTCCCGCGCTCCCGGCAACTGGCGCAGGCGTTCACCTCGGTGCGCCTGTCGGGCGATCGCTATGTGCGCGAAGTCGAACTGCGCGAGGCCAATGGCGACCTGACACGGCTGCGCTTCAGTGGCATGAGCGAATCGCCGGCCATGCTCTCGCGCGATGAGGCGGCCAAGTTTGAGTGAGCCCGTGCTGGCGGTGACGAGGGCGCGACCGCTGCGTGGCTGGCGCTGGCTGGCGCTCGCGTGGTTGCTGGTGCTGGCGGCCGTCGCTTGGCATCAGTGGCAGTTCTGGCAATCGCCGCGTATCGACAGTGACGTGCTGGCGCTGCTGCCGCAGGAAGCCGGTGATCCCACGGTGGCCGATGCGACGCGTCGCATCGCCGAGAACAGTTCGCGCGACGTCGTGGTCATGCTGGGTGCCGAAGAGGCCGACGCCGCATTGAAGGCACGGCATGCGTTCGAGGGTGCGCTTGCGCAGCCGGCGGCACAGGCGATGCTCGCAGCGGAGCGTTCGCCGGACGACTGGTTCACGCAGGCGCGCGATGTCCTGGCGCCGCACCGGGACCGCCTGCTGACGCCGTCGCAGCGCGAGACGCTTGCGCAGACCGCGCCCGATGCCTTGGCGGATTCCGCGCTGGCGGCGCTGTACGGGCCCATGGGCGCGCCGCGCCTCACCGACTGGCGCAGCGATCCGTTGGGACTGTGGCCGCAATGGTGGCAGGCTCAGGCGGCGGCATCGGGGATGGCGCTGGATGGCGACGGCCTGCTGCAGGCCGAGGATCGCCATTGGGCGGTCCTGCAGTTCACCCTGCGTACCTCGGCGTTCCGGCTGGATGGCGAACGCCACCTGCAGGACCTGCTCGATGGTGCGACCGCTGCGGCGGTCGCGGTGGCGCCCGATCTGCGTGTGCTGAAGGCCGGCGTACCGTTGCATGCCGAATCCGCCGCCGTGCAGGCCAATCGCGAGGTCAACACGATCGGCTGGGGCTCACTGGCTGCCGTTCTGCTGCTGGTCTGGCTGGCATTCCGTTCGCTGCGCCCGCTGCTGCTGGTGGCGTTGTCGCTGCTGGTCGGCTGCGCGGTCGCGCTGACGGTGACGGTGCTGGTGTTCGGCAAGGTCCATCTGCTGACCCTGATCTTCGGTGCCAGCCTGGTCGGCGTGGCGGAGGATTACGGCATCCACTGGTTCGCCTCGCGCCAGGGTGTGGCCAGCGAGCATCGCTGGTCGCTGTTGCGCCACCTGTTGCCTGGCCTGTGGCTGGCCTTGCTGACCAGCGCGCTGGCATATCTGGCATTGGGCCTGGCGCCGTTCCCCGGCCTGCGGCAGATGGCGCTGTTCTCCGTCGTCGGTCTGGCGGCGGCCTTCCTGACGGTGATCTTCTTCTTCCCCTGGCTCGATGGCGGGCAGGTCCGCATGACCGGTTTTTCGCGCTGGCTGGGCGGCACGCTGGCGCGCTGGCCGCGCCTGTCGAGTCGCCGCGGCGGTGTCGCGCTTGCTGTCGTGATGCTGGTCGTGGCCGTGCCCGGCTGGATGCGCGTGCAAGGCAATGATGACTTGCGCGGCCTGCAGTCCTCGCCGCCGGCGCTGATCGCGCAGCAGCGGGAGGTGGGCCGCCTGCTGGGCATGCCCAGTCCCGCGCAGTTCTTCCTGGTGCAGGGACGCGATGCCGAACAGGTACTGCAGCGCGAAGAGCAACTCGTCGCACGACTGCGCCAGGCCGAGGCGAAGGGAGCGGTCGGTGGGCATCGTGCCCTGAGCGACTGGCTGCCGTCGCAGCGCCAGCAGGAGCAAGACGCCGCGCTGACATCGCGTGTCGAGCGTGAGGTGCTGGCGAGGTTGTCGACCGCGACGGACGAGACGCTGGTCCGTGGCGAGTTCGCGTCGTCGTCGATGGGCATCGAGGCCTTCCTGGCATCGCCGGCATCGCTGCCGGTGCGCCATCTGTGGCTGGGGCAGGTAGGGCAGGGCGTTGCCTCGGTGGTGATGGTCAACGACCTGTCGCGACCGGACGCATTGGCGACGTTCGCCGCGCAGGCCGAGGGGCTGGACGGCGTGCGCTGGGTCGATCGCACCGCCGACATTTCACGCCTGCTCACGCACTACCGCCACATGATGTCGTGGCTGCTGCTCGCGGGCGTGGCGGTGGTGTTCGTAGTGCTGGCCATCCGCTATCGCGGGCAGGCATGGCGCGTGATCACGCCGACCCTGCTCGCGGGGGTGCTGACGGTGGCGCTGCTGGGTTGGCTGGGCCAGCCGATGCAGTTGTTCAACGTACTGGCGCTGATGCTGCTGCTCGGCATGGGCATCGACTACGGCATCTTCCTGGTCGAGCACCGTGGCGACGCCAGTGCCTGGCTGGCGGTGTGTGTCGGCGCGGCCAGCACGTGGTTGTCGTTCGGTTTGCTGGGCCTGTCGGCCACGCCTGCGTTGCGCGCGTTCGGTCTGACGCTGCTGTTCGGCATTGGCCTGGTCTGGCTGCTGTCGCCTTTGTTCCGGCCTGCACCGGACGATTCCCCTTCGCATGGACATTCCTCTGCATGAAAACGGAACGCACTGACATCCTGATCATCGGCGCAGGCCCGGCCGGTTCCGTGGCCGCAGCGATGCTGCGGCAGCAGGGTCGCAAGGTGCTCATCGTCGAGCGCGAGCAGTTCCCGCGGTTCTCCATCGGCGAGAGCCTGCTGCCACAGAGCATGGAATACATCCAGGCTGCCGGTCTGCTGCAGGACGTGGTGGAAGCCGGCTTCCAGTACAAGAACGGCGCGGCGTTCGTGCGTGGCAAGCGCACCACGGAGTTCGATTTCCGCGACAAGTTCTCGGAAGGCTGGGGCACCACGTACCAGGTACAGCGCGCCGATTTCGACCATGTGCTGGCGAAGGGTGCCGAGCGCATGGGCGCAGAGGTGCGCTATCGGCATGAGGTACTGTCCGCCGAACCCGGCGAAACGCCGCGCGTGACCGTGCGTTCGCCGGAAGGCGGGGAGTACGTGATCGAGGCCGACTTCATGCTGGATGCCAGCGGCTTCGGGCGCCTGCTGCCGCGTCTGCTGAAGCTGGAGTCGCCGTCGAACTTCCCGGTGCGCGGCGCCATCTTCACCCACGTGCGCGACCACATTCCGCACGACGCCGGCTTCGACCGCAACAAGATCCTGATCACCACGCATCCGGAGCATGTCGACGTATGGTACTGGACCATTCCGTTCTCCAACGGCTGCTGCTCGCTGGGCGTGGTGGCGGAGCAGTCCTTCCTCGACCGCTACACCGGCACCGAACTGGAGCGTCTGCAGGCCATCGTCGGCGAAGATCCCAACCTCACGCGCTTGCTGAAAAACGCCGAGTGGGCAGTGTTGCCGGTGCGGCAGATCACCGGCTACTCGTCGAACGTGTCCTCGTTGTGGGGACCGGGTTATGCGCTGCTGGGCAACGCGGGTGAATTCCTCGACCCCGTGTTCTCCTCGGGGGTGACCATCGCATTCAAGTCGGCGCAGCTGGCCAGCGAATGCCTGCGTCGCCAGTACGCCGGTGAAACGGTGGACTGGGAAGCCGACTACGCGATTCCGCTGCGCGGCGGTGTGCAGACATTCCGCCGTTTCGTGGAGTCGTGGTACGCGGGCGGCTTCCAGAAGATCATCTTCCATCCGGATCCGCAGCCGGATATCCGTCGCATGATCTGTTCGATCCTTGCCGGCTACGCGTGGGACAAGAAGAATCCTTATGTCGCCGACACACAGCGTCGCCTCCACGTGCTGGAGCAACTGTGCACCGGCTGATCGCACTGCTGCTGGCAGGCCTGTTGCTGTCCGCATGCGCGACACGTCCGGCGGCGCCTGCCGTCGTGCTGCCGCCGTTGCGACTGGCACCGGCGGCGCTCGGTCACGAAATGGCCCGGCAGCAGCGACTCGTGTTCCGCTTCGGCATGCAGGTACGCGAACTGGATGCGCTGCTCGAAGTCGATGCGGGTGAGGTTCGGCTGGCGGTGCAGGCAATGGGCCGGACCGGCGTACGCCTGCAGTGGGATGGCAAGGACCTCGTCGAGCAGCGTGCGGCGTGGCTCCCTGTGGCTGTCCGCGGCGAACGCGTGCTCGACGATGTGCAGTTCAGCTTGTGGCCGGCCGACGCGATCAGGGCGGTGCTTCCTGCGGGCTGGGAGGTGGTCGAGCGCGGTACGTCCCGCGAGTTGCGCAGGAACGGGCAGGTCTGGTTGCAGTGCGAACAGGTGGATGCCAGCACGCTGCGCGTGCGCAACGGCGTCGATGGTTACGAACTGATGATCGAATCGGTGGACGGCGGAGTGCTCGGCCCGTGAGCGACGATGCGATCTTCCTGAATCGCCTCGGCATTGTCTGCGCGCTGGGCACAGGCGCTGCTGCCGTGCGCGAGGCGCTGTTCCGCGATGATGCACCCGGTGGGGTCGCTCCCAACGACAGGCTCATGCCCGGGCATACCCTGGCACTCGGTACGGTGGAGGGTGGGTTGCCGTCGCTCGAGCATCATCCCGTGCAACTGCGTGGCCGCAACAACATGTTGCTGCGGGCGGCGTACCTGCAGATCCAGGATGCCGTGCAACAGGCCATCGCACGCCACGGCCCCTCGCGCGTCGCCATCGTGGTCGGCACCAGCACGTCCGGCATCGGCGAGGCCGAGCAGGCGATGACGCACTGGCAGCAGCACCGGCAGTGGCCCGCCGGCTTCCATTACGTGCAGCAGGAAATCGGTGCGCCGTCGCGCTTCCTCGCCGCCGAGTCCGGTGCACGGGGGCCGGCATGGACGATTTCCACCGCGTGCTCTTCCAGCGCGAAGGCGATGGCGTCCGCAGCGCGGCTGTTGCGCACGGGTCTGGTCGATGCCGTCATCACCGGGGGCGCGGATTCGCTGTGCGAATTCACCGTGCGCGGCTTCATGGCGCTGGAGTCGGTGTCGGCGGAGCGCTGCAATCCGTTCTCCGCCAACCGCCACGGCATCAACATCGGCGAGGGCGCGGCGTTGTTCCTGATGACGCGAGTACCCGGCCCCGTGCGCCTGGCCGGGTGGGGCGAGACCGCCGACGCCCACCACATCTCGGCACCGGAGCCGCAGGGGATCGGCGCCATCACGGCCATCGGCCAGGCACTGGCGCGGGCGCAGCTGGCGCCGGCGCAGATCGACTACGTGAACCTGCATGGCACCGCCACGCCGCAGAACGACGCGATGGAGAGCCGGGCGGTAACGGCGGCGTTCGGCGCTGACGTGCCCGTCAGTTCCACCAAGCCGCTGACCGGGCATACGCTCGGCGCGGCCGGTGCCGTCGAAGCCGGTCTGTGCTGGCTGGCGATGACCGACAACCCCGGTCACCGCTTGCCACCGCACTGGTGGGACGGCGCGGCGGATGCGGCATTGCCGCCGCTGGCGTTCGTTGCACCCGGCGCGACCGCGAACGGGCCGCTGCGTCATGTGCTGAGCCAGTCGTTCGCCTTCGGTGGCAGCAACGCCGTACTCGTCTTCGGAGGCGAATGATGCGCGAGCTGTACGACATCCAACGGGTGGTGCCGCATCGCGGGACGATGCGCATGGTCGACCGGCTGGTCGACTGGGACGAGGACACCGTGGCCGTCGAGCTGCGCGTGCCGGAGGAAGGGCCCTTCAGTCATGCCGAGGGCATACCTGCCTGGGTTGGCGTGGAATACATGGCGCAGACCATCGCCGCCTGGGCCGGCTGCCACGCGCGGGCGGCGGGACGTGAACCGTCGATCGGTTTCCTGCTCGGCACCCGCCGATACGAGAGCCGGGTTTCCTGGTTCCGTGCCGGCAGCGTGCTGCGGGTAGAGGCGATCCGCGAGCTGCTGGGCGACAATGGGCTGGGCATGTTCCGCTGCCGCATCCTGGGGGACGGCGAGGAACTGGCAACCGCCAACGTGTCGGTGTTCGAACCGCCGGACGCGATGGCGTATCTGGAGAGTACGCAGGAATGAGTGCAGACAAGACGATCCTGGTGACCGGAGGGAGCCGGGGCATCGGGCGAGCGATCGCATTACGGCTGGCGCAGGACGGCTTCGACGTCGTCGTGCACTGCCGCAACCGCGTGGACGACGCCGAAGCCGTCGCCGGCCAGATCCGCGAGCTGGGCCGCGACGCCCGCGTGCTGGCGTTCGACGTGGCCGACCGCGCCGCCGCTGCGCAGGCGCTCGAAGCCGACATCGGCGCGCACGGCACTTACCAGGGCGTCGTCTGCAATGCCGGCATCGCCCGCGACACCGCCTTTCCCGCCATGAGCGGCGAGGACTGGGACGCCGTGTTGCGCACCAACCTCGATGGTTTCTACAACATCCTCAATCCGCTGGTCATGCCGATGGTGCGGCGGCGCAAGCCGGGCCGCATCGTCACGCTGTCGTCGGTGTCCGGCCTGGTCGGTAACCGCGGACAGGTGAACTACAGTGCCGCCAAGGCCGGCATCATCGGCGCGACCAAGGCGCTGGCGCTTGAACTGGCCAGCCGCGAGATCACCGTCAACTGCGTGGCGCCCGGCCTGATCGATACCGAGATGGTCAGCGGCGAGGTGGTCGACGAGGCGCTGAAGATGATCCCGATGAAACGCGTCGGCCGACCCGAGGAAGTCGCCGCCGTGGTGGCGTTCCTGATGTCACCGCAGGCGTCATACGTCACGCGGCAGGTGATTTCGGTCAACGGAGGACTGGTCGGATGAATCGCAATGATCGACGCGTGGTGGTTACCGGCGCCGGCACCATCAGCCCGCTCGGCCACGACTGGCCCAGCGTGCACCTGCGTCTGCGCGAGTGCCGCAACGCGGTTCGCCACATGGACGACTGGGCGAAGTACGAGGGCCTGAACACCCGGCTGGCGGCGCCGGCCGAAGCCTTCGAACTCCCCGCGCACTACAATCGCAAGACGACGCGCAGCATGGGACGCGTGGCGCTGATGTCCGTGCGTGCGACGGAACTCGCGCTGGAACAGGCAGGCTTGCTGGGCGACCCGGTGCTGAAGAGCGGCAAGGTGGGCGTGTCGTACGGCTCGTCCGCCGGCAGCCACGAAGCCGTCGGCGATTTCGGGCGGATGCTCAACGAGTACACCACCGAAGGCATCAGTGCGACCACCTATCTGAAAATGATGAGCCACACCGCGCCGGTGAACATCGGCGTGTTCTTCGGCCTGACCGGACGCGTGTACACCACCTCCAGCGCCTGCACGTCAGGCAGTCAGGGCGTTGGCTGCGCCTTCGAGGCGGTGCGCAGCGGCAAGCAGGTCGCGATGATCGCCGGTGGCGCGGAGCAGCTGGATGCCACGGCGGCCGCGGTGTTCGACACCCTGTTCGCCACCAGCGTGCGCAACCACCAACCGGAACTGACACCGCGTCCGTTCGACGCCAACCGCGATGGCCTGGTGCTGGGCGAGGGTGCCTGCACGCTGGTGCTGGAAGAACTGGAGCACGCACAGGCGCGCGGCGCGGACATTCTCGCGGAGATCGTCGGTTATGGCACCAACAGCGACGGCCAGCACGTCACCCAGCCCAGCGCCGACACGATGGCGCAGGCGATGCGGCTGGCACTGGAAGACGCGGGCCTGTCACCGGACGCGATCGGTTACGTCAACGCGCATGGCACCGCCACCGATCATGGCGACATCGCCGAGACTGCCGCCACGGCGGCCGTGTTCGGCAACCGGATGCCGATCAGTTCGCTGAAGAGCTATGTCGGCCATACGCTCGGTGCCTGCGGTGCCTACGAGTCGTGGGTCACGCTGCAGATGATGCGCGAGGGGTGGTTCGCCCCCACGCTGAACCTGGAGGAGCGCGATCCCCGCTGCGCGGACCTGGACTACATCACCGGCGAAGGCCGCGAACTGCAGACCGACTACGTGATGAACAACAACTTCGCCTTCGGCGGCATCAACACGTCGCTGATCTTCAAGCGTTGGAAAGACTGACGCCGGACATCCACAGGGGGATAGATGAAGAAGCGTTTCGTTCCAGTGGCGAGATGCGCCACGGCTGGCTGCGCTGCGTTCGCCAGGCCTGCACGGCTTCCCCACGCCCGCCTCGGCATGCTTGACCATCACGGTGGCCCCGCCACCATTTTCCCCAAAGGAGCCTGACCATGAAACGACTTCTGACTGCATCCCTGCTGACCTTGCTGGCCGTGCCGCAGGCATTCGCTGCCGACACCCGCCACGAACTTCCGTTGCGCGAACTGATCGACTCGCCACAGGCGAAGGCGGCGGGCATCGACGGCAGCGTGCGCTTCTTTCTGGCCGGCGAGAAGACACCGGCGGTGGTGACGCGCATGGGCGAGGACGTCACCAACAAGAAGACCAACGGCGTGGGCAAATCGGACGTGGAATCCTGCAACTGGGTGGCGCTGTCCGCACTCAAGGCGCTGCAGGAAGGCGCCAAGGATCGCGGGGCGAATGCCGTGATCAACATCACCAGCTATTTCAAGAAGAACGAGTTCCGCAGCGCTACCCACTACGAGTGCTACGCGGGCAACATCATGAGCGGCGTTGCCTTGAAGGGCACCTACGTCACCGTCAAGTAAGCGGGCGGTACCGGTGACGGCACGGCCACCTGCGGGTGGCCGTGTGCGTTTCAGTCGACGGGAAGCCGTACACGGCGCAGCCGCAGTGCATTGCCGACCACCGACGCCGAGCTCAGGCTCATCGCCAGTGCCGCCAGCATCGGCGACAGCAATGGGCCGCCGAACAGGCCCAGCAGGCCCGCGGCGACCGGTACGCCCAATGCGTTGTATGCGAAGGCGAAGGCCAGGTTCTGCCGCATGTTGCGCACCGTTGCTTCCGACAGCGCTTTCGCACGCGCGATGCCGCGCAGGTCGCCCTTCACCAGCGTCACCTGCGCGCTGGACATCGCCACGTCCGTGCCCGTGCCCATCGCGATGCCGACATCCGCCGCCGCGAGGGCAGGGGCATCGTTGATGCCATCCCCGGCCATCGCCACTTGGCGGCCCTCCTGCTTCAGACGCGCCACCAGCGCGGCCTTGTCGGCGGGACGCACGTCACCGTGGACTTCGTCGATACCGAGGCGCGCGGCGACCGCCCGCGCGGTGCGCTCGCCATCGCCGGTGGCCATGACGATGTGGAGCCCGCCGTCACGCAAGGCGCGCAGGGCGTCCGGCGTACTGGCCTTGATGGGATCGGCCACCGCGATGCTGCCGGCGGGCGCGCCATCGACCGCGAGGAACATCACGCTGCCGCCTTCCTCGCGAAGGCGATCGGCATGTTCCCGCAGCGCATCGATGGATACGCCTTCTTCCTGCATCAGCACGGTATTGCCGAAAGCGACGCGACGGCCGTCGACCACGCCGCGGACACCGACGCCGCTGCTGGATTCGAAATCCAGCGCGGACGCGAGCGCAAGCCCGCGCCGACGCGCCTCCTGCACCACCGCCTGCGCCAACGGATGCTCGCTGCCGGCATCCAGGCTGGCGGCCAAGCGCAGCACCTCGTCCTCGTCGAACGGTGCCAACGCATGCACGGCATTGAAAGCCGGGCGACCCTCGGTCAGCGTGCCGGTCTTGTCGACGATCAGCGTGTCCACCTTGCGCAGCGTCTCGATGGCTTCTGCATCGCGGAACAGCACGCCGGCCTGCGCGGCACGCCCGCTGGCCACCATCACCGACATCGGCGTGGCCAATCCCAGTGCACAGGGGCAGGCGATGATCAGCACCGATACGGCGTTGAGGACTCCGTAGGTCCATGATGGATCCGGGCCGAACAGACCCCAGCCCAGCAACGTCGCCAGTGCGGCGGCGAGCACGGCGAGCACGAACCAGAACGACACCCGGTCCGCCAGCCGCTGCATCGGTGCGCGCGTGCGCTGCGCCTGCGCGACCAGCTGCACGATCTGGGCAAGCACGCTGTCGCTGCCGACCTTTTCGGCACGTATCACCAGGCTGCCCGCACCGTTGAGGGTGGCGCCGATCACGCGGTCGCCCGGCACACGCTCCACCGGCATCGGTTCGCCGGTCAGCATGGATTCGTCGATGTGCGTGCGGCCTTCCAGCACCACGCCATCCACCGGCACCTTCTCGCCCGGACGCACGCGCAGCCGGTCGCCGACGTGCACGTGCGAGAGCTCGATGTCTTCCTCATCGCCATCGTCGCGCAGGCGGCGTGCGGTCTTCGGCGCGAGGCCCAGCAGGGCGCGTATCGCGGCGGAGGTCTGCGAGCGCGCCTTCAGTTCCAGCAACTGGCCGAGCAGGGTGAGCGACACGATCACCGCCGCCGCTTCGAAGTAGACGCCGACGTGGCCATGGTCGCGGAAAGAGGGCGGGAACAGCTGCGGTGCCAGCACGGCGACCACGCTGTAACCGTAGGCGGCGGCCACGCCGGTACCGATCAGCGTCCACATGTTGGGGCTGCGATGTGCGATCGATTGCGCCCAGCGCTGGAAGAACGGCCGCGCGGCCCACAGCACGACCGGCGTGCTGAGCGCGAGTTCCAGCCAGGTGCGCACGTTGGGCGGTATGACATCCAGGTACATGCCGCCCATGGCCAGCAGCAGCGTGGCCACGCTGAAGGGCAGCGCCCACCAGAAGCGCCGGCGGAAATCGGTCAGCTCCGGATTCTCCTCCTCGTCCAGCGAGGGCAGCATGGGCTCAAGCGCCATGCCACAGAGTGGGCACGTGCCCGGGCCATCCTGCACGATCTCCGGATGCATGGGGCAGGTGTACTGCGTGCCCGCAGGTGCCGGCGCAGCAGCAGCGGCCGGACGCAGATAGCGTTCGGGATCGGCGACGAATTTCGTGCGGCAACCCGCGGAACAGAAATGGTAGGCCTGGCCTGCATGCTCCGCATGGTGCGCGGTGGTGAGCGGATCAACCTTCATGCCGCAGACCGGATCGGTGACGTGCGTATCGTCGTCGGCGCGCGCCGTGGCATGGCCGCTGCAGCATGCGGATTTCGCCGGGGGTTGCGCCGGAGGGTGGCCATGCGTGTGCGGTGTGTGGCTCATGCCTCGCCTCCCAGCGCCGTGAGGATCGGGCACTGGTCCAGCGCGCCATGCCCCGGACATGCATCGACCAGTTGGCGCAACCCGTCACGCACGCGCGTCAGCTCCGCCAGGCGTTGTTCCACATCAATCAGCTTGTCGGTGGCGGCGGAACGGATGGCCGCCATGTCACCGTCGTGGGTGCTGCTGAGGGCCAGCAGGTCGCGGATCTCCTCGAGCGTGAAGCCGAGCGCCTTCGCGCGGCGGATGAAATTCAGCCGCAGCACATCGTCCGCTTCGTAATGCCGGTAGCCGCTGGCACTGCGCATGGGAGGGGGCAGCAAGCGCTGCTTTTCGTAGTAGCGCACGGTGTCGATGGGGACGCCGGTGCGGCGGGACAATTGGCCGATGTTCATGCGGGAACTCCTCGAAGTGCCAGCAGTCTGCACCCTGGAGTACGCTCCAGAGTCAAGCGGTGGGACGGCGTCCATGCCGTCCCCCTCGGTTCATGGCGAATGCGTGGCGTAGGGCGTGGTGCTGCCGTCGCGGTGCAGTGCCAGCACGGTGTAGGCCGGTGCGTCGACGCCTTCCACCTCCATTCCCGGCGAACCCATCGGCATGCCGGGCAACACCAGGCCACGAATGGTCGGCTGCTCGCGCAGCAGACGACGGATGTCCGATGCCGGCACATGGCCCTCGACCACATAGCCCCCGATTTCGGCGGTGTGGCAGGACGCATGCTCTGGCACGATGTCCAGCCGTTCCTTCACCGGACTCATGGCGTCCTCCACGCGGTCGTCCACGTTGAAGCCCTCCTTGCGCAGGTGTTCGATCCAGAGGTGGCAGCAGCCGCAGTAGGCATCGCGATGGACGATGATCTTCGGCATCGCGGCCACCGCAGTCTTCTGCTGCGTTGCCGGTGCAGCCGTCGCTGCGAGGGCGCTGTCCACCGGCGCCGGCACCGCCTGGGTGCAGGCGGCGAGGGTGGTGGCGAGCAGCAGGACGGAGGCGAGGCGGGGCAGGGGCGTGCGGTAGTTCATGAAGTCCTCCATCAGAACCAGATCCGGACGCCCGCGACGATGCGGGTATCGCGCGTGTCTTCGCCGTCTGCGCGGCGCAGATCGGCGGTGTCGCCCACGGCACGTTCGTGCACCACGCCGATGTAGGGCGCGAAACGGCGCGTCACTTCATAGCGCAGGCGCAGGCCCGCTTCGATGCCGGAGATGCCGCGTCCGACGCCGTAATCTGGATCATCCTTCGCTGCGATGTCCACTTCCACCAGCGGCTGCAGGATCAGGCGGTTGGTGATGCGCAGCGTGTATTCGGCCTCGACGTTCGCGGCGACCTGTCCGTCTTCGCCGACGTAAGCGGTTGCCGACACCTCGAAGCGGTACGGTGCCATGCCCTGCACGCCGAACGCCGCCCAGTTGCGCGCGTGGCCGGGCTTGAAGTCGTGCTTCACGCCGGCCACCACGTCCCACCACGGCGAGACGCTGCGGCCGTACAGGACTTCCAGGTCGGCGCTCTCGGTGTGCCCTCCCATGCGCTCGCCCTCGCTGCGCAGCCACAGGCGGTCAGTGTCGGTGCCGAACCAGGCGCTGCCTTCCCAGGCCTGGCCAGTGCCTTCGTTCGCATCCCAGGCTTCCAGCCGGTTGAAGGTCACCTTGTGGTTGAACGCCGGTGCATGCTGCATGGCGTGGTGGTCGATGGCGGGGAACGCAGCAGCCACGTCGTCCGCGGTGATCGCGGAGATCGGTTCGCGCGGTGCAGCGGAGGTCGTCGCCGGCGTCGCCTGGGACATGGCGCCATGATCGTGATGCGCGTGCTCGTCCTGCTTCGGTGTCTCCTGCGTCGCAGGCTGTGGATGGTCGTGATGCTGCGCCATGGCAGGCGCGGCCACGCCCAGCACGACGGCAACGACGGAGGCGAGGCGGAGCGGGACAGGGATGAGGAAAGTCTTCATGCCTCGATCCTCACTTCGCGCATCATCCCGGCTTCCATGTGGTACAGCAGGTGGCAGTGGAAGGCCCACCGTCCCAGCGCATCGGCGCGGACGCGATAGCTGCGCCGCGTGCCGGGCGGCATGTCGATGGTGTGCTTGCGCAGCTGGAATGCGCCGTCCGCATCCTCCAGGTCGCTCCAGACGCCGTGCAGATGGATGGGGTGCTGCATCATGGTGTCGTTGACCAGCACGATGCGCATGCGCTCGCCGTACGTGAGTCGCAGCGGGTCGGCGCTGGCGAACGGGATACCGTCGAACGACCAGGCGAACTTCTCCATGTGCCCGGTCAGGTGCAGCTCCACGGTGCGCCCCGGTTCGCGCCCATCCGGATCGTCGAACAGGCTTCGCATCGCGCCGTAGGTCAGCACCTGGCGTCCGTTGTCGCGCAGGCCGATGCCGGGGTCGTCGAGTTTGGGTTCGCTGGCGGAGGACTGCATGTCGACCAGCGGATTGCCAGTTTCGCTGGCGGGATGGTTCGGCGCGTTCGACGTTGCACCGTGAGCGCCATGATCCATCGCACCCATGTTCGCACCGCAGCCGCCTTCGCCCATCATCGCGCCGCATCCGCCTTCCATGCCTTTCTGCGCGCCATGGCCGCCCATGTCGTGGCCCATGTCGGCCATCGTCAGCAGCGGACGTGGATCGCGCGACGGAATGGGCGCCTCCAGCCCGTCGCGGACGGCCAGCGTGCCGCGTGCGTAGCCGGTGCGGCCCATGTCCTGCGCGAAGATGGTGAAGGCATCCTGGCCCTTCGGTTCGACGATCACGTCGAACGTCTCCGCCACCGCGATGCGGAACTCGTCCACGCTCACCGGATGGATGTACTGGCCGTCTGCGGCGACCACGGTCATCTTCAGGCCCGGGATGCGCACGTCGAAGTAGGTCATTGCGCTGCCGTTGATGAAGCGCAGCAGCACCTTCTCTCCGGGTTTGAACAGGCCGGTCCAGTTGCCGGCGGGCGCCGCACCATTCACCAGGTAGGTATAGGTGTGCGCGTTGATGTCGGAGATGTCGGTGGGCGTCATCCGCATGCGCCCCCACATGCCGCGATCCTCGACCGTCTCCTCCAGTCCATCGCGCTTCGCGTCGCGTACGAAGTCCACCAGCGTACGCTGATAGAAATTGTCGTGCTCCGGCATCTTCTTCATGCGCCGGTACAACGCGGCCGGATCGAGATCGGTCCAGTCCGAGAGCAGCACGACATGTTCGCGGTCGTGGTGGTAGGGCGGCGGCTCGCGCGGGTCGACGATCAGCGCGCCGTACAGGCCGGCCTGTTCCTGGAACAGCGAATGGCTGTGGTACCAGTAGGTGCCGGATTGCTTGAGCTGGAAGCGGTACTGGAAGGTTTCGCCCGGCGCGATGCCGTTGAAGCTCAGGCCCGGCACACCGTCCATGTTCGACGGCAGCAGGATGCCGTGCCAGTGGATGGAGGTCATGTCGCGCAGTCGGTTGCTGACGCGCACGGTGACGGTATCGCCTTCGCGCCAGCGCAGTGTCGGCGCCGGCAGGCTGTTGTTGACCGTGATCGCGGGCCGCATGCGGCCGGTGATGTCAACCGGCATCGCGCTGATGCTCAACGCGAAATCGGTGCCGGTGGCGACGGTTGCGCCGCCACGGCGTGCCGGCGTACCGGCGGAAGCGGGCAGGCGGGCGAGGCCAAGGCCGAGCGCCACACTGCCAGTCGCAAGACCAGTGACGAACTGGCGTCGCGTGGGACGGAACGCGCCCAGGCGTGCCGTTACGGATTCATCGTGTTTCATTCGAACCATCCTGTGCATGTCGGAACGACCGCCCGCTACCGCGGTGGCGTCCGTCGTGTTCATGGGTCCGGCGCGCATGAGCGCCACCGGCGCGCGGCCTCAGGCCACGAGGATGGGAGGTCGGTGACGGTGCGGCAGACGTATGGAGGCGTGGGCGTCGGCGCGATAGGCCGGTGCCAGCATCGTCGGATGCGCCAGTGCATCCGGCGGTATCCGCCAGGTCAGAGCAGGGGCATGGTGGGTACAGAAGCCATCGCAGCTGCCCGCCTTGCAGCACTCTGGCAGACCGGCGGCATCGTCGTGGTGACCTGAAGCCCGGGAGCTTTCGTCGTCCATCGGCGCTGCCATGTCCATGCCCTCGTGGCACGGAGGCATGTCGTCGTGCGTCTGTTCCGTGGCTACATTGCCCATCGCCATCCTCGTGGCGGCGTGCGCATACGCCGCGCCGTTGAGCAGCAGCACAAGGCAGAGCAGGACACGGAGCAGGGCGGCGAACCGGGGCATGCCGGCATGATACGCCATGGCAGGCGGACATACCTTTCCGTAGGGTGAGTCGCGGCACAGGCTGCTGCCACGATAAGACGTCGACACGTTATCCTTGGCCCGTATTTCAGGCATTGGGCAGCGTGGCATTCACATGGCAGGCATGGTAACGATGAACAAGCTGCCGACAGGCGTTCCCGCAGCACAGGCGCCGGATGATACGGGCGCACGCATCATCGTTGCCGACGTGGGTGGCACGTATGCCCGCCTGGGCTGGATCGGAGCCGACGGCGGCAACGAGATCCACGATTACCGTCGGTACGCCTGTGCCGAGCATGCCGATCTCGCCTCCATCCTGCATGACTATGCCGCTGGCACGCCGTGCCATGGGGCGGTCGTCGCGATCGCCGGCGTACTGGAAGGCGACCGCCTGATCAATTCCAACCTTCCCTGGGCGGTGTCAGTGGAGCAGACCCGCGTCGGCGCGGGTCTGGCCTGGGTGCAGCTGATCAATGATTTCGAGGCGGTCGCCAATGCCGTGCCGACGCTGTCGCAGGATACGCTGTCGCTGCTCACACCGCTGACGTCGTCCGCGACGTCGTCGCCGGCATTGGTGATCGGCCCGGGCACCGGACTGGGCGCCGCTGTCTGGATCGAAGGCCAGCCGCCGCGCGTGCTGCCGACCGAAGTCGGACAGGCGTCGCTCGCCGCCGGCAATGCGCTTGAGCTCGACATCGTGCGCCTGTTGCTGAAGGACCGGCCGTACCTGCACAACGAGCATGTGCTGTCCGGTCCGGGCCTGATGAATCTGTACCGGTGCCTGTGCGAACTCCACGAAGCAACACCCGTACATGCGGATGCGAGCGCGCTGGTGGCTGCGGCCGACTCGGACGCGCTGGCGAGGGAAACGCTCGAGACCTTCTGCGGTTGGCTGGGCAGCGTGGTGGGGGACCTGGCGATCATCTTCGGTGCGCGCGTCGTCTACCTGGCCGGTGGGGTGACCGCGCATATTCCGCAGTTCCTGCACGACGGCCGGTTCCTGCAGCGCTATCTCAACAAGGGCGTCATGACCGAACAACTCGAACGTGTACCCGTGTGGCGCGTCGAGCATGGACAGCTGGGCCTGCTGGGGGCGGTCGCGTGGTACCGCCAGAATCCCAGGGGATAGAGGTGCTTGGGTCAGGGTGTTGCGTGATCCCTCCACGCCTTGTCACCGCACGTTGCTCTTCCTGGACCCTGCCTCGACGTTCGGGCCGTCCGCGACGGACGAGCGCTTCACGAGCTGATGCGGCAGCACGCGATTGACGATGACGCGGGTGGCGGGATCGCGCCGAATGTCGCGCAGCAGGAGATCGATGGCGGCATCGGCCATGGCCGCAACCGGCTGGTGCACGGTAGTCAGTTCCGGCCACACCATCGTCGCCGCTGAGGTATCGTCGAAGCCGACCACCGAAAGGTCCCGAGGCACGTCCAGGCCACGACGATGGGCCACCGACACCACTGCGGACGCCATGTCGTCGTTGCTGGCGAAGATGGCGCTGGGAGGGCGGCGCAGGGCAAGCAGTCTTTCCGCCGCATGCAGGCCCGAGCGGTAGGTGAAGTAGCCCGATTGGACCAGCCTGTCGTCGTACGCGATACCGGCGTCGGCCAGTGCATCGCGGTAGCCCTGCCAGCGATGCGCGCTGGCCGTCTGGTTGGGATCGCCCTTGATGTAACCGATCCGTGTATGCCCGCGTGCGATCAGGTGCGAAACCACGTCACGGCTGGCGCAATGGTCATCGATGCGCACGCAGGAAACGGTGTCGCCGAGGTGCCCTGAAGCGATCGACACCACAGGCACGCCCGCCTGCGAGAACTCGGACACGATGGCGGTCGATTCGCACAGCGGGGGAGGGAGGATCACGCCGGCCACGCTGCTCGACAATTGCCGGGCCGCCGCGCGACATCCATCGGCGTCCAGGCCGTCCCACGTGGCGATCACCAGTTGTGCCGCCGCCCGGGCCGATCCGCGCAATGCGCCGACAAGCAACTCACGCAGGTAGCTGGAGCTGGGATTGGAATAGATCAGCGCAATGCACGTGCTTTGCGCTGCGGCCAACGAGCTGGCTGCCAGGTTGGGGCGATAACCCAGCTCGCGCACGCTGCGCATGACGCGCTCGCGGTTGGCGTCGCGGACGCCGGCGTGGCCGTTCACCACGCGGGACACCGTCATCGGCGATACGCCTGCGTGATGCGCCACCTCGTCGATGGTGACGGCGCCTCCTCCCTTCCTGCGCACGGCCTTGCTGGGTTTCTTCACGCTGAAGCTTCCGTTTTTTCTGGCGACTCTTGCCGCGAAATCTCGATTACTTGCGCAGTGACTGCGCGCAAGGCTTGCGGCGTCGGTATCCGCCCCCGCGTTGCCGGACTGCCTGGAGCGTGTCCCGGCGGCTTTGCTGCGCTGCATGGTGACAAGAGCGAACACGCATGATTAGTCTGCGCCCCAACGCAATGGTAGCGCTACCACTCGATCATCGCCAGCTCGGATCGAAGGGATGCTCCTCCATCGCGCGATCGTTGTCTTGCCACGCTTGAAACCGGAATGCGGCGCACGGGCCTTCGGGGGCCAGCGCTCGCATCCGGCCTGGAAGACGGGCACTGCCCGTGGGCGCCCCCGGGAGGGGCGGTACATCACTTACGAATGTAGCGAAGGGGAAATCCATGACTGTGTGCAGTTTCCGTACCACTCCAGACCCGAGGGCACGTCGATGAGTCGCAAGTTGGCGAAATTCAGATCAAGAGCAATGTTCACGTTCGTCGGCGGCGTGCTCGTCATCAATCCTGCATTCGGCCAGGACGCGCAGACGCCTGCACCGGCGCCGACCACGCAGGAGCAGACACAATCCCAGGCGACGGATCTGGACACGGTCGTGGTCACGGGCATCCGTAGCAGCCTCAGCCAGGCGATGGACATCAAGCGCGACGCGGCAGGTGTCGTCGATGCGATCAGCGCCGAGGACATCGGCAAGTTCCCGGATACCAACCTCGCAGAGTCCCTGCAACGCATCACCGGTATCTCGATCGAGCGCCGGGATGGCGAAGGTGCGCAGGTGACGGCACGCGGTTTTGGACCGCAGTTCAACATGGTGACCCTCAATGGTCGCCAGATGCCGGGCGCGGATGCGTTCGGTGCATCCGGACAGGTCGCGATCGGCGGCGTGGACGGCGGTACCCGCGCATTCAACTTCGCGCAGCTTGCTGCCGAAGCGATCAACGGCATCGAGGTCTACAAGACCGGACAGGCGCAGGTGCCGAGTGGCGGTATCGGCGCCACCATCAACATCCTGACGGCGCGCCCGTTCAACTACGATGGCGTGGTGGCCAACGCCGGCGCGAAGTTCGTGTCGGACCAGAGCCAGCCGTTCGACAGCGACATCACGCCGGAGCTGTCGGGCATCTTCAGCTACAGCAATCCCGACAAGACGTTCGGCGTGAGCCTGAGCGCGAGTCAGCAGAAGCGCAAGGGTGGCTCGGTGCAGGCGACCGAGAACTACTGGAACGTGCAGCCTTGGACCGGGACCATGCCCGGCAGTCCGAACGTGGTCAATGCGCCCGCGATCGGTGACCTGTATGCACGCCCGAATGATCTGCGCTACGCGTTCTCGGAGTTCGAGCGCGAGCGGGTCAATGGCCAGGCCGTGGTGCAGTTCGCGCCGACCGACAGCCTGACCCTGACGCTCGATTACACCTATTCGACCAACGAGATCACCGAGAACCGCGGTGAGCAGGCGATGTGGCTGCAGAACAGCAACTACACCGACATCGAATTCGATACCAGCGGCGCCGTCGCTGTGCCGGTCTACATCCGCGAGATCGCAGGCACGAAGGATTTCGGCCTGGAGCAGCAGCGCAGCATGCAGAAGTACAAGCTCGGCTCGCTGGGCTTGAACGCCGCGTGGGATGTCAGCGACAGCTTCCGCCTCACCTTCGACGCGCACAACTCGAAGAACGAGAGCCGGCCCAACGATCCGCTCACGGGTGGCGGCTCGATCTTCATGAGTATCGCCGGCACCAACAACTGTACGACCGGTCCGCACTGCGGCGGCACCTGGGTGCAGGAGCTGGCGTTCAACAATGGCCTGCCGGTCGGTACGCAGACCTGGTACCCGACCAATGGCGATGCCGTCGCGGGCACCAACGGCGTCGTCAATCCCGGGTTCGCGGAGGGCGAGATCGGTTCCCAGGTGCTGCGCGTCAATGCGCAGACGCAGGTCAGCGAGATCAAGCAGGCCCGCATCGACGGCGAATGGAGCTTCGACCAGGGACGCTTCCAGTTCGGTGTCGACACCAACAAGTCCACCACCCACCGCATCCAGGCGGCGGAAGCGTATTCCACGCTGGGCGACTGGGGCGTGGCCAACGTGGATTCGGACACCGCGGCCGGCCTGGTGGATCTGCTGCGGCCGGTCAACATCGTCGGCCTGTTCGACGACTACAGCGCGGTCAGCTGGCCGGCATGGCGTGGCAATGCGGCCGAACTCGCCCAGTGGGCCGCAGGCCAGTATGGCGTGGGGTTGGGTGTCAGCCCGCAGCGTGCGGCCGACAACCGGGTGGAGGAGAAGACCAACTCGGCCTACTTCCAGGTGGAACTGGATGGCGAACTGGGTGGCATGCGCACCAACACCCGGCTGGGTGTCAGGTACGAGACGACGGATGTCGTGTCGACCTCCGTCATCGCGATCCCCGAAGCCATCGAGTGGCAGGCCAACAACGATTTCCGCATCGTGCTGTCGGACGAGCAGCAACCCTTCAGCGAGAAGGCCAGCTACAGCTACATCCTGCCCAACCTCGACTTCAGCATCGATTTTACGGATGAGCTGAAGGGCCGCGCGTCGTTCGGCAAGACCATCGCCCGCGCCCCTTACGGCAACCTCTATGCCGGTCCGGGTGCACAGCAACCGTTCGGCTCGGTCCTGCTCGACCCGTCCGTACGCGCCAGCGGCAACGCGCAGAACCCGAGCCTGAAACCGCTGGAATCGGACAACCTGGACATGGCCCTGGAGTGGTACTTCGCCGACGCGAGCTATGTGTCGTTGACGTACTGGAACAAGTCGGTCGACAACTTCATCGGCAACACGGTGGGCCAGGAATCCCTCTACGGTCTGCGGGATCCCACGTCCGGTCCGGATGCGCAGGCGGCGTTGGCGTTCCTGACCAGCGCGGCGTGCGTCGCCCAGGTCGGTGCGGCCAACGCGGCGGCGTGTTCCGCGAACGATACCTCGCTGTTCACGGCATTGGCGCTGCTGCGCAACGATCCGGCAGGCCTGGCCGCGTTCAATGGCACCGGCGCGCAGACGCTGGCAACCGAGGCGGCCTACAACATCTACGGTGAAGCCGACGATCCGCTGTACCAGTTCAACGTCAACCGGCCGATCAACCAGAACCAGTCCAAGCTGCACGGGTGGGAACTGGGTGGCCAGTACTTCTTCGGTGACACGGGTTTCGGCGTTCTGGCCAACTACACCGTCGTGCGCGGCGATGTGGGCTATGACGATGGCGGCGATCCGGCCATCGACCAGTTCGCGCTGACGGGCCTGAGCGATACGGCCAACGCCATGCTCATGTACGAGAAGTTCGGCTGGTCGGTGCGCCTGGCATGGAACTGGCGCGACGAGTACCTGATCCTCGCCAACCAGGGCGCCAGCCGCAATCCGTACTACGTCGAAGAGTACGAACAGTGGGACCTGAGCGTGAACTATACGCTCGATGACCACTGGTCGTTCGGTCTGGAGGCGATCAACCTGACGGGCGAAGACGTCCGCTGGCGTGCGCGCACCGACCAGATGATCGTGAAGCTGGCGGACCAGAGCCCGCGCTACATGGTCGGCGTGCGCTACAAGTTCTGACTTAGGCGGCAGACGCCCTCTCCGGATGTCGCCGAGGGACCGCTGCGCGAGCAGCGGTCCCTTTTTCGAGGTGTCTCTCGTGGCCGCTGCCGCACGTACCGTGTGCCGGCGTTACCATGCCGAGCCGAGCCTCCCGCTTTCCCTGGACAAGAAGATGGCCCGCTACGAGCTTCTCAACAACATCGCGCACCGCGACCTGCGGGTGGCGACGGGCTTCGGCACCGAGTTCGGCGACGACGTGGGCATGGTGCCTGCGTTTCCCAGCGAGTTCGCCGAGCTGCAGCGGGAGTATCCGATCTTCCTCCGCAAGGACGCTGCGAGCGGCAAGTGGCAGTCCGTCGTGCTGCTGGGCTTCGAGCAGCGCGAGAATCTTTTCCTGCACGATGGCCGCTGGAATGCCGCGTATCTGCCCGGCGCCGTGGCGAAGGGTCCCTTCCTCATCGGGTTCCAGGAGCACCGCATTGATGGCGAGCTCACGCAGGATGCGGTGATGCACGTGGACGTCGATCATCCGCGGGTCAACGCCCCGCACGGGGAGCCGGTCTTTCTGCCGCAGGGCGGCAACACGCCGTATCTCGACCATGTCGCGAACGTCCTGCGGGGCATACGCGATGGCAGTACGTACGGCGCGACGATGTTCGCGGCGCTTGACGCGAAAGGCCTGATTCAACCCTTCAGCCTGGACATACAGGCGGACGAGCGGCACCGGATCGCGGTCAACGGCCTGCACGGCATCGACCGCGAACGCCTGGCCGCGCTGGATGGTGCCGATCTGCTAGAACTCAATCGCGCCGGATACCTCGAGGGCGCTTACCTCATGCTCGCATCGCTGCACAACATGCGTCGCTTGCTGGCCGAGAAGCAGCGTCGCCTGCGCGCGCATGACGCGGCATTGCCCACCGGCAAGAACTGACCTCCGTGATGCACGGCACCTCGATACGCACCCTGGAGAATATCGACGCCGGCGAGTTGCCCATGGAGGCGCTGCTGGACGAGGGCGAGCCGGTGGTGCTGAAGGGCATCGCGCGGGACTGGGGCCTGGTGCAGGCGGGACTGGCGTCGACGCAGGAAGCCATGGCGTACCTTCGCCGCTTCGACGTGGGGGCCCCGATCCAGTATTCGTTCGGTGGTCCGGAGATCGGGGGCAGGCCGTTCTACAACGAAGACTTCACCCGCTTGAACTTCGAGGTGCGGCGCGGCGTGCTTTCCGACGTGCTGGACGGCATAGCAGACCACCTGCACGCCGCCGACCCGCCGACCTACTACGTCGCGTCGCTGCTGGTCGACCGTACACTGCCGGGCTTCACCCAGGCGAACGACCTCTCCCTGTCGACCTGCGGGATAGAAGCGCCGGCCAGCATCTGGATCGGCAACCGCGTGGTGGCGTCGTGCCACTTCGATGCGCCCGACAACGTGGCGTGTTCTCTGGTCGGCAGACGACTGTTCACGCTGTTTCCGCCTGAGCAGATCGACAACCTCTATCCCGGGCCGTTCGATCCCACGCCTGGCGGGCAGGTCGTCAGCGTCGTCGATTTCGATGCACCGGACTTCGAGCGGCATCCGCGGTTCCGCACCGCACTGGCGGCAGCGAGAACGGCATTGCTCGAGCCGGGCGATGCGATCTTCATCCCGAGCATGTGGTGGCACCACGTACGCAGCCTCGAGCCGTTCAATGTGCTGCTGAACTACTGGTGGCGCCGTTCGTCAGCTTTCCTGTCGTCACCGCTGCCTGCCCTCCAGCATGCGTTGTGGACGATTCGCGACCTGCCGGCGCGCGAGAAGCAGGCGTGGGCCAGGTTGTTCGAGTATTACGTCTTCGGTCCGGGGGAGCGGGCAGGGGAGCATCTGCCTGCGCAAGCCCGGGACCTGCTGGCACCGATCGATGAAACACAGGCAAGGCGCATCCGCGCCATGCTGCTTGGCCGCCTCAACCGCTGAAGGGAGCAACTGCATTGGACTCTCCAACGACACCCGAGGGACGTATCCGCAAAGTGGTCATCGCCGGTGGCGGCACGGCGGGCTGGCTGGCCGGCTGCGCGCTGGCGCACCAGTTCCGTGACCGGCTCGAGATCACGCTGGTGGAATCGGAGCAGATCGGTACGGTGGGCGTGGGTGAGTCCACCGTACCGCCCATCAGGACCTTCCACCGGTTCCTGCAGATCGACGAGCAGGAATTCCTGCGCGCGGTCGCGGGCACGTTCAAGCTGTCGATCTCGTTCGAGAACTGGCGCCGCCCCGGCGAGCGCTACATCCATCCGTTCGGTATCACGGGGCAGGGCACGTGGGCGGCCGCCTTCCATCATTTCTGGCTCGACAGCCTCCGGCGCGGCATGCCCTCCGAGTTGGGCGACTTCTGCCTGGAAACCGTCGCTTCGCGCGGTGACCAGTTCTCTCTGCAGACGCAGCCACAGGTCAATTACGCGTATCACTTCGATGCCGGCCTGTATGCGAAATTCCTCCGACGCATTGCCGAGGGGCACGGTCTGCGACGGGTCGAGGGAAAGATCCGCGAGGTCAGGCAGCACGCTCACGATGGCGCCGTGGCGTCGCTCGTCCTCGAAGACGGGCAGGTCATCGAGGGTGACCTGTTCATCGACTGCACGGGGTTCCGGGGCCTGCTGATCGAGCAGACACTGCGTACAGGTTACGAAGACTGGAACGCGTGGTTGCCCAGCGACCGCGCGGTGGCCGTACAGACGGAGTCGGTGGGGCCGCCCGTACCGTATACACGGGCCATCGCGCACGAGGCCGGCTGGCGTTGGCACATCCCGCTGCAGCACCGCGTCGGCTGCGGGCTGGTGTTTTCCAGCCGCCACATGTCGGACGACGAAGCGCGTGCCAAGCTGTTGCGCGATGTGGGCGCACCCGCGCTGCGCGACCCGTGGCTGGTGCCGTTCCGGACCGGTCGCCGGCTGAAAGCATGGAACAAGAATGTGGTGGCGCTTGGTCTGGCAAGCGGCTTCATCGAGCCGCTCGAATCGACCAGCATCCACTTGGCCATCAGCGCGGTGGTGCGGCTGGTGCAGCTGTTCCCGTTCGATGGCGTCGATTCGTCGCTGGTCGAGCTGTACAACGAGGTCAGCCGTGCGGAAATGGAGCACGTACGCGACTTCATCATCCTTCACTACCACGCGACGCAGCGCGACGAGCCGATGTGGAAGGCCTGCCGCGAGATGGCGCTGCCGGACTCGCTGGAGATCCGCCTGCGTGCCTGGCGCGAACGCGCGCATGCCTGGCAGGACCCTGACGAACTGTTCCGGGTCGATTCCTGGACCCATGTCCTGCTGGGGCAAGGTATCCAACCGGGACCGCCGCATCCGCTTGCGCGTGCGCTGGCAGACGATGATCTGCGCACGTTGCTGAACTCGATACGGCAGCCCATCGAACGTGCCGTTGCGCAGATGCCTTCCCAGCAGGCCTTCATCGAGCGCTATTGCAAGGCCGCGCCTGACGTGTGGCCGTCGCGCGCCGCGACCGTATAGGCAGGCGAGGGCCGCAGTCGCATGTTGCTGGCGCCGCATCCGGACATGAGAGTCAGCCATCACGTGGTCGGCCGTGAGCGGGCGCCGCTGGTGGTGATCGACAACCTGCTGGCCGATCCCGACCGCATGCTGCACAAGGCGGCGAGCCGTTCGCTCGAGAAGATGCCGACGCTGTTTCCCGGCATTCGCGCGCCGGCGCCGCTGTCCTACCAGCAGTTCCTGCAGACGATGTTGAATCCGTTGCTGCACGATGCATTCGCACTTGAGCCCGGTCGGTTCGTCTTTCCCATGTGCCATTTTTCGCTGGTAACGCAGGCGCCGCAGAGTCTGCATTTCCTGCAGCGCGTGCCACACATCGATTCCGTCAGCGGGCAGGGATTGGCCACGGTGCACTACCTGTTCCGCGACGCCTGGGGCGGTACGGACTTCTACCGCCATCGACGCAGTGGATTCGAGTACGTGGACGAAAGTCGTCATGCCGCCTATTTCGACTGCCTGGCGCAGGAGGCCCGCGAAGAGGAGGGCGGGCCTGGCGGTTACATCGATGGCGACACCCCGTTGTTCGAGCGGATCGGGGGGGTGGAGGGTGTGTTCAACCGCCTGGTCGTGTACCGCCGCAACTCGCTGCATTCGGGGCGGATTGGCGACCGCCCGCTTACCTCGGATCCGTTGCGTGGACGCCTGTCGATCAACAGCTTCATCGACCTCGCGTACTGACGTGCGAAGGAACGTCCTGCGCCCTCGACATGCCCCCAAGCTGTTGTCGCTACGTGGTTTTTGCAGCGCAGCAGGCTTTTTGCCTGAAGGCTGGTTACAGTGCGGCATCACGGCGGGGTGGGCACGACCGTGCAGGAAAAGAGGGAGCCATATGCGTGTTCCCTTTTTTTACCAGGTGAAATGGTAGCGCTAACTTTTCTCGGGTGAGGGTGGTGTCGGATGGAGTTGGTCGCCGGAATCGATGCAGGCACGCAGAGCCTGAAGGTGGTGGTCTACGACCCCGCCGCGCGGACGATCGTGACCAGCGTCAGCGCGCCGCTCGACTTGATGAGCGGCGAGG